>NZ_CP141608.1:5329089-5636052 GCF_035581345.1 Pseudomonas sp. JQ170C
GAGGGTGTACCTGGGCGCGCACTGGCCGACCGATATCCTTGCCGGGGCCATGCTTGCCTGCTGCGTGTGCGCCACCAGCCTGACCCTGACCCAGCACCGTGAGCCGCTTGCGGCCCTGCCGCTGAAGGTCTGGTGGTTGATCCTGCCGGCGTGCGTTGCCTTGCTGGCCTTTTTCAGCCTGCACGCCCTGCCTCACGCCCTGGTGCGCTACCAGTACTGAGGCTCAGGCGAACAGCTCGCCCTGCAGTCGATCGAGCAACGCCTGGATGGCATCCAGGCGTTGCTGCGGCGCGTCAATGGCCAGGAGATCGAGTTTGTCTTCCTCAACGAAGGGCAGCAGATAGGCAAGCTGATTAGCCAGGGATTGCTGGCCCAGGACCTGGGCCGGCATGTCCAGCGCGGCCACCATCGGGTGCTCGCCCAAGGCCTTGAGCAAGGCCAGCAGATCATCATCCTGATCGCGCAATGGCGTATCGGGCAGATCCTGCAGCCACTGCACCTCTGCCAGCAACAACTGGTCCTTTTGCACGTGCGCCTGCTCTACACGAAAACGCCGGGTGCCCTCGACGCGAATGCCGAGCAAGCCGTTGTCCTGCTGTTGGAAATCGCGAATCAGCGCCTCGCACCCAATCGAGGCATAGCCTTCGGGTGCCTTGCCGACTTGCTCACCCTCAAGAATGCAGACAACGCCAAACCCGCCGCCCTGCTTCATGCAGCGACCGATCATGTCCAGGTAGCGCGCCTCGAAGATCTGCAGATCGAGATAGCAACCCGGAAACAGCACTGTATTGAGCGGAAACAGGGGTAACGTCATTGCAACTCCTTAAACAGCCAGGCTGACCGCGAGAGGCAGGAACACCGCTGTGGCGACCCCCATCAGGCTCATCGCGAGCGCCGCGAAGGCCCCGCACTCATCACTTTCCTGCAGCGCCACCGAGGTACCCACCGCATGAGCGGTCACTCCCAGGGCCATGCCTCGGGCCTCGGGGCTGTGCACACCACAACGTGACAACAGCCCGGGACCGAAAATCGCCCCGATCACCCCGGTAATCAGCACGAACACCGCCGCCAGGGCCGCCACGCCGCCAATCTGTTCGGCGACCAGCATGGCAATCGGCGAGGTCACCGACTTGGGCGCCATGGTCATCAGAATCATGTGTTCGGCACCAAACCACCACCCCAACAGCAAGCAGGCGCCGGTCGCAAAGACCCCTCCGAATACCAGCGTAGTAAAGGTCGGCCAGAACAGTTGGCGAATCCGCCGCAGGTTGAGATAGAGCGGTACCGCCAGGGCGACCGTCGCTGGGCCCAGGAGGATACTCATGATTTCGGTACTTTTGCGGTATTCGCTGTAGGTCAGACCACACGTCAGCAGTACGCCAATGACCACAAGCATCGACACCAGCACCGGCTGCAAGAAGATCCAGCGGGTTTTCTCGTAGGCGGCCAACACCAGTTGGTAAGCCCCCAGAGTGATGCCGATGCCGAACAGCGGATGATGAATGACGGCGTCCAGGGCTCCGCCCCAATCCAGGCTCATGACCGCTCCTCACGCTTGCCCTGGCGGGCGATCAGCTTTTGCATCAGCACACCGACAAACGCCAGGGTGATCAACGCCGAAAGCACCAAGGCACCGACGATGGCCCAGAAGTCGGCAGCGATATCGGCGGCATAAACCATCACCCCCACCGCCGGTGGCACCAACAGCAACGGCAGGTAGCGCAGCAGGCTATTGGCGGCCTCGCTCAGCGGCGCCCCCACTTCGCCGCGCACCATCAGGAACACCAGCAAAAACAGCAGCCCAAGGATGGCACCGGGCAGAAAAGGCACAAACAGGTGATTGATCGCCGTCCCAAGCAATTGAAACAACACCAGCCAGGTCAATCCACGCAACAGCATAACTACCTCCTTTGGGCCTGGCGGCCATTATAAGCACGCTAACGACCTGCCTATAACCTGATATTCGCCGAAAATATGGCGACTTGACCGCTTTGTGCAGGCGTGCTGATCTTAGGTGTTTGAATCTGCCTACGTCATAAGAAATCCAAAGACAATCTGGAGAGTCAAGATGCCCTTTGTACCTGTTGCAGAGCTTTCGCAGTACGTTGGAAAGGAACTGGGACGTTCCGAATGGCTGACCATCGACCAAGACCGCATCAACCTGTTTGCCGAGGCCACAGGTGACTTTCAGTTCATCCATGTGGACCCGGTAAAGGCGGCAGAAACGCCATTTGGCAGCACCATTGCCCATGGCTTTCTCACCCTGTCGCTGATCCCCCAGTTGATGGAAGGCATCGTGGTCCTGCCTGAGGGCCTGAAGATGGTCGTCAACTACGGCCTGGACAGCGTGCGCTTCATCCAGCCAGTCAAGGTCGACAGCAAGGTCCGACTCAAGGTCGACCTGGCCGACGCCACCGAGAAAAAGCCCGGCCAGTGGCTGCTCAAGCTCACCGCCACCCTGGAAATCGAAGGCCAGGAAAAGCCCGCCTACATCGCCGAACCACTGACACTCTGCTTCGTCTGAGCCTGCCCGAAACTGAAACAGCCCCGGTGGCTGTTTCAGTCGGCGCATTCTGCGGCATACTCGGGGCCTCACCCGCCTGGACCCCGTCATGCGCCCACTTGTTCCTCTTGCCCTGACCTTGCTGCTCACCGCTTGTGGCGATGGCGAACCCCTGTCTCCACCGGATGCACGCCTGCCCGATGGTGGTCGCTTCCGGGGCCAGGTGGTCGAAGGCCTGCTGCAAGGCGAAGGCCGCATCGACTACCCCAACGGCAGTTGGTACGCCGGCAACTTCCTCAATGGCCAGTGGCACGGCCAGGGCGAATGGCACGGCAGCAACGGCGAAGTCTATCGCGGCCAGTTCCAGCAAGGTCTGTTCCATGGCCTGGGCACCCTGAAAACCTCAGGCAGCAGCTATACCGGCGGCTTCAAGCTCGGCCGACGCGATGGCGAAGGCACCCTCAAAGAGAGCGGTCTGCTGTATCGCGGCCAGTTCAATGACGACCAATACAACGGTGCAGGCCACCTCGAACTCGCCGACGGCAGTCAGTACCAGGGCCTGTTCGCCCGCGGCAAACCCAATGGTGAAGGCATTCGCAGCGATGCCAGCGGCAACCAGTTCAGCGGGCGCTTCGTCAACGGCCAACTCGAAGGTAGCGGCACCTACAACAGTGCCGAAGGCGACCAATACATCGGCGCCTTTCGCGACAATCGCCTGGAAGGTCGTGGCCGCTATGAAAGCGTCGACGGTGATGTCTGGATCGGGCAGTTCAAGGACGGCACCCTCAATGGCAAAGGCGAGCTGATCGCCAGCGATGGCAGCCATTACAAGGGCAACTTTCGCGACTGGCGCTTCTCCGGCAACGGTCGCTTGCAGCTGGCCGATGGCAGCCTGTATGTCGGCGGCTTTGACAACGACACCTACCATGGCCGTGGCCGCCTGACCCTCACCGATGGCAGCAGCCAGAGCGGTGAATGGATCAACGGCCTGCGCGTGCGCGACGAGATGGGCAAGCTGCTGCCTGACCCGCTGGAACTGGCACTGCTGAACCAAGGGCCGCTGCTGGAGCAGGCACTGAAGCAGATTCCGGCGTCCACGCCGCAGATCGAACTGTACAGCCTGACCCTGGCCGGCGACGGCAAGCAGAGTGTGTTTCTGCGCGAGGCCGACTATGTCAGCACCATGCTCAAGAGCCGCTTTGGCGCCACGGGGCAAATCAGCCTGGTCAATCATCGCGACCACCTCGATGACCGGCCCATGGCCACCCGCGAAAACCTTGCCCGCGCCGTTCGCACCCTGGCCGAGCGCACCGGCCCCGAAGACCTGGTGTTCATCTACCTGACCACCCACGGCAGCCACGAGCACGAACTGGTACTCGATCAGCCACGCCTGCAACTGGCCGACCTGCCAGCCGATGCCCTCGCCAGTACACTGGCGCCATTGAAAGATCGCGACAAGATCATTGTCATCTCGGCCTGCTATTCAGGGGGCTACATCGACTCGCTCAAAGACGACAAGACATTGATCATGACCGCCTCTCGGGCGGACCGTGTGTCGTTCGGCTGCTCTGAAGAAGCAGACTTTACCTACTTCGGCGATGCCTTGTTCGCCCAGGCCCTGAACCAAACCGACGACCTGCAGCAGGCCTTTGATCAAGCCAGCGCCAGCGTTGCCGAGCGCGAAGCGGTAGAGGGTTTCGAGGCCTCCGAGCCGCAAATCTGGGCCCCCAAGGACGTAGTGGCACATTGGCAACGCTTGCGCCAGCAGCAGGCGCGCAAAGCCCTGGAAAGCAAAACGGCAAATGAGACGGGACATGCAAAAAATGCCAGCAGCCACTAAGCTGACTGTATCAAGGGAGAGACATCATGTACTTGACGCCTCAGCATATCCTGCTTGCCGGAGCCACCGGTCTCACTGGTGAACATCTGCTCGACCGGTTGCTCAACGAGCCAACCGTCAGTCGCGTGCTAGCCCCTACCCGTCGCCCGCTGGCCGAGCACCCGCACCTGGAAAACCCGGTCGGCGATCCGGCAATCTTCCTGCCGCAACTGGCCGGTCGTGTCGACATCGCGTTCTGCTGCCTGGGCACCACAATCAAACAGGCAGGGTCCGAATCGGCTTTTCGTGCCGTCGACCTGGACATGGTGGTGGCGTTCGGCAAACGTGCCCGGGAGATGGGTGCCAGGCACCTGCTGGTGTTGAGCGCCCTGGGCGCCGACCGTCGGTCGCGGATCTTCTACAACCGGGTCAAGGGCGAAATGGAAGCAGCCTTGAAGGCCCAGGACTGGCCGCAACTGACCATCGCCCGCCCTTCCCTGTTGCTGGGTGATCGGCTGGAACCACGCCTGGCCGATCAGGTTGCCGGGCCGTTGGCCAAACTCATTCCCGGTAAGTTCCGTGGTATCGAAGCCTGCCAGCTGGCCCGCGCACTGTGGCGCCTGGCGCTGGAAGAGCAGGACGGGATTCGCATTGTCGAGTCCGACGAATTGCGCAGGCTCGGCAGGTAAAACCGATCGCGGGGCAAGCCCGCTCCTACAATGTTGCTGTAGGAGCGAGCTTGCCCCGCGATGTCATTACAACCCACCCGTCGCCTGAAACCCGATTCCCAATGCCGTCAACACCGACAACGGCAACAGCAAGGTGTCGAGCAACAGGCTCCCCGGCAGATCCAGCCCCGGATAACGCGGCGCCTCGGCGCCAAAGCGGTCCATCGCACAACACCCACCTTGCAGTGCATACAGGTCAAGCCGCGTACCGCTATAGACCAACGGTGCCCCAGGCTTGGCGGCATCCAGTGTGCGTACGCTGGCACAACCACTGACCAGCACACACAGCGCGGCCACGCCGAGCAGTCGCTTCATTCATCGGCGCCGAGGTGATGCTCGCCCCAGCGCGGCAGCATGTCCTGGGGGATGTCCAGCAGATTGAGGATCCGTGCCACGACAAAGTCGATCAAATCATCAATGGTCTGCGGCTGGTGATAGAACCCCGGCGCCGCAGGCAGGATCACCGCGCCCATGTTCGACAGCTTGAGCATGTTCTCCAGATGGATAGTGGAGAACGGCGCTTCACGCGGCACCAGGATCAACTGGCGACGCTCCTTGAGGGTGACGTCGGCAGCACGCTCGATGAGGTTGTTGCAAGCACCCGTGGCAATCGCCGACAGCGTGCCGGTAGAGCACGGCACCACCACCATCGCTGCCGGCGCGCCGGAGCCGGAAGCCACTGGCGACATCCAGTCCTCCTTGCCGTACACGCGAATCTGCCCGGCGGCAGCGCCGGTGTACTCGGTGAGAAAGGTTTGAATCGCCTGAGGCTTGGCCGGAAGCACCACGTCGGTTTCGGTCGACATCACCAGTTGCGCGGCCTTGGAGATCAGAAAGTGCACCTCCCGGTCTTCGCGCACCAGGCAATCGAGCAGGCGCAGCCCATACTGCGCCCCCGAAGCCCCGGTCATGGCCAGAGTGATGCGTTCCGGCCCGCTCATTTCAGCGCCTCGGCCAGCTTGCCGTGCAGCCCGCCAAAACCACCGTTACTCATGATCACCACCTGGGTGCCGGGCTTGGCCTGGCTCTTGACCCGCTCGATGATCGCTTCAAGGCTGTCGGCAACCACGGCAGGCACCTTGCACTCGGCGGCAGTGGCGGCCAGGTCCCACCCCAGGTTGGGTGGCGCATACCAGATGACCTGGTCGGCATCGTTGACGCTTTCCGGCAAGCCATCGCGGTGCGCGCCCAGCTTCATCGAGTTGGAACGAGGCTCGATCACCGCGATCAGCGGCGCATCGCCAATGCGCTTGCGCAGGCCGTCGAGGGTGGTGGCAATAGCAGTCGGGTGGTGCGCGAAGTCGTCATAGATGGTCACGCCCTGCACTTCGGCGACTTTCTCCATGCGACGCTTGACGCTCTTGAATGCGCTCAATGCGGCAATACCCATCGCCGGTACCACACCAACATGGCGGGCTGCGGCCAGGGTTGCCAGGGCGTTGGCCACGTTGTGCTGGCCGGTCAGTTCCCACTCGACCACGCCTTGAGTCTCGCCTTCAAAGCTGACTTCAAAACGCGAACCGTCGGCGCTGAGCAGCTTGACCTGCCACTGCCCGCCTTCGCCGGTGGTTTGTACCGGTGTCCAGCAGCCCATCTTGATGACCCGCTCGATCGCAAGCTCGGTGGTCGGATGAATGACCAGACCTTCACTCGGAATGGTGCGCACCAAGTGATGGAACTGACGCTCGATCGCTGCCAGATCAGGGAAGATATCCGCGTGATCGAACTCGAGGTTGTTGAGGATCGCAGTACGCGGGCGGTAGTGGACAAACTTCGAGCGCTTGTCGAAGAAGGCGCTGTCGTATTCGTCAGCCTCGACCACGAAGAACGGCGTGCCGCCCAAGCGCGCCGACACCGAGAAGTTCTGTGGCACACCGCCAATCAAAAAGCCCGGGCTCATGCCGGCATGTTCCAGCACCCAGGCCAGCATGCTGCTGGTGGTGGTCTTGCCATGCGTGCCGGCAACCGCCAGCACCCAGCGACCTTGCAGCACATGGTCGGCCAGCCACTGCGGACCCGACACGTAAGGCAGGCCCTTGTTGAGCACGTATTCCACCGCAGGATTGCCACGGGACAGTGCGTTGCCAATCACCACCAGATCGGGCGCCGGGTCCAGCTGGGCGGCGTCGTAGCCCTGGGTCAGCTCGATGCCCTGGGCCTCAAGCTGGGTGCTCATGGGGGGATAGACATTGGCGTCGGAGCCTGTGACGCGATGACCGAGCTCTTTGGCCAGCACCGCCAGCGAACCCATGAAAGTGCCGCAAATACCGAGAATATGAATGTGCATGATCGACCTCGCAAAACGTCGAGGCAGGGTAGCCCAGCGCACAGGAAATCGCATCCTGTGTTTCGCTCAAAGACTGCGGGCGATACCGTGCTTGCGAAGTTTTCGATACAAGGTATTGCGGCTGACACCCAACTGCGCGGCGACATGGGTCATGTGCCAGCGAAGTTGCTCGAGGGTGGCAAGCAAGGCATCGCGCTCGGCGCACTGCAGGAGCGGTGGTGCAGCGTCTTGGCCTGTTCTGTGAGGTGGAGGGTTTGAGGGACTGCTATCGCGGGGCAAGCCCGCTCCTACAGCAGTCACTGTGGCTGGCAGGTCGGTGTGGCGGATGATGCCGTTATCACACAGCGCTACCAAGGTGCGCAGCACATTACGCAACTGGCGCACGTTCCCGGGCCAGGCGAATGCCAGCAACGCCTGCCGTGCCGACGGTTCCAGGCTCACAACCTGACTACCCGCTTCCTCGGCGAGGATGAAATCGAGCAACTGGGATTTGTCGCTACGCTCACGCAAGGCAGGCAGCTCGATCTCCAGGCCGTTGAGGCGGTAATAAAGGTCTTCACGGAAACTGCCATCCTCTACCCGCCCCAGCAAGTTGCGGTGGGTGGCACTGATGATGCGCACGTTGACCGCCTGCGGTTCCCCGCCGATCGGCACCACCATGCGGTCTTCCAATACCCGCAGCAAGCGGGTCTGCAAGGCCAGTGGCATGTCGCCAATTTCATCCAGCAACAAGGTGCCGCCGTCAGCCTGCTGCAGCTTGCCGCGCATGCCCTCCTTGCGGGCACCGGTGAAGCTTCCGCCCCGGTAGCCGAACAGCTCGCTCTCGATCAGGCTTTCTGGAATGGAGGCACAGTTGAGGGCAACAAACGCCTTGTCGCCACGCTGGCTGGCCTGGTGCACCGCCTTGGCGAAGGCCTCCTTGCCGCTGCCGGTCTCACCATTGATCAGCAAGGGAACATCGCGCTCGAACACCCGCACGGCCCGGCGGAAATCGTTCTGCAACAGCGGATCGAGCAGGCAAATCGCCCCGCCCTTCTCTACCTTGGCAGCAGGTGCCGGGGACGCCAATGAAGGCACTACCGGGTTGCGAACCTGGCCCCGCAGGCTGGCGAACAACAAGCGGCCATCGCGGGTGCGCAATGGCCAACTGGTGCTGGCCTGCGCCGTCGTGCGGCTGAACAGCTCATCCAGCGCACAGTCGAAGAACATCTCGACCGGCTTGCCCAGCACACCGCCCCGGATGGTGCCGAGCAGGTTCAAGGCGCTTTGGTTGACCGCACAAATCCGCCCATCGCCATCAAACGCAAGCAGCCCTTCGCTGAACAATCCGACCGACTCGGCCTGAAGGTGAAAGCGCAGCAGCCATTGGTTCTCAAAATAGCGCAGGAAATAACAGCTCTCGATCATTTTTGCCGAAAGATTGACCAGCGCCATGGTGTGGAACTGGCTCTGGCGCGACACATCCGGACGCGCCGAAGACACGTCGAGTACCGCCAGCAGCTCGCCATGGGGGTCGAAGACCGGGCTGGCCGAGCAAGTCAGGCCGGTATGCCGGCCACGGAAATGTTCATCCTGGTGAATGGTCAGCGCCTGGCGTTCGACCAGGCAGGTGCCGATGCCATTGGTGCCTTCGCGGGCCTCGCTCCAGTCAGCGCCGAGCCACAGCCCGGCGCGCTCGAAAATACGCCGTTCGGTCGGCGCCGTAACGCAATTGAGGATCACCCCGCGGGCATCGGTCAGCAGCACCGCATGCCCGGCGCCAGACAACTGCTGGTGCAGGCTGTTCATCTCGGTGCCGGCAATCTGCAGCACCTGCTGCAGGCGCTCGCGGCTCTCCAGCACGCGGCCATGTTCAAGCACGGTGGGCGCCATGCTCTGGGCCGGGTCCAGATGGTAGTCCTCAAGGCAGCGCAGCCATGAGCGGGCAATCGACGGATCGCTGCCCGGCCCCTGCATTTGCGCCTTGCCCTGGGTGACCGTAAGCACTTGCCGGGCGTGCCGGCTGAGGTGATTGTTCTGCACTTTTTATTGTTCTCCGCAGACGAGATAAGCCCAGCATCCTCCACCCGTCCCGGCATTGCAATGCTGGCTTGACCGCTGGGTCACAGGCTGTGCCACAAGCGGTACAAAGTGTCACCCAGGCTGTATCGCCGCTGCCACACCGGCCCCTCCAGGCCGCCAGAAAAACACCGTAAGCCCTTGATTTAGCTGGCACTGAAAACACTGGCCCAACCCTTGCTCTATGCTTCTTATCCTCCACCAACAAGCACAATAGCCAGGAGACACACCATGCGTTATGCACATCCCGGTACCGAAGGCGCGAAAGTCACCTTCAAAAGCCGTTACGGGAATTACATCGGTGGCGAGTTCGTAGCTCCAGTCAAAGGGCAGTACTTTGAAAACATCTCGCCTGTAAACGGCAAACTGATCGCCGAATTCCCGCGCTCCGGTCCCGAAGACATCGAAAAAGCCCTGGACGCCGCCCATGCTGCCGCAGACGCCTGGGGCACAACCTCGGCCCAGGCCCGCTCGCTGATCCTGCTGAAGATCGCCGACCGCATCGAACAGAACCTCGAACTGCTGGCCATCACCGAAACCTGGGACAACGGCAAGGCCATCCGCGAAACCCTGAACGCCGATATCCCCCTGGCCGCTGACCACTTCCGCTACTTCGCCGGCTGCCTGCGCGCCCAGGAAGGCGGCGCCGCGGAAATCGACGGCAACACCGTGGCCTACCACATCCATGAACCCCTGGGCGTGGTCGGTCAGATCATCCCGTGGAACTTCCCGATCCTGATGGCCGCCTGGAAACTTGCTCCGGCCCTGGCCGCCGGTAACTGCGTGGTGCTCAAGCCTGCCGAGCAGACGCCGCTGGGCATCAGCGTGCTGCTGGAAGTGATCGGCGACCTGCTGCCACCTGGTGTGCTCAACGTGGTGCAAGGCTATGGCCGCGAAGCCGGCGAAGCCCTGGCCACCAGCAAGCGCATCGCCAAGATCGCCTTCACCGGCTCTACCCCGGTGGGCTCGCACATCATGAAATGCGCTGCCGAGAACATCATCCCGTCCACCGTGGAGCTGGGTGGCAAATCGCCGAACATCTTCTTTGAAGACATCATGCAGGCCGAGCAGTCGTTCATCGAGAAGGCCGCCGAAGGCCTGGTGCTGGCCTTCTTCAACCAGGGTGAGGTGTGCACCTGCCCGTCACGGGCACTGGTGCAGGAGTCGATCTACCCGGCGTTCATGCAAGAGGTGATGAAGAAGATCAAGCAGATCAAGCGCGGCGACCCGCTGGACACCGACACCATGGTCGGCGCCCAGGCCTCCGAGCAGCAGTTCGACAAGATCCTCTCGTACCTGGAGATCGCCGAGAAAGAAGGCGCCGAGCTGCTCACCGGCGGCAAGGTGGAGAAACTCGAAGGCAACCTTGCCACCGGTTTCTACATCCAGCCGACCCTGCTCAAGGGCAACAACCAGATGCGCGTGTTCCAGGAAGAAATCTTCGGCCCGGTGGTGAGTGTCACCACCTTCAAGGACGAAGCCGAAGCCCTGGCGATTGCCAACGACACCGAGTTCGGTCTGGGTGCCGGCGTATGGACCCGCGACATCAACCGCGCCTACCGCATGGGCCGCGGCATCAAGGCAGGCCGTGTGTGGACCAACTGCTACCACCTGTACCCGGCGCATGCTGCGTTCGGCGGCTACAAGAAGTCCGGCGTCGGCCGTGAAACCCATAAAATGATGCTCGACCACTACCAGCAAACCAAAAACCTGCTGGTGAGCTACGACATCAACCCGCTGGGCTTCTTCTAAACCAGCAACAGGGCGGTCCCACCCCCGGGACCGCTCTGGCTCGCTTCCTGCAAGACCATCACCACAGGCCGGCATCCGCCGGTGACGATAAAAAAAACAGGTGAACCCTATGCCAAGCGATCACACCGGCAGCGCGCCGGCAGGCTCTTCTGTCGACTTCGAGAAAGTCGGTTCCGACTACTTCCAACAACGTGAACTGAAAAAGGGCGCGGCAGGCTGGGTACTGCTGGTGGGTCTGGGAGTCGCCTATGTGATTTCCGGCGACTACGCCGGCTGGAACTTCGGCCTGGCCCAGGGTGGCTGGGGCGGTATGTTCCTGGCCACCTTGCTGATGGCCACCATGTACCTGTGCATGTGTTTTTCGCTGGCCGAACTGTCTTCGATGATCCCCACCGCCGGTGGCGGCTACGGCTTTGCCCGCAGTGCATTCGGGCCCTGGGGCGGGTTTCTGACCGGTACCGCGATCCTCATCGAGTATGCGATTGCCCCGGCCGCCATTGCCGTGTTCATCGGCGCCTATTGCCAGTCGTTGTTTGGTATCGGCGGCTGGATGATCTACCTCGCCTTCTACATCATCTTCATCGGTATCCACATCTTCGGCGTGGGTGAAGCGCTCAAGCTGATGTTCATCATCACCGCCGTGGCAGCCATTGCCCTGGGCGTGTTCCTGGTGGCGATGGTGCCGCATTTCGATGTGAACAACCTGTTCGACATTGCCCAGACCGACGCCGTTGGCGCCAGCAGCTTCCTGCCATTCGGCTATGTGGGCGTGTGGGCGGCAATCCCCTACGCGATCTGGTTTTTCCTCGCGGTCGAAGGCGTGCCACTGGCCGCCGAAGAAACCAAGAACCCCAAGCGCGACCTGCCCCGCGGCCTGATCGGCGCCATGCTGGTGCTGCTGGCCTTTGCCTTGCTGATCCTGGTGGTTGGCCCAGGCGGCGCCGGTGCCGAAGCCCTGAAGGCCTCCGGCAACCCGCTGGTGGAGGCGCTGTCCAAAGCCTACGGCGGCAACACCTGGATGGGCGGCTTCGTCAACCTGGTGGGCCTGGCCGGCCTGATCGCCAGTTTCTTCTCGATCATCTACGCCTACTCGCGGCAGATCTTTGCCCTGTCCCGTGCTGGCTACCTGCCGCGCAAGCTTTCGCAGACCAACAAGAGCAAGGCCCCGGTGCTGGCCCTGGTGATCCCCGGGATCATCGGCTTCGCCCTGTCGCTGACCGGCCAGGGTGACCTGTTGATCCTGGTGGCGGTGTTCGGCGCTACGCTGTCTTATGTACTGATGATGGCTGCGCACATCACCCTGCGCATTCGCCGCCCCAAAATGGAGCGCCCGTATCGTACGCCGGGCGGCATCTTCACCTCCGGTGTGGCCCTGGTGCTGGCCTGCCTTGCTGTCGTCGCAGGCTTCCTGGTCGACCCCAGGGTCGTAATTGGCGCTGCGGTGATTTATGGGGTATTGATTGCCTACTTTGCTTTCTACAGTCGGCACCACCTGGTCGCCGGGACACCGGAAGAAGAATTCGCAGCGATCCAGAAGGCCGAAGAGGCCCTGCACTGATCGACGCCACCTCCGCCGCAGGCCCGCCCTGCGGCGTTCTGGAGATTCTGTATGGCAAGTTTTGTACACACGGCAGGTCAACAGACCTACCGCTTCGACAGCCTCAAAGAAGTCATGGCCAAGGCCAGCCCCGCTCGCTCGGGCGACTTTCTCGCCGGGGTGGCGGCCAGCAATGACGGTGAACGGGTCGCCGCGCAAATGGCCCTGGCCGACATCCCCCTCAAGCACTTTTTGACTGAAGCCCTGATCCCTTACGAGGAAGACGAAGTCACCCGGCTGATCATCGACACCCATGATGCCCAGGCCTTTGCCCCGGTCAGCCACCTGACCGTAGGTGGCCTGCGCGACTGGCTGCTGAGCGAAGCCGCCGACGAAACCAGCCTGCGCGCGCTGGCCCCGGGGCTGACCCCGGAAATGGCCGCTGCGGTGTCGAAAGTCATGCGTGTGCAGGACCTGGTACTGGTGGCCCAGAAGATCCGTGTGGTCACCCGTTTTCGCGGCACCATGGGCCTGCGCGGGCGCCTGTCGACCCGCCTACAACCCAACCACCCCACCGATGAACCCGCCGGCATCGCCGCGAGCATCCTCGACGGCCTGTTGTACGGCAACGGCGACGCCATGATCGGCATCAACCCGGCCACCGACAGCATCGCCTCGATCTGCGCGCTGCTGGAAATGCTCGACGCCATCATCCAGCGCTATGACATTCCCACCCAGGCCTGCGTGCTCACCCACGTGACCACCTCGATCGAAGCGATCAACCGCGGCGTGCCGCTGGACCTGGTGTTCCAGTCGATTGCCGGTACCGAGGCGGCCAACGCCAGTTTCGGCATCAACCTCAATGTGCTGCAGGAAGGCTATGACGCAGGCCTCAGCCTCAAGCGCGGCACCCTGGGGCAGAACCTGATGTATTTCGAGACCGGCCAGGGCAGCGCCCTGTCGGCCAACGCCCACCATGGCGTCGACCAGCAAACCTGCGAAACCCGCGCTTACGCCGTGGCCCGGCATTTCAAGCCGTTCCTGGTGAACACCGTGGTCGGCTTCATCGGCCCGGAATACCTGTACAACGGCAAGCAGATCATCCGTGCCGGCCTCGAGGACCACTTCTGCGGCAAGCTGCTGGGCGTGCCCATGGGCTGCGATATCTGCTACACCAACCATGCCGAAGCCGACCAGGACGACATGGACATGCTCCTGACCCTGCTGGGCGTAGCCGGCATCAACTTCATCATGGGCATCCCCGGCTCCGACGACATCATGCTCAACTACCAGACCACTTCCTTCCACGACGCGCTGTATGCCCGCCAGACCCTGGGTTTGAAACCGGCGCCGGAATTCGAGGCCTGGCTGGCGCGCATGGGCATCTTCACCCAGGCCGATGGCCGGGTCCGTTTTGGTGACAACCTGCCACCGGCCTTCCGCCAGGCCCTGGCGCAACTGGGATAAGCGAGTCGAACATGGCCAACACTCCACAGCACGACAACAGCGCCAATCCCTGGCTGGAACTGCGCCGCCTGACCCCGGCGCGCATCGCCCTGGGCCGCACCGGCACCAGCCTGCCCACCGGTGCCCAGCTGGACTTCCAGTTCGCCCACGCCCAGGCCCGCGATGCGGTGCACCTGGCGTTCAATCACCAGGGGCTCCGCGCGCAACTCAGCGAGCGCGGCCGCGACAGCCTGGTGCTGCACAGCGCCGCTGCCGATCGCCACAGTTATCTGCAGCGTCCCGACCTGGGCCGGCGCCTGCACGAAGACTCGGCCCAGCAACTGCGCGAGCATGCCCTGGCCAACCCGGGCGGCGTCGACCTTGCCATCGTGGTTGCCGATGGCCTCTCGGCGCTGGCCGTACACCGCCACACCCTGCCGTTTCTGGCGCGTTTTGAAGAACAAGCCGCTGCCGACGGCTGGTCCACCGCCCCCGTGGTGCTGGTGGAGCAAGGCCGCGTCGCGGTAGCCGACGAGGTGGGCGAGCTGCTGGGGGCGAAAATGACCGTGATCCTGATCGGCGAACGCCCGGGCTTGAGCTCGCCAGACAGCCTGGGGCTGTATTTCACCTATAACCCCAGGGTCGGACTGACCGACGCCTACCGCAACTGCATCTCCAACGTGCGCCTGGAGGGCCTGAGCTACGGCATGGCGGCACATCGCCTGCTGTACCTCATGCGTGAGGCCTGCCGCCGACAGCTGTCCGGGGTCAATCTGAAGGACGAAGCGCAAGTACACACGCTCGAGTCAGAAGCCGACACACCTACCAAAGGCAATTTCCTGCTCAGCAAACCGTGAAAGCGCCAGGTTCGTAGATTGCACTTTCTAATTGCCTTCAGGCAGCATCTGCCAAGGCTGCCGGCGATTCGCCGCACTCTCCCATGGACCCTGAGGCCTGCTTATGCGAATCATAAAAGCAACCCTGGAACATCTGGACCTGCTTGCCCCACTCTTCGTCAAATACCGCGAGTTCTATGGGCAACTGCCCTTCCCGGACTCCTCGCGCAAGTTCCTGAAAAAACGCCTGGAACGTGGCGAGTCGTTGATCTACCTGGCCCTGCCGGATGATGACGACAACAAGCTGATGGGGTTCTGCCAGCTATACCCAAGCTTTTCGTCGCTCTCGCTCAAGCGCGTGTGGATTCTCAACGACATCTACGTGGCTGAGGACTCCCGGCGCATGCTGGTGGCCGACCACCTGATGCGCGAGGCCAAGCAGATGGCCAAGGACACCAACGCCGTGCGCATGCGGGTTTCGACCAGCAACGACAATGAAGTGGCGATGAAAACCTACGAATCCATCGGCTTTCGTGAAGACACCGAGTTCAAGAACTACATCCTGCCCATCAGCGCCGACTGACCCCCTCCTTACGGCAGGCCTCTGGCCTGCCTGATTCTTTTTGGAAATCCGCCGCTACAAACTGCGCAGGCACATTCTTCTTGCCGCCGTATAATGCGCCTCCCCATTATGTGTGAAACTTTACCCATTCCTTGGGTAACCTCCTCTCACAGTCGCATTACCCGTCATTACCAGCCCGTCGCTCGGGTCAAGAACACAGGTGCTGTACATGGACTTCAACCCGCTGGACCTTATCCTGCATCTCGACGCCTATCTCGATTTGCTGGTCAACAATTACGGCGGGTGGATCTACGCCATCCTGTTCCTGGTGATCTTCTGCGAAACGGGCCTGGTGGTCATGCCGTTCCTGCCCGGTGACTCCCTGCTGTTCATTGCCGGTGCCGTGGCAGCAGGCGGCGGCATGGACCCGGTGTTGCTCGGCGGCCTGCTGATGGCGGCGGCCATCCTGGGCGACAGCACCAACTATGTGATCGGGCGAACAGCGGGCGAACGCCTGTTCCGCAACCCCAACTCGAAGATCTTCCGTCGCGATTACCTGCAACAGACCCACGAGTTCTATGAGCGCCACGGCGGCAAAACCGTCACCCTGGCGCGCTTTCTGCCGATCCTGCGCACCTTTGCACCGTTCGTCGCCGGTATCGCGAAAATGCATTACCCACGGTTCCTCGGCTTCAGCGTGGCCGGCACCGTACTGTGGGTGGGTGGCCTGGTGACGCTGGGCTACTTCTTCGGCAACGTACCGTTCATCAAGCAAAACCTGTCGCTGATGATCGTGGCCATCATCATCCTGTCGCTGGTCCCCATGATCATCGGCGTGGTGCGCAGCCGCATGCACCGCACCGCCAAGGTCAACTAAGCCTGGCCATGTGGTCGCTCAGTGCCTGGCGCCGTCGTCGCACCCTCGCTCGCCACCCCGTCGACCCGCAGCGTTGGCAGCGGGTTCGCGAGCGCCTGCCGATCCTCGACGGCCTGAGTGCCGACGAGGACCGTTGGCTGTTTGAAGCCTGCGTGCTGTTCCTCGACGAAAAGCACCTGAGCCCCCTGCCCGGGGTCGAACTCGATGGCGAGCAACGCCTGTTCCTCGCGGCGCAAGCCCAGTTGCCGCTGCTGCACCTGGGCGAACTGAACTGGTACCAGGGCTTTCACGAGATAATCCTCTACCCCGACGACTTCCTCAGCCCTCAGCGCCATCGCGACGCCAGCGGCATCGAGCATGAGTGGGACGGCGAGCACAGCGGTGAAGCCTGGCAACAAGGCCCGGTCATCCTGGCCTGGCCTGGCGTTCTGGCCAGCGGCGGCTGGGAGGGCTACAACCTGGTCATCCATGAGCTTGCGCACAAGCTCGACATGCTCAACGGAGACGCCAACGGCCTGCCGCCCCTGCACAACGACATGCGCATCAGCGACTGGGCCCAGGCCATGCAGGGCGCCTACGATGACCTCAACCGCCAGCTCGACCGCAATCCCGACGCCGAAACCGCAATCGACCCCTATGCGGCGGAAAACCCGGCCGAATTCTTTGCCGTCACCAGCGAGTACTTCTTCAGCGCCCCCGACCTGCTCAACGCTGCCTACCCGGCGGTGTACCAGCAATTACGCGACTTTTACCGCCAGGACCCGCTGGCGCGACTGCAGCAATTGCAGCACGAACACCCCCACTATCAGCAGGCACCGGACTGACACCGCCGGACATCCGGGCGAACGTGGCAAGCACCGCGGAATGTGCCTATAATCGCGACCAATTTTTGGCCAAACATGGGGGCACTGCCCAATGAGCTACAGCAAGATTCCGGCTGGCAAAGACCTGCCGAACGACATCTACGTCGCCATCGAGATTCCAGCCAACCACGCGCCGATCAAGTACGAGATCGACAAAGACAGCGACTGCCTGTTCGTTGACCGTTTCATGGCCACCCCGATGTTCTACCCGGCCAACTACGGCTTCATCCCGAACACCCTGGCCGACGACGGTGATCCCCTCGACGTGCTGGTCGTGACCCCGTACCCGGTTGCTCCAGGTTCGGTTATCCGTGCCCGTCCGGTCGGTATCCTGAACATGACCGACGACGGCGGCGGCGACGCCAAAGTCATCGCCGTACCGCACGACAAACTGTCGCAGCTGTACGTCGACATCAAGGAATACACCGACCTGCCAGCCCTGCTGCTGGAACAGATCAAGCACTTCTTCGAGAACTACAAAGATCTCGAGAAAGGCAAGTGGGTCAAGATCGATGGCTGGGGCAACGCAGACGCCGCCCGCGCCGAGATCACCAAGGCCGTTGCCGCCTACAAAGGCTAAGCAAGCGCCCAACAAAAAGCCCCGCCTTGCGGGGCTTTTTGGTTCTTGGGAACAAGTCCTACAACGCCCTAAGGCAGTGCCTGTAAACCTGCCATTTTCGGGCCTAAAAAATGAACTTCATGTTTATTTCCCGAGCCAGACACGCCCACTAAACTCGGGCGCCATGAATACATCTGGTGATCGTCTCAAAGCGCTCCTGCACGAGTGCAACCTGACCCCTTCCGACTTTGCCGCACAGCGCAAGGTGACCCCGCAGCACGTCAACAACTGGTTCAAACGTGGCGTACCTTTCGCCCGCCTGGACGAAATTGCCGACCTGCTCTGCGTCCGCAGCCGATGGCTGCGCACCGGCGAAGGCCCCAAGCACCCCAACCCACTCCCCCGCTTGAACTCCGCGCCGCGCACGCCCGGCACCGAGTCTGTACCTCCGAGCCTGCTGGCCGCCCACAACCACAATGACATCCAGCTGCCGTTCTTCGCCATCCAGGCCAAACAACTAACACCTATCGCCGACCGCTACCTGCGCCTGCCGATCCGCGCCCTCGACAGCCTGGGCGTCGACCCGGGCCTGGCACTGTGCCTGAGCATGCCCACGTCCAACATGAGCCCACTGCTGCCGCGCGGCACCACCCTGGCCGTCGATTGCGGCCTGACCCACGTGATCGAGGGAGAGATCTACGCCTTGCTGCACAACGGCCGCGTACGCGTCCACAGCCTCAGCCAACACCCCAACGGCGCCTTGCGCCTGCACAGCCACGACAGTGATGAACACCCCACCGAGACCTACAGCCCGGCCCAGCTCAAAAGCCAGAAACTGAGCGTGCTTGGCTGGGTATTCTGGTGGGGCCACCTACGCGACAACCGCCCGGTTTGAGCATGCGCAATGATTTTTTGCTGGGCATTGCGCCTCATTCCCAGTATGCTACGCCGCACATTTCGCCCCCGGCCTGCCACGCACGCCCAGGGGCCCGGCGAGACGACACACAGCTTGTCCGCCGTACCGGTCCTTGCACCGGATAACGTTTTGAAGGCGGTTGCGGCTTACCAAAAATTAGCCAAGGCCGTCCCCTAGAAGCCGGCCACAAGCCGGCTTTTTAATGCCCGTCTGTTTCCTCCCGCCCTCTCATCTCCTGCCACCTCGCGCCATTCACCCCTTCACACACACCACCTGCCGCAACGTATGCACCACCTCCACCAGGTCCCGCTGCGCCTGCATCACCGCATCAATATCCTTGTAGGCCATGGGGATTTCATCAATCACGTCCTTGTCTTTACGGCACTCGACGTGAGCGGTGGCACGTACCTGGTCCTGCAGTGTGAACTGCTGCTTGGCCTTGGTCCGGCTCATCACGCGTCCGGCCCCATGGCTGCAGGAGCAGAACGACTCAGGATTGCCCAGGCCGCGAACGATGAAGCTTTTCGCCCCCATCGAGCCTGGAATGATGCCCATCTGCCCTGTTTGCGCTGACACCGCGCCCTTGCGGGTCACCAGAATGTCCTGGCCGAAGTGCCGCTCGCGCTGCACATAGTTGTGGTGGCAGTTCACGGCTTCGAGGTTGGCGTCGAACGGCTTGCCCAGCACATGGCGCGCCGCAGCAATGACGGCGTGCATCATCAGGGCGCGGTTCTGGCGGGCAAAGTCCTGGGCCCATTCGACGGCTTCGACGTAGTCGGCAAAATGCCGGCTGCCTTCCTTGAAGTAGGCCAGGTCTTTGTCCGGGAGGTTGGCGATGTGCTGACGCATGTCGGCCTGGGCCAGTTCGATGAACAGGTTGCCGATGGCATTGCCCACGCCACGCGAGCCGCTGTGGAGCATGAACCAGACGCGGTCGGCTTCATCCAGGCAGACTTCGATGAAATGGTTGCCGCCGCCCAGGGTGCCCAGGTGCTGGCGATTGTTGGTGCGTTCCAGTTTCGGGTATTTGTCGGTGATGGCCTTGAAGCGCATGGTCAGGTCTTGCCAGGCGTGGTCGGCCCGCGCCGGCACGTTGTCCCAGGCGCCCTGGTCACGGCGGCCGAAGGTTTTGCCATGGGGCACGGCCTGTTCGATGGCGCTGCGCAAACGCTGCAGATTGTCTGGCAGGTCGCGGGCATGAAGCGAGGTACGCGCGGCAATCATCCCGCAACCGATATCCACCCCCACAGCCGCAGGAATGATCGCGCCCAGGGTGGGGATCACGCTGCCGATAGTCGAGCCCTTGCCCAGGTGTACATCGGGCATCACCGCCAGGTGTTTGAAGATAAACGGCATTTTGGCGGTGTTGATCAGTTGCTGGCGGGCCTCGGCTTCCACCGGCACGCCTTGGGTCCAGAGCTTGATCGGTTTGCCGCCAGCCACTTCCAGCAGGTTCATGTCATACCCCTGAGCGCGCCGCCAGGACGGGCTCGTGAACTCGGTTGAACGGATTGCGTTGCAAAAAATTTACAGTACAACAGTCTGCGTCTAAGGTGTATTCAGAGGTCCGAATCGCGGCCGGCATGATGCCAGCCGGTACATGCTGAGTAGGTGCCTTCCGGCATCTGGATTTGCCTCTTTTCGAGGGCGGCAAGACGACTCCATGGGGCGCCGCAAGCCAACCCGGAGTCGTCCCCGCCTCTCCTTTTCCCCTGTCGATTTGCTCCCCCCGCCCTGCTCTGCTAGTGTCGCGCCGTTTATACCGCCACCGAGACAGCCGCCATGGCCCGAAAAAAAGCCGCTATTGATTTCGAGCAATCCCTCGCCGATCTGCAAACCCTGGTCGAGCGCCTGGAGAACGGTGAGCTGTCGCTGGAAGATTCGCTGGCCGCGTTCGAGCAAGGCATCAGCCTGACCCGCGATTGCCAGAGCGCACTGGCCCAAGCCGAACAGAAGGTCCAGGTGCTGCTGGAGCGTGATGGCGAACTGGCCGCAGAACCTTTCGATGCGGACCAGGCAGAATGATTGTTCACTACCAGGTCAGCAGCCAGGCCCGCGTTGACGCGGCACTCGAACAGCTCTTCATCGCACCTTCGCCCGAGCTCGATCGTCTGTACGCAGCCATGCGCTACAGCGTCATGAACGGCGGCAAGCGAGTGCGTCCGCTGCTGGCCTATGCCGCCTGCGAAGCCCTTGGCGTAGCACCTGAGCATGCCAACGGCGCCGCCTGCGCAGTGGAGCTGATTCACGCTTACTCGCTGGTGCATGACGACTTGCCGGCGATGGACGATGACGACCTGCGCCGCGGCCAGCCGACCACCCACAAGGCCTTTGACGAAGCCTGCGCGATCCTGGCCGGTGACGGCCTGCAAAGCCTGGCCTTCAATGCCCTGCTCGACCCGCAACTGAGCCCGCAAACCGACGCGATCCGCCTGGCCATGGTCCAGACCCTGGCCCTGGCCGCAGGCCCGGCCGGCATGGTCGGTGGCCAGGCCATCGACCTCGGTTCGGTGGGGCTCAAGCTCGATCAGACCGCCCTTGAGTTCATGCACCGGCACAAGACCGGTGCCCTGATCGAGGCCAGCGTCCGCCTCGGCGCCCTGGCCAGTGCCCGCGCCGACCAGCTCCAGCTGCAAGCCCTGCAAACGTACGCCCGGGCCATTGGCCTGGCCTTCCAGGTGCAGGACGATATTCTCGATGTCGAAAGCGATACCGAAACCCTGGGCAAACGCCAGGGCGCCGATATCGCCCGGGACAAACCGACCTACCCCGCGTTGCTCGGGCTGGACGCTGCCAAGGCCTACGCCCTGGAACTGCGCGACCAGGCCCTGCATGCCCTGCGGCCATTTGACGCGGCGGCTGAACCGCTGCGCGCGTTGGCGCGGTATATCGTCGAGCGCCGTAATTAAGTGCTTTCGCGGGGCACGCCCGCTCCTACCCCGCGAAGCGCTCAAATGGGCAGCCATTACCGCAATAAGGTAAACTGCCGCCTCTTCACACCTATAACGATTCGCCTGATGCCCACGACGTTTCAAGAGATCCCCCGCGAACGCCCGGTCACGCCGCTGCTTGACCGTGCCGAAACGCCCGCCGGCCTGCGCCGTCTGGCCGAAGCCGATCTGGAGAGCCTGGCCGACGAACTGCGCCAGGAGCTGCTCTATACCGTTGGCCAGACCGGCGGGCATTTCGGTGCCGGCCTGGGCGTCATCGAGCTGACGATTGCCCTGCACTACGTCTTCGACACCCCGGACGACCGTCTGGTGTGGGACGTCGGCCATCAGGCATACCCGCACAAGATCCTCACCGGTCGCCGCCAGCGCATGAACACCCTGCGCCAGAAGGACGGCCTGGCCGCCTTCCCGCGCCGCGCCGAAAGCGAGTACGACACCTTTGGCGTCGGTCACTCCAGCACCTCGATCAGTGCAGCACTGGGCATGGCCATTGCCGCCCGCCTGCAGAACGATCCGCGCAAGTCCATCGCCGTGATCGGTGACGGTGCGTTGACCGCAGGCATGGCGTTCGAGGCGTTGAACCACGCCCAGGAAGTCGACGCCGACATGCTGGTGATCCTCAACGACAACGACATGTCGATCTCGCGCAATGTCGGTGGCCTCTCCAACTACCTGGCCAAGATCCTGTCCAGCCGTACCTATTCGAGCATGCGCGAAGGCAGCAAGAAGGTGCTTTCGCGCCTGCCCGGCGCCTGGGAAATTGCCCGCCGCACCGAAGAGTACGCCAAGGGCATGCTGGTCCCCGGCACCCTGTTCGAGGAGCTGGGCTGGAACTATATCGGCCCGATTGACGGCCACGATCTGCCGACCCTGATCACCACCTTGCGCAACATGCGCGACCTCAAGGGGCCGCAGTTCCTCCACGTGGTGACCAAGAAGGGCAAGGGCTTCGCCCCGGCCGAAGTCGATCCGATCGGCTACCACGCCATCACCAAGCTCGAGCCTGTCGACGCACCGGCCGCCGCACCGAAAAAGGCCGGAGGCCCGAAGTATTCGGCGGTGTTCGGTCAGTGGCTGTGCGACATGGCGGCAGCGGACGAGCGACTGGTCGGCATCACCCCGGCCATGAAGGAAGGCTCCGACCTGGTGGCCTTCAGCGAACGCTACCCGGAGCGCTACTTCGACGTCGCGATTGCCGAGCAGCACGCCGTGACGCTGGCAGCCGGCATGGCTTGCGAAGGCGCCAAGCCGGTGGTGGCGATCTATTCGACCTTCCTGCAACGCGCCTACGATCAATTGATCCATGACGTTGCCGTGCAAAACCTTGATGTGCTGTTTGCCATCGACCGCGCCGGCCTGGTCGGCGAAGACGGCCCGACCCACGCGGGCAGCTTCGATCTGTCGTTCCTGCGCTGCATCCCCGGCATGCTGGTGATGACCCCGAGCGACGAGAACGAACTGCGCAAGATGCTCAGCACCGGTCACCTGTACAACGGTCCTGCGGCCGTGCGCTACCCGCGCGGCACTGGCCCGAACGCCACCATCGAGAGCAACCTCGAGCCGCTGGAAATCGGCAAGGGCGTGGTGCGCCGCCAGGGCAGCAAGGTCGCCTTGCTGGTCTTCGGTGTGCAGCTGGCAGAGGCACTGAAAGTGGCCGAAGGCCTGGACGCCACCGTGGTCGACATGCGCTTCGTCAAACCACTCGATGAAGCCCTGGTACGGGAAATCGCCGCCAGCCATGAGCTGCTGGTGACGATCGAAGAGAACGCCATCATGGGCGGCGCTGGCGCTGCGGTCAGCGAGTTCCTCGCCCGCGAAGCCGTGCTCAAGCCGGTGCTGCACCTGGGCCTGCCGGACGTCTATGTCGAGCATGCAAAGCCTGCGCAAATGCTGGCCGAATGCGGGCTGGACGTTGCCGGCATCGACGCTTCAGTGCGCGAGCGTATGCAACTGCTGGGTCTTTGAGACCTGATCGCGGGGCAAGCCCGCTCCTACAGAAACCTGTAGGAGCGGGCTTGCCCCGCGATTGTTTTGGAACTGCCATGAAGCTCCTTCGCCTCACCCTTCTGCTGTGCCTGCCCACGCCCCTTTTGGCCGAGCCTGTCGACCGCGACAGCGCCCTGAAGCTGCCCAACACCCTGATCAGCGCCAACCGCCAGGTAGAAGATCGCACGCAAACCAGTGCCGCCAACACCGTATTCACCCGTGACGACATCGACCGCCTGCAGCCCACCAGCGTCAACGATCTGCTGACACGGGTACCCGGCGTCCAGGTTGCGCCAACGGGCGGTCGCGGCAGCGTGCCGGGTATCTACATTCGAGGCAGCAAGACCGCGCAAAGCCTGGTGCTAGTGGACGGCGTACGCATCGCCAACGCCACTTCCGGTGACAGCGGCCTGCAGTTTCTCAACGTCGACCAGATCGAGCGGGTCGAGGTGCTGCGTGGCTCTCGCTCGGCGGTCTATGGCAGCGATGCGATTGGCGGCGTCATCCAGATCTTCACCCGTCGCAGCGCCCAGCAAGGGCTGCAACCGCGCCTGCGCCTGGCCGCCGGCAGCAACCAGAGCTGGGAGCGCAGCCTGGGGCTTTCCGGTGGCGACCAGAGCACCCGCTTCAACCTCGGCGCCAGCCTCGATGAAAGCGCCGGGATCGACTGGAGCCACACCTCCTACCCCAGCGATAGCGACCATGACGCCTACCGCAACAAGTCGTTCAACCTGAGCCTGAGTCACAGCTTCAACGACAACGTCGAGGCTGGCCTGAACCTGCTCGACAGCCGTGGCCGCAGCGAATACGACAACCCGTATGGCCGCTTCGACATGGACACTTTCCAGAGCTTCGCCCAGGCCCCCTATACCGATTACACCGTCAGCAGCCTGGGCACCTACCTCGGTGCACAGCTCAACGAGCACTGGTACTCACGCCTGGAACTGAGCCACAGCGAGAACCGCGATCAGAAGCGCGACAAGCTCAGCAGCGACGCCAGCGAGTTCAACACCTACCGCGACGCCGCCAGTTGGCAGAACGACCTGACGCTCGATGAGCAAAATAGCCTGATGATCGGTACCGACTGGTACCAGGACCGTGTACACGGCAGCACCGATTTTGACGAAGACAGCCGCTGGAACCGGGCTGCCTTTGTCCAGCATCGTTTCAAGGGCGAGTGGTTTTCCACCGAACTGGGTTTGCGCCGCGATCAGAACCAGCAGTTCGGCGGGCAAAACACCTGGAGCGGCAGCCTGACCCTGCCGCTCAACCCCGACAACGATCTGCTGGTTTCGTACAGCGAAGGTTTCCGCGCCCCCACGTTCAACGATCTGTACTACCCCCAGTACAGCAACCCGAACCTCAAGCCCGAACGATCGAAAAGCTACGAATTGCAGTGGCGCAGCCAGCTGACTGAAGAAAGCCGCCTGGAGACGTCGCTCTACCGCACCGACCTGCGCGACGCCATTATCTTCGGTGCCGACTCGATCCCCCGCAACGTGGCCTCGGCCCGGGTCAATGGTTTCGAAGCGGCGCTGCATCAAACCTGGTTTGGCTGGCAGAGCAACCTGGGCCTCGCGTTGATCGACCCTCGCGACCGCGACAGCGGCCACACCCTGGCCCGCCGCGCCCGCCGCACCTTGAGCCTCGATCTGGACCGCCAGTTTGACCAGCTCGGCCTGGGCGCCAGTTGGCAAGCGGTGAGCAGCAGCTTTGACGACGAAGCCAACCGCAACAAAATCGGCGGCTATGGCCTGCTCGGCCTGCGCAGCAGTTGGGCGCTCAACCCTGAGGTCAAGCTGGAGCTCAAGGTCGACAACTTGATGGACAAAGCGTACTCGCGAGCCCTGTATACCTATGAGGGCACGCAGTATGGCTACCGCGAAGAGGGTCGTACCTGGATGGTTGGCGTTACCTGGACACCGGCGCTTTAGTCTCAATCAACTGACACAACCGCGCCGTTGCCTCGATCATTTGCCCGCTGGGGCGCTCCAGGCCCTTGTCGGGCACTTGCAGCAAGCGCCCGTTGCGCACGGCATCGACCTGGGGCCAGGCCTTCCAGGCGTCGAGCTGGGGCTGATCCGGCGCCAGGATCACCTCGGGGTCTTGCAGCAACACTGACTCCAGGCTGACCTGTGGCGCTGGCAGCTTGAGCCCGGCGAACACATTGCGCGCGCCGCACACGCCGAGGGCGGCGCTGACGATCTGCCCCCCTCCGACGGTGTACAACGGCTTGTCCCACACCTGATAGAACACCCGTAGTGGCTGCTCGCGGTGATAGCGCTCGCGCAGTGCCTGCAATTGCTGACGCAGTTGCTGCGCACGCAGCCGGCCCTGCTCCGCCCGCCCCAGTTGCACGCCGATCTGCTCGATCTGCTCGATCAGTTCATCGATGTCATGAGGTTCGGCGCTGTAAGTGGCAATGCCCAGACGCTTGAGTTGATCGCGTTGAGCCGCCGGCACGCTGTCTGGCCACAGCAGCAACAAATCGGGCTTGAGGCTGAGCAGGCGCTCCATGTCGATCTGGCCATAGCGCCCCACCGACGGAACCGCCGCCAGAGCAGGAGGGCGATCGCCGCCGTCGAGCATGCCCACCAGCAGGTCCGTGGCCTGCAGCTCGACAATGATTTCTGAAAGAGAGGGCGCCAGGCTGACCACCCGCGAAGCCGCAGCCAGCGGCGCGGCCAGCACCAACAACGCCAGCAGCAGGATGCCGCGCATCAGCCGAGCTGACGCGGGATACGATAGAGGTACAGCAGCACCGCGCTGGAAATGGCCAGGAGAACCTGCGGCACAGCTTCCAGGCCGACGAACACCGACAGGGCCGAAACCCAGGCCGGCAGACAGGCGAACAGCATGCCCAGGCGTCGGACACGGGCCAGCTCGATCCAGGCCGCAGGTTCTTCAGCGCTGTCGAGGGCTTTTTGCGTAGCAATCAGTGCCCGCTTGTAGGCACCGAACCGCGGCAGGCTCAGGAACATCGAAGCCACGCCGGCGATGAACACCGGCATGGCCAGGACAGGGATCAATGCCTGGATGCCACCGAAGGCCCAGGCAAATACCAGCAAGGGCGCCAGCGCCACCACCAGGTACTGCCACCAGGCCAGTGCCAGTCGGCGTTTAACCTGCGCCCGGGTCACGCCCGACCGGCCTCACCCTGGTGCTCGTTGCCCATCATGTGGCCGAGCTTGCCGGCCTTGGTGGCCAGGTAGTGCTTGTTGTGCGGGTTGTGGCCGGTGTGCAGGGGTACACGCTCGGCCACCGGGATACCCATGCCGGTCAGTGCCTTGACCTTGCGCGGGTTGTTGGTCATCAGCCGCAGCGACTTGACCCCCAGGTGTTCGAGCATCGGCTGGCACATGCCGTAGTCACGCTGGTCGGCGGCAAAGCCCAGGCGCTCGTTGGCCTCGACGGTGTCGGCGCCGCCATCTTGCAGCTCATAGGCACGGATCTTGTTCAACAGGCCGATGCCACGGCCTTCCTGGCGCAAGTACAGCAGCACGCCACGGCCTTCGCGGGCGATGGCCTGCAGGGCGGCTTCAAGCTGGGAGCCGCAGTCGCAACGCTGGCTGAACAAGGCATCGCCGGTCAGGCATTCGGAATGCAGGCGCCCCAGTACCGGTTGCCCGTCGGCCACATCACCCAGGCTGAGCACAACGTGCTCACGGCCGGTGGCTTCATCGAGAAAACCGTGCATGGTGAAGGTCGCAAATGGAGTAGGCAGCTTGGAAGCGGCAACAAAGACGACGGGCACGTTGTGCTCCTGATCAGTAACTTGAAAATTGATGTGCGCGATTGTATCAGCAGCGCCGCCGTGCTGCTTAGGCTGAATTATTGGCCATACCGATTCAGAAGTTTGATAACACCTAGCGCGAGGTGCTGGCTTCATCGAACGGATAGGGTTGCTGCCAGTGCTTGAAGATGGCCCGCAACTCGCCACTGGCCACCAACTTGTCCATGCGCTGGTCGAACAAGGCCCGCAGCGCCTCGCCTTTGCCGGTGTGGGAAAAAGCCAGGAACAGCGGCAGCTCAGCCAGGTGCGTACGGCGGAACGCCTCGGGCTTGTCTGCCTGGTTGAGCACATAGTCGACTTCGGTCAGGGCGTCGATGTAGAAGTCCACACGGTCATGTTCAAGCATCGGCAGGATGCCTTCGCGGCGCTGGATTTCACGGAAGTGGTCGATGTTGGGCAAGTAGTTCTGGTAGTCATAGCCACGCACCCAGGCCAGGCGGTACTGCCCGAGGTTGCTCAAGGTGGGTAGCGGCTTACTGGCCAGCCCCAGGGCATAGATGTGATCGAGGTCGAAGTGCCAGCGCGGGTAGAGGTTGTCCGGCTCTTCCTTTTCATAGGAGCCGACCCAGGCATCGGCCTCGCCGCGCTTGACCAGGCCTACCGCACGGCTATAGGGAACGCTCTGGATCCGGACCTTGACGCCGGCGGGCTCGAACACCTTGCGCAGGACGTCCCAGGCCAGGCCGGAACCATCGGCGTTGGTGTAGTCGAGCCACTCCTCGCTGGCCAGATGGATCTGCGCAGGCGTCGCAGGTAACGGCTCCGCCGCCCGCACCACGCCTGCCACCAGGACCAACAGCAACAGCCCCAATCGCCATCCAGTCATCGCCTTACTCCCTTAAGTAAAACTCCATACCAGAACTTGCATGCCCAACCAGGCGAACACTCCCGCCAGCACGTCATCGAGCATGATACCGACGCCACCATGTACATGCCGGTCAACCCAGCGGATCGGCCAAGGCTTGAGGATGTCGAAGAAGCGGAACATCAGGAAGCCCGCCAACAACCACTGCCACCCTTCAGGCACCAGCCACAGGGTGATCCACATGCCGACCATCTCGTCCCAGACAATGCCTTCGTGGTCATGCACACGCAAGTCGTCTGCAACCTTGCCGCACAGCCAGAAGCCAAACAGCATGGTCAGGCCGAGCATCAGCCAGTAGCCCCAGTCGGGCAACATCTGCCACAACGGGATAAAGGGTAGAGCGACCAGCGAGCCCCAGGTTCCCGGTGCCTTGGGCAGGGTCCCGGAGCCAAAGCCAAAGGCCAGAAAATGCCACGGATTACGCCAGACCGACGGCGGAACGTTCTCCGCAGGCACCTGATTGGGGTGATCGGTCACAGTTGCTCCCTAAAATGTTGATAGCCCCGGGTTGCCGGGGTGATGTCTTGTCCTTGGCCATCCACCAGGCTGACACCAGAACCGATGCTTGCGCGACCCACCACATGAATCGGCCAGCCGGCCGCCAGCAGCGGTGCAAGCTCGACCTCGGGCAGGGTGAAGGCCAATACATAATCGTCGCCTCCGGTCAGCGCGGCATGCTGCGCACCTTCGCGGCCGAACAGCGCCTGCAGTGCAGCAGACAAAGGTAGCCGATCCAGCTCGACCTGCAGGGCCAGTTGCGATGCCTTGGCGATATGCCCGCAGTCGGCCAGCAGGCCATCGGAGATATCCAGCGCCGCTGTCGCCTTGCCGCGCAGCGCCTGGCCCAGCGCAAACTGGGGCTGGGGCGACCAGTAATGGGCAAGCAGCGGATCGGCGATGGAGGCTTCAGCCTGACGCTCACCCAGCACCAGCGGCAAGGCCCCGGCGGCATTGCCCAGATCACCGCCGACACACAGCAAGTCACCGGCACGGGCAGCACTGCGGGTCAGGGCCTGGCCTGCCGGTACCCGACCGAACACGGTCATGGTCAGGCTCAGCGGCCCTCGGGTGGTGTCACCTCCGATCAGGCTTAGCTGACAGGCCTGGGCCATCTGGTTCAAACCCCGGGCATAGGCTTGCAGCCAGTCGGCGCGCACCTCGGGCAGGGTCAGGGCAAGGGTAAAGCCGATTGGGGTGGCCCCCATGGCTGCCAGGTCACTGGCGGCTACAGCCAGCGAACGCTGACCGAGCAGAAAAGGATCGCAGACAGCCGGGAAGTGAACCCCGGCCACCAGCGTGTCGGTGGAGATCGCCAACTGTTCGCCAGGCGACAGGCTGAGCAAGGCGCAATCGTCGCCAATGCCCAATGCGACCGCTTCGCTGCCTTGCGCACAAGGCGCGGCAGCGAAGTAGTGGCGAATCAGCTCGAACTCACCCATCAGCAGCAAGCGCCAGGATCAGCGCTTGAACGCCTTGACTTCGGCTTCACGAAGCCGTGGTGCGAGCTTGTCGAGCACACCGTTGACGAACTTGTGTCCGTCAGTGGCACCGAAAACCTTGGCCAGCTCGACGCCTTCGTTGATCACGACGCGGTACGGTACATCAGCACGCATCATGAACTCCCAGGTGGACAGGCGCAGAACCGCCAGTTCAACTGGGTCGAGCTCTTCCAGCGCCAGGTCCAGGCACGGCTTGAGCGCTTCGTCGATTTCAGCCTTTTTCACCGGAACCCCATGAAGGATTTCGCGGAAATAGGCACCGTCGACATCGGTGAAATCGTTATCGACCCGGAACTGCGCTTCGATCTCGTTCAGCGATTGCTTGGCCATGTGCCACTGGTACAGGGCCTGAGTCGCGAGCTGACGGGCTTCGCGACGCTTGGCGCTCTTCGATGGCTTGCCAGCATCCGCAGGTTTTGGATCGCGCGGGTTGAAACGATCGCTTTCGTCGCTAATCACTTGGCCTCCAACTGCGCCAGCAGGCTGACCATTTCCAGAGCGGACAGGGCAGCTTCGGCGCCTTTGTTGCCGGCTTTGGTGCCGGAACGCTCAATGGCCTGTTCGATCGAGTCGACAGTCAGGACACCGAAGGCAACCGGTACGCCGAACTCCATGGACACCTGGGCCAGGCCCTTGGTGCACTCGCCCGCTACGTATTCAAAGTGCGGGGTACCGCCACGGATCACGGCGCCCAGGGCGATGATCGCGGCGTATTCGCTTTGCTGGGCGACTTTCTGTGCCACCAGCGGGATTTCAAAGGCACCCGGGGCACGGATGATGGTGATGTCGCTTTCGCTGACACCGTGGCGAACCAGGGCGTCAACTGCACCGCTCACCAGGCTTTCGACGACGAAGCTGTTGAAGCGGCCAACCACCAAAGCATAGCGACCTTTGGGGGCAATGAAGGTACCTTCGATGGTCTTCAGGGTCATTGCGGAGTTCTCATCTTAAAGAGCCAGGCCGCAAATAGGCGGCCTGTGAGGGTTTGGGACACGAATGGCAGCGCGACAAACCGCCTGCTTTATTCGGAGGGCACGTATTCTACAACTTCCAGATCGAATCCGGATATCGCATTGAACTTCATTGGCGAACTCATCAGGCGCATTTTGCGTACGCCCAGGTCGCGCAGAATCTGCGAACCGGCACCGACGGTGCTGTAGGTAGTCGGGGTTTTGGCCTGGGAGGCCTCGGCGCTTTCACGGATATGCGCCAGCAGCACATCGCCATCGAGCGGATGCCCGAGCAGCAGCACGACACCGCTGCCAGCCTCGGCAACCGCGCTCATGGCGGCGCGCAGGCTCCAACGGCCCGGTTGCTTGACCATCAGCAGGTCACGCAGCGGGTCCATGTTGTGGACCCGTACCAGGGTCGGCTCTTCGGCGCAGATGTTGCCCAGGGTCAGGGCCATGTGCACGTCGCCTTCAACCGAATCACGGTAGGTGACCAGGTTGAAATGACCCAGCTCGCTGTCCAGCGGCTGCTCGGAAACCCGCTGAACGGTACGTTCGTGGATCATCCGGTAGTGGATCAGGTCGGCAATGGTGCCGATCTTGATGTTGTGTTCGGCGGCAAAAGCTTCGAGCTCCGGACGACGGGACATGGTGCCGTCATCGTTCATCACTTCGCAGATCACTCCGCTCGGCTCGAACCCGGCCATGCGCGCCAGGTCGCAGGCAGCTTCGGTGTGGCCGGCACGGGCCAGGGTACCGCCAGGCTGGGCCATCAGCGGGAAAATGTGGCCGGGGCTGACGATGTCTTCGGCCTTGGCATCACGGGCGGCAGCCGCTTGCACGGTGCGGGCACGGTCAGCGGCCGAGATGCCGGTGGTCACGCCTTCGGCGGCTTCGATCGAGACGGTGAACTTGGTGCCGAAGCCCGAACCGTTGCGCGGTGCCATCAGCGGCAGCTTGAGTGTCTCGCAACGCTCGCGCGACATCGGCATGCAGATCAGGCCACGGGCGTGCTTGGCCATGAAGTTGATGTGCTCGGCTTTGCAGCACTCGGCGGCCATGATCAGGTCGCCTTCGTTCTCGCGGTCTTCGTCATCCATGAGGATGACCATTTTGCCCTGGCGGATGTCTTCTACCAGTTCTTCGATGCTGTTGAGCGCCACGCGGCACCCCCTTTCAAATCAGGATTTCAGGTAGCCGTTGGCGGCCAGGAAACTTTCGGTGATGCCGCCGCTGCTTGGCTCGGCGGCCTTGTCACCCAGCAGCAAGCGCTCCAGGTAACGGGCCAGCAGGTCGACCTCAAGGTTTACCCGACGACCTGGACGGTAGTCGGCCATGATGGTTTCGGCCAGGGTGTGCGGGACGATGGTCAGCTCGAACTCGGCGCCATCGACAACGTTCACGGTCAGGCTGGTGCCATCGACCGTGATCGAGCCCTTGTGGGCGATGTACTTGGCCAGCTCCTTCGGCGCACGGATGCGGAACTGGATGGCGCGGGCATTATCGCTGCGCGAGACCACTTCGCCGACACCGTCGACGTGACCGCTGACCAGGTGACCGCCCAGGCGGGTGGTCGGTGTCAGAGCTTTTTCCAGGTTGACCCGGCTGCCGCTTTTCAGGTCGTCGAACGCGGTGCAATCCAGGGTTTCGCGGCTGACGTCCGCCCAGAAACCATCGCCTGGCAGCTCGACCGCGGTCAGGCATACGCCGTTGACGGCGATGCTGTCGCCGAGCTTGACGTCGCCCAGGTCGAGCTTGCCGGTTTCGACATACACCCGCACATCACCGCCTTTAGGGGTGAGCGAACGGATGCTGCCAATCGATTCAATGATGCCGGTGAACATGAAGTCCTCCTCGGGAACGGGGCTGCGCGTGACGCTAGCCGCAAATTATACGCCGGGCGCGGGGTTCGGCACTGCAGTGACTCGCCAGTCATCGCCTACTGCGCGCATTTCGGTAATTTTCAAGGGCGTCGCTTCGTTCATATGGTTCAGCGGCAGGTCCAGCAACGGCCGGGCACTGGAGCCCAGGAACTTGGCGGCGACAAAAATCTGATACTCGTCGATCAGGCCGCGCTGGGCAAAGGCGCCGACCAGGCCGGCACCGGCCTCAAGCAGTATTTCATTGACGCCACGGGCTGCCAGTTCGCGCAGCAGTGCCGGCAGGTCGACCTGGGCGCCCTCACCCGGCAGGCAGAGCAGTTCATGACCGGCGTCGGCATAGCGCGGATCGACCGCCGCAGCCGTCACCACCAGCGCAGGCCCCGCGTTGAAGAACGGTGCATCCAGTGGCAGGCGCAGACGTCCGTCGATCAGCACACGCAAGGGCGGGCGCGCCATGGCCAGGGTGGTGGTGTGTGCATCCAGCCCCAGCTCAGCGCCGCGCACAGTCATCCGCGCATGGTCGGCCAGCACGCTCTGGGCGCTGGTCAGCACCACGCTGGACCGCGCACGCAGGCGCTGCACCGCGGAGCGAGCGGCTGGGCCGGTGATCCACTGGCTTTCACCATTGGCCATGGCGGTGCGTCCGTCCAGGCTCATCGCAAGCTTTGCGCGAACAAACGGCAGGCCGACTTCCATACGCTTGAGGAAACCCGGGTTCAGCGCCCGCGCCTCAGCTTCCAGCACACCGCTGGCCACCTCGATACCCACATCGGCCAAACGCTTGAGCCCCTGCCCCGCCACTTGCGGATTGGGATCCTGCATGGCGGCAACCACCCGTGCCACGCCCGCCTTGACCAGCGCCTCGGCACAGGGCGGCGTGCGCCCATGGTGGCTGCAGGGTTCAAGGGTCACGTAGGCGCAGGCGCCGCGGGCCCGTTCACCGGCCTGGCGCAGGGCATGGACTTCGGCATGGGGTTCGCCGGCACGTACGTGCCAGCCTTCGCCGACGATCTGGCCGTCGCGGACAATCACGCAGCCCACGCGCGGGTTCGGGTGAGTCGAGTACAGGCCCTTGCGGGCCAGTTCCAGGGCTCGGGCCATATAGTGGGCGTCGAGTACCGCGCGTTCGCTGGACATGCTCACTCTTTAGCCGGCACACGGGCCAGGCGGTCGATTTCTTCACGGAACTCGTTGAGGTCCTGGAAGCGCCGGTAAACGGAAGCAAAGCGGATATAGGCGACTTCATCGAGCTTTTGCAGCTCGGCCATGACCAGTTCGCCGACAACCAGTGACTTGATCTCGCGCTCGCCGGTAGCCCGCAGCTTGTGCTTGATATGCGCCAGCGCCGCTTCCAGGCGCTCGACACTGACCGGGCGCTTTTCCAGCGCGCGCTGCATGCCGGCGCGCAGTTTCTCTTCGTCGAAGGGCTGGCGGCTGCCGTCTTGCTTGATCAGCCTGGGCAGTACCAGTTCGGCGGTTTCAAAGGTGGTGAAGCGCTCACCGCAGGCCACGCATTCGCGCCGACGGCGCACTTGCTCGCCCTCGGCGACCAGTCGCGAGTCGATGACCTTGGTGTCGTTGGCACCGCAGAAGGGACAGTGCATGGTGGCAGGCAACAAAAAAAGGGAGGGCCATGGTAGCGCATCCCACTGGCAAGACAAACCAAAGGGGTTACCATCCACTCAGGAAATACACCGCGAAGGAATTCCACATGCCATTTCGAGCGCTCGTTGTGCTCAGTTGTGCCGCCTTGCTGGCGGCCTGCAGTAGCGACAAACCCCAGCCTGCCCCGGCGCCAAAAGCCCCGGTGGCCAGCAAAGCCAGGGAACTTGGCCCCTTGCCGGCCTACCAGCGCGAACTGAGCGGAACCCTGCTCAACGTTCCGGCCGGCGCCGAAGTCGAACTGGCGCTGCTGGTCATTGACGATCGCGGCCGACCACAACGCCTGCTGGCCAATAGCACCCTGGACGGCAACGGCCTGGACCTGCCTTATCAATTGCGCTTCAACCCCGAGGCCTTTCCCGCTGGCGCCCGGGTCGAGTTGCGTGGCCGTGCCAGCAAGTCCGGGCAATTGATCCTGCACCTGCCACCGGTACGCATCTCCCAGGCCCAGAACCAGGCCACCGGTCCCCTGCGTTTTGAAAAGGCACCGTGATGGCGCCTGTTCCGCTGCAACAAGCCCTGGGTGAACTGCTCGGTGACGCCCGCCTGGTGGTCAGCGATCTGCCTGAATGCTCGCTCAAGCTTTGGCTGATCGACGCGCAGAACATGGACCGCGAGTTCAGCCCCGAAGAAACCCGACGCATCCTCCACGAGCCACCTTACTGGAGCTTTTGCTGGGCCAGCGGCCTGGCGATGGCCCGCTACCTGGCCGAGCACCCCGAGTGGGTTGCCGGCAAGCGCGTGCTGGACTTTGGCGCAGGCTCAGGCATCGCCGGCATTGCCGCTGCACGGGCTGGCGCTCTGGAGGTAGTGGCCTGCGACCTCGACCCGCTGGCGCTGGATGCCTGCCGGGCCAACGCTGCGCTCAACGGCGTGGAGCTGAGCTACTCCAGCGATTTTTTTCAGGAAGCCGACCGCTTCGACCTGATCCTGGTGGCGGATGTGCTCTATGACCGGGCCAACCTGCCGCTGCTCGATGCATTCCTCAGCCGTGGCCGCCAGGCACTGGTGGCCGACTCACGCGTGCGGGACTTCAGCCACCCCCTGTACCAGCCGCTGGGCGTGCTTGAAGCCCTGACCTTGCCGGACCTGGCCGAGCCCCACGAATTCCGCCGGGTCAGCCTGTACCACGCCAGTCGCTGAGCCTTATAGTGATGCCATTCACCGATTTTCGAGAGTTGTGATGAGCCAAGACACCCCCTACGTTTTCGATACCACCGCTGCCGATTTCGATCAGTTGGTGATCGCCAACTCCCACCACAAACCGGTGCTGGTGGATTTCTGGGCCGAGTGGTGCGCGCCATGCAAGGCGCTGATGCCGTTGCTGGCACAGATCACCGAGAGCTATCAGGGCGAGCTGCTGCTGGCCAAGGTGAACTGCGACATCGAGCAAGACATCGTCGCCCGCTTCGGCATTCGCAGCCTGCCGACCGTGGTGCTGTTCAAGGATGGCCAGCCGGTTGACGGCTTTGCCGGCGCACAACCTGAGTCGGCCATTCGCGCCCTGCTCGAACCCCATGTACAGATGCCGCCACCGGCCGCTGCCGATCCGCTGGAACAGGCTCAGGCATTTTTCACCGAAGGTCGGTTCAGCGAAGCCGAAGTCACACTCAAGACCCTGCTCGGTGAAGACAACAGCAACGCCGCCGCACTGATCCTGTATGCACGTTGCCTAGCCGAACGCGGCGAGCTGGGTGAAGCCCAGACCGTGCTCGATGCGGTCAAGAGTGATGCGCACAAGGCCGACCTGGCGGGCGCCAAGGCCCAGCTGACGTTCCTGCGTCAGGCTGCCAGCCTGCCGGAAGTCGCTGACCTGAAGGCCCGTCTGGCGCAGAACGGCGAGGATGATGAAGCGGCTTATCAGCTGTGCATCAAGCAGCTGTCGCGTCAGCAATACGAAGCGGCACTGGAAGGCTTGCTGAAGCTGTTTGGCCGTAACCGTGGCTACGAGGGCGGGTTGCCGCACAAAACGCTGCTGCAGGTGTTCGACCTGCTGGGCAATGATCATCCGCTGGTGGGAACGTACCGCCGCAAGTTGTTTGCCGCGTTGTATTGATTGCTGTCGCCGGGCGCGCACCGACAGGCGCGCGCCCGGTGATGGGGCTCATCCCACCCAGTGATACACCGGCGCATCCGCGCCGCTTTCCACCTTCACCTCGGCACTGTGGCGCAAGCGCACCAGCAGGCGCTTGCCCGCCGCGGTATTCCCCGCCAGCCCTTCCAGGTGTTCAAGCAACTCCGGCCCGTTCAATTGCCCTGCCTTGCGCAGCACTTCGCGCGCCGCCTGCCAGAGCGCATCGTCCGGACGAACGCTGGCTACCGTGGCGACCGCGGCCGTCGTGGCCAGCGGTGCTACCGCCGTCAGTTGGCCACTCAATTGCGCCCATTCAGACGGTTCCAGTTCCAGGGTCAGGTCCACCGGCCAGTCGCCGATATGTCCACGAATTCGCACGGTCTTTTCCTCTGCACAGTGACAGGCTCCATGCTCCCACGCTGACGATCCGTCGCCAAGCACGCTGGCATCCGCCGAACAAGTTGTTATAACATCACAAAATCTACCCCGTGCTCTCGTGGAGTCTTGCCCATGCGTCGTCTGCTGCTTGCCTTGCCGTTCGCTGTACTGCCCCTGGCCGTTGCCCATGCTCATGAAGACCACGATCACGCCCACGGCAGCCTCGCCGCACATGAGCACGGGGTTGCCCGCCTCAATGTGGTGCTCGACGGCAAGGCGCTGGAGCTTGAGCTGGTAAGCCCGGCGATGAATCTGGTCGGCTTTGAACACGCCGCCAGCAGCGACGCCGACAAGGCCAAGGTCGCCGCCGCACGCGCCCAGCTGGAGAAGCCTCTGGCGTTGTTTGCCCTGGCCAGGGCGGCCAACTGCAGCGAGTCTGAACAAGAGCTTCAAAGCCCGCTGTTCGGGGACAAGCCGGCAGTGGATGACGAGGGTGAAGCGCACGCGGCCGGCCACAGTGAGATCCACGCCCATTACCAGCTCGACTGCGAGAAGCCCGACAACCTCACGGGCCTGGACCTGAGCCCGCTGTTCAAAGCCTTCCCCGCCACCCAGAAAATTCAGCTACAACTGATCGGACCCAATGGCCAGCAGGGTGTCGAAGCGACTCCGGCCAACGCCTCGATAAAATTCTGACAGCCCTTTTGCACGGACGCGCCCGGGGTAACCCGGGCGTTCATCTATGAGCCAGGCACTGATTGAACTGACCGACCTGGGCTTTGCCTGGCCGGGCCAAGCCCCTCTTCTGGATATCCCCGCACTACGCCTTGAGGCCGGTGAATCACTGTTTCTCAAAGGCCCAAGCGGTAGCGGCAAAACCACACTGCTGGGGTTGCTCGGCGGCGTGCAAAAGCCCGACCGAGGCACTATCTGCCTGCTGGGCCAGGACTTGAGCCAATTGAAGCTGGCCGCCCGCGATCGGTTTCGGGTTGATCACACCGGCTACATTTTCCAGCAGTTCAACTTGCTGCCGTTTCTGTCGGTGCGGGAAAACGTCGAACTGCCGTGCCGCTTCTCGCGCAGCCGCGCGCAACGCGCCTGTGAACGCCACGGCAGCATCGACCAGGCCGCCGCTACCCTCCTCGCCCACCTGGGGCTCAAAGACCCTGACCTGCTTGCCCGGCGTGCCGACAGCCTGTCCATTGGCCAACAGCAACGGGTGGCTGCCGCCCGGGCACTGATCGGCCAACCGGAGCTGGTGATCGCCGACGAGCCGACCTCGGCCCTGGATGCCGACACCCGCGAAGCCTTCATTCGCCTGTTGTTCGCCGAATGCCGGGAGGCCGGCTCCAGCCTGCTGTTCGTCAGTCATGACCAGAGCCTGGCCCCGCTGTTCGATCGTCAGTTGTCACTGGCCGAACTCAACCGCGCGGCCGTTTCAGCCAACGACCTGGAGGCCTGATGTACCTGCTTCGTCTTGCCCTGGCGAGCCTCGCCAACCGCCGCTTCACCGCCTTCCTGACTGCCTTCGCCATCGCCCTTTCGGTGTGCCTGTTGCTGGCCGTGGAGCGCGTGCGTACCGAAGCCCGCGCCAGCTTTGCCAGCACCATCAGCGGCACCGACCTGATCGTTGGCGCCCGTTCGGGCTCGGTGAATCTGCTGCTGTACTCGGTGTTCCGTATCGGCAATGCCACCAACAACATTCGTTGGGACAGTTATGAGCACTACGCCAACGACAAACGCGTGAAATGGGCCATCCCCATCTCGCTCGGCGACTCGCATCGCGGCTACCGGGTCATGGGCACCACCGCCAGTTACTTCGAGCATTACCAGTACGGCCGCAGGCAAAACCTGCAACTGGCCCAGGGCCGAGCCTTCGCAACCGACCCCTTCGAGGTGGTTCTGGGCGCCGAAGTCGCCGATGCGCTGCACTACAAGCTCGGTGACAAACTGGTACTGGCCCACGGTGTGGCCGCCATCAGCCTGGTCAAGCACGACGACAAGCCCTTCACCGTGGTCGGTGTGCTGCAACGCACCGGCACGCCGGTAGACCGCACCCTGCACATCAGCCTGGGCGGCATGGAAGCGATCCACATCGACTGGCACAACGGCGTACCGGCCCGTGGCGCCGGCAAGATCAGCGCCGAGCAGGCGCGCAACATGGACCTTGAACCGGCGGCCATCACTGCGTTCATGCTGGGCCTGAACAACAAGATCGCCACGTTCAGCCTGCAGCGCGAGATCAACGAATATCGCAACGAGCCGCTGCTGGCGATCCTGCCCGGCGTCGCCCTGCAGGAGCTCTGGAGCCTGATGGGCACCGCCGAGCAGGCACTGTTCGTGGTCTCGCTGTTTGTGGTCCTGACCGGCCTGATCGGCATGCTCACCGCGATTCTGACCAGCCTGAACGAGCGGCGCCGGGAAATGGCCATTCTGCGTTCGGTGGGGGCCCGCCCGTGGCATATTGCCGGGCTGCTGGTGCTTGAGGCGCTGGCACTGGCGGTAGCCGGCATCGCCGCCGGCCTGGGCCTGTTGTACCTGGGGATTGCCCTGGCCCAGGGCTATGTACAAGCCAACTACGGGCTGTTCCTGCCCCTGGCCTGGCCCAGCGCGCACGAATGGAGCCTGCTGGGGGTTATTCTGGGCGCCGCGCTCCTGATGGGCAGCGTGCCGGCCTGGCGTGCCTACCGGCAATCCTTGGCCGATGGCCTGTCCATTCACCTGTGAGACTCACGATGCCACGCTTACTGCTCTCCCTGTTGCTGCTGGTCACCACGCCCTTGTGGGCCAAAGAGCCACGCACTCTGGAATGGTCGCAACTGATTCCAACCGGTGCGCCGATGATCCAGCCGCAGATGGCGCCCCTGCACGACCTTTCACAGTTGAGCGATGCCCTGGCAGCCGAATCCGCGCCGCCCGCCCACCAGCAATCGCCGAACGCCCCGGTGGTCAAGGCCCTGGACGGGGAGCAGGTGAAGCTGCCGGGCTATATCGTGCCGCTGGAAGTCAGCGAAGAGGGGCGCACTACCGAGTTCTTGCTGGTGCCCTACTACGGCGCCTGCATCCATGTGCCGCCGCCTCCGTCGAACCAGATTGTGCATATCGTCAGCGAGATGGGTGTCAGGGTAGAGGACCTGTATCAACCCTACTGGATCGAAGGGCGGATGCAGGTGAAGAACATCAGCAGCGAGCTGGCAGACGCCGGCTACCAGATGGACGCCGAGAAAATCTACGCGTATGAACTAGAATAAATGCCCCGCAGCACGGCGTAGACGCTTTCATTGAGCTACGTCAAATCGCCATGCCTGCGGATCTTTACCATTGGACGCATTCAATTCTAAACGTCCTTTGGGAGCTTCCATGAACAAGTCCTTGCTCAGCGCCTCGCTTATTGCCCTGGCGCTCGTAGCCCCTGTTGCCCACGCCCACCAGGCTGGCGACTTCATCCTGCGTGCCGGCGCCATCACCACCGCTCCCAACGAGAACAGCGGTGATATCAAGCTCGACGGCACCAAGATGTCCGGCACCAAGGCAACTCTGGACAGCGATACCCAACTGGGCCTGGCATTCGCCTACATGCTGACCGACCACATCGGTCTTGAGCTGCTGGCCGCCACCCCGTTCCAGCACACTGTTGGCGTCAAGGGCCTGGGCGCAGGCCTGGACGGCAAGCTTGGCGACATCAAGCAACTGCCACCGACCCTGTCGCTTCAGTACTACCCGCTGGAACCTACCTCGAAGTTCCAGCCGTACGCCGGTATCGGTCTGAACTACACCATGTTCTTTGACGAAGACCTGAGCAGCAACCGCAAGGCCCAGGGCTTCAGCAACATGAAGCTCAAGGACTCGGTTGGCCTGGCCGGTCAGTTGGGGATGGACTACATGATCACCGACAACATCCTGGTCAACGCTGCGGTCTGGTACATCGACATCGACACCAAGGCCACCATCGACGGCCCGAGCGCCCTGGGTGTAGGCAAGACCAAGGTCGACGTGGATGTCGATCCATGGGTCTACATGGTGGGTGTGGGTTACAAGTTCTAAGTCGGCTTCAATGTAAATCGCGGGGCAAGTCGAGGCGTCGACTTGCCCCGCGCTGCATTCAACGCCCCAGCAACCGCGCCAGCCCCTGGGCAAAGGGGGTCGGCTCAACAAAGTCGAACCGTGCCAGCAAGCGCTGGTTGTTGGCCCGCGAATGACGGATATCCCCGGCCCGCGCAGGCCCATGGCTGATCGGCGGCAACCCGCCCAGTATCGACTTCAGCGCTGCCAGCAACTGGTTAAGTGACGTGGCCTGGCTCAGGCCAATGTTCACGGCCCCTTCCTGCACCTGCTGCAACGCCAGCGCCTGCACCATCACATTGATCAAATCCCCGACGTAGACAAAGTCGCGGGTCTGCTCGCCATCACCGAACAGGGCAATCGGCTGCCCGCCCAGGGCACGCTCGCAGAAGATGCTGATCACGCCTGAATACGGCGAAGACGGATCCTGGCGTGGGCCAAAGATATTGAAGAAGCGAAACACCACCGGCTCCAGGCCGTGCTCACGGCGGTAGAAGTCCAGGTATTGCTCGCTGGCGAGCTTGTCCACGGCATAGGGCGTCAGCGGCGCCTTGGGCGTGTCTTCGTCGATCGCCAGGCCTTCGCCATTGTTGCCATACACCGCAGCGCTGGAGGCAAACAGCACACGCTTGATGCCATTGAGGCGCATGGCCTCGCAGACATTCAAGGTGCCGATAAAGTTGCTCTGATGGGTTTTCACCGGGTCTTCGACCGACGCCTGCACCGATGCCACCGCCGCCAGGTGAACAACCGCCTGGCAACCGGCCGCGACGCGCTTGACCAGCTCGGCATCGGCTACATCGCCTTCGATCAGTTCAAGGCGTGGGTTATCCAGTTGCAGATTGGCAGGCTTGCCGGTGGACAGATCATCGAGGATGCGCACCGCGTAGCCTTTTTCCAGCAACGCGTCGCTCAGGTGAGAGCCAATAAAACCGGCACCACCGGTGATCAGAATGGGGGCATCAGCCATGACGGTAGAATCGATCCAGTAGGGGCGGCAAGCCGGCACGCCAGGCGCGCGGCTTGATACCGAAAGTATGCAGAATTTTCTTGCAGGCCAGCACCGCATGCTGCGGCTCGTCGCTGGCATCGGAGCGCGCGGCGTGGGCCTGTGCGGTCGGCTCGGTGACGGCCAGTTTGTGCAGTTGCGACGCCTCGCTGAGGATCGCCTGCCCCAGCCCCAGCGGCGTAGTGGCCTCGTTGCCGGCGTAATGGTAAGTGCCCCACAGCGGCGCGGCGCAATCGAGTTGCTTAAGCACCGAAAGAATCACCCGCGCCGCGTCGTCCACCGGGGTCGGATTGCCGCGCCGGTCATCGGCCAGCAGCAGCTCCTGGGGCTGTTCGGCGCGGGTCAGAAAGCGCCCGAGCACACCATCGATGCTCTCGTCGAGCAGCCAGCCAAAGCGCAGCAGTACATGTTGCGGACAGGTCGCGCGAACGCTCTGCTCGATTCGCCACAGTGCCTGGCCACGCAGGCCCAGGGGGACCGGTTCGTCTTTTTCGCTATACGCCGTGGCGCGCGAGCCATCGAATACCCGGTAGCTCGAAGGCTGCACCAGGATGATGTTGTGGTGCTGACACAACTCGGCCAGGCGCTCTACCGAGCGCTCCTGCAGGGCCAGGCGCTGTTCGCTGACCGACTCTGCCTGGAACCAGTCGAAGTAATAGGCCAGGTTCACCAGGGCATCGGGGCGGGTGTCGTCGAGCAACTGGGTCAGGCTGGCCGGGTCCCAGCCCTGGTCGGGCGGGCGCGGCGCCAGAAAGCCGATATCTTCCTCGGCCCCGAGTCGAATCAGCGCTTGCCCGAGGGCATTTCCACCACCCAACAGCATCAGGCGCATTCGCATAGAGTCAGCAGGTCCGATCAGATAATTGAAGGCAATGGCGCATTTTGCGTTTTCCGGCTGGGGAAGTCCAACCCTGGGCCCGTCAGGCATTACTTGCACATCAAGATCAAGCTTTTTCAGCGCCCGCCGCACAAACCAAGAAACAGCCTACGCGAGGAACGGAAAAGACTGGCTATCCCGTGAACGATTTTGACGCGCTGAATAGTCAGCGAGCGCAAGCACCGCCAGGTGGTGCGAATTGCCCAGACAAATCAATAACCAGGATTTGCTCATGCACAACCCGGACGTCGCGTACCTGAGTTTCGACACTGACCAATCCCGCGCACTGGACTTGGCCAGTCAGGACCTGGCCGACCAGGGCGGCCCGCAAGCCTCCGGCGTTGCCAGCAATGCACGAATCTGGGCGCAGCGCATGAGCGCGCTGCTGCATGTCAGCCAAAGAGCCACACTGCAGCGCTTTGCCGACGGCCAGCTCTCGGTACTGTTTTTCAGTTACCTGCCTTGCCCTGGCAACGATCCTGTCCCAATGCAGCTACCGGAACTGCCTGCCCTGCAGCAGAACTTTCGCTGTCTGTATCTGGCTGCCCGTAGTCAACTGTTGCTTGAAATGGTCCGGTATCGGTCATTCGCCTTCGACATAGACAACCAGGGCCAACAGGTGCGCCTGGTCGGCAATTTCAAGGGTGGCGGACATATGCCTCATCCCGATGAAGACCGTAGCGTACCGGTGGAACTCAGTTCCCATTCGGGGCTGCGCCTGGGCCCGCACACCGAAGCACCATACCATTGCTCGGTGATCGCCAGCGAAGGCCACTCCCCCGCCCCTTCGGCGTTGATACTCACCGCGCGCTGGAACCCGGCCAATGAACCCACCTGCATTGTTCCGCTGCAGAAAATCATTGAACGCATCGGCAGCCTGCACGCCCTTGCCCTGACCACACCGTCATTCGACTTCAGCCGCAGCGACTGCTTTACCGCAGGTCACGGAGCAGCAGGCATCGCCTCCCCGATGCTGCAGTTCGACCCTAATGGCGGCTTCGCCCTGCGCTACAACAGCTACCGTTTCTCGCTCAACGGGCAGGCCAGCGAAGCCGCGGCCCGGGCGTTCGACAGTTTTCAATCACAGGTGAACCAGTCGATTCCCTTGCGTTTTGTACTCCAGCCCGACTCGGCCCTGCTGGTGAACAATTCCCGCGCGCTGCACGGCCGAGACACGCTTAAGGACAACCGACGCCTGCTGATCCGCTTGTTCGGGTACTCCCGTTTCGCCCAACCGATCGTAATCACACAAGACCCGTTTCTGGTTCGCGGCTGAATAAAGGAGAACCCTGGAGCATGGAACTCGACCTCACCCAGTTACTGACGCTGACCTGCGTTGCACTGGCAGCCGGCTTTTTCGACGCCATTGCCGGCGGTGGTGGCCTGATCACCCTGCCGGTGCTGTTCGTTGCAGGCATCGACCCGCTGGCTGCAATCGCTACCAACAAGTTTCAGGCGGCCTCGGCCACGGTGTCAGCCACCGTAGCCTTTGCCCGCAAAGGCATGATCGAGTGGAAAAGCGGCCTGCCCATGGCCGCCCTGTCGTGCGCCGGTGGCGCCTTGGGGGCCCTGTCGGTGAGCCTGGTGCCCAAGGGGTTTCTGCAGGCCTGTGTGCCGGTGCTGCTGGTGCTGGTGGCCGCCTATTTCGCCTTCAGCCCCAAGCCGGACGAGCATCCGCGCAAGGCGAAGATTTCCATCAGCGTGTTCTGCCTGGCTGTCGCGCCTGTCATTGGCTTTTATGACGGTGTGTTCGGGCCAGGGGTAGGCTCGTTCTTCATGGTGGCCTGTGTCATCCTGCTCGGGCAGCCATTGCTGCAAGCGGTGTGCAACAGCAAACTGCTGAACGCCGCCTGCAACCTCGGTGCACTGGCGGTGTTTTCATTGAGCGGGGCGATTGTCTGGCCTCTTGCACTGGCGATGGCTGGTGCGGCGTTTGTCGGGGCGCAATTGGGTGCCCGATGCGCCGTGCATTTCGGTCCTAGACTGATCAAGCCATTGCTGGTTTGTGTGTGCTGCTTCATGGCCCTCAAGCTATTGCTCAGCGCCGGCAATCCACTGGGTGAATGGTTGCAACAACAGTTCAACTAGGCGGTGCCCATGCAACTCGACACGATGTCATCCATACGCTCCACCTGGCAATACGATGAACCCAGTCCCGGGGTAGAACACTTCATCACCGAGTCCTTCGATACCTATCAGCAGCAGGCCCGGCTGCTGGTCCCCGACGTTGAGCGTGCACCGCCGCTGTTCGTCGTCGGCGGGGCCCGTTCGGACTTCACCCGCCTCAATCCCTTGCTCTACCGGCTACAGACGCTGGGTATCGGCTCGCTGACGGCCAATCTGTCGGGGCACAGCCTTGCCAGCGAGCCGGGTGCGTTCGAGCCTTCGCTGAGCACCAACCGCGAGGAAGCCTTGCGCTTTCATCAGCACATTGCACCCCATTGCCAGACCGTGGTCGGCCATAGCCTGGGGGCGTCCATTGCCTTGAAACTGGCCGCGCAACAGCCGGCTGTGGATAAGTTGATCCTCATCTGTCCTGCCGTGTATCCGGACAACGCTCACGATGCGCCCTTTGGCCCGGCCTTCAAGGCAGCGATCAGCAAGCCCTATGGCTTTCTGGACTGCGACAGCTTTGAATTTCTGCGCCAGTTCCCGGGGCGTGTGCTGTTAGTGATGGGTGAATATGACGGGCTGAACTCCCAGGCCCACGGCCAAGGTGCAGGAACGTCGGCCGGGACGCTGTGGCTGGCGGGTGCACAGCGCTATAGCCCGATTCCGGAAGAGGTCACTCGAGCGTTGCTCAAGTCGGTCCCGCCACCGCACCTGGAGTGTTTGTTGCTCTCGGACTGCGATCACGGCATCGCCGCGCATTTGCGTGAAACGCCCGGGGTAGCCGACCAGGTGGCGCAGACCGTTGCAGAGTTTGTCCTGGACGGTAAGTGAGCAAACCGTCTCGAACAGGATGTCGCTGAAGGGAAAATGGCGGAAGGCAGCGGGAGTCGAACCTGCCCGGGAACGGCTGCCGTCCCCAACCGGGTTTGAAGCCCGGCCGCGCCACCGGGCGCGATTGCCTTCCTTGAACTCAGAGCCCTGGCGATTGTGCCAGGGCATTGTCCGCCCGAACCTGACGCCGATCACCCACCCGGCGAGTCAGGCCGATACGATCAAAATATTCCAGCACCTGAATACTGCGTTTGCGGCCGATACCCAGCACATCGCGAAAGGCCGTCACCTGCACCACCGGATCGTCGCTGGCCAGCTGCAAGAGCATAGACGCCATTTGTCGGATAGTGGCCTCAGGATAGAACAGATCGCGCACCACCTGGTGGACCTGCCCCAAACGCCCCAGTTTGCGTAGCAACAAGCGAACCTCGGATTCATCCACCGCCACAGCCTTGGCCAGGTCGCGTACCCAGGGGGGGTCGAACTGCCCTTGCTCGAGCAGCGGCTGCAGTTGCTGCCACAGCAGGGTGTCGGTATCGCTCAGGCGCACCTGATGCTCGGGCAGGTGCAGCCACGGCCCATTGCCGATGATCGCACCGCCAGCAAGCAATTCGTCGAGCAAGCTGATGAAGGTCGGCCGCTCCAACGGCAACGCGACAAAGCGACGTAAACGATCACGATCAGGGCCAAGCTGGTCGGGCTCCTGTTCATGGAACTGCGCCAGTCGCTCCAGCACGGTCCGCTTCAGTGACTGCCAGCGCAGCTGGGTAAACAGCAGCGGCCCCTGGCGGGTGGCGATGACCTGCACCTCTGCCGGCAATTTCCAGCTACTGCGCAGGCGGTTGAACTGCCGCTCCAGGTGCTGCGGATCAAGCCCCAGCTCATCGTTGGCCAGCAGTGCCGGCAGGGCCTGTTCCAGGCTGTCGACGCTGGCCAGCGCCTGCAACTGCGCCAACCGCGCCTCGCTACGACGCTGACGCGCCGGGGCGAAGGGATCAAGCACCTGGCCTCCGCCGAGGGTACGTTGCGCACTGTGGTCGCGCAGCACCAGGCGATCGCCATGCACCGCCTGCAACGGTGCATTGAGCTGCAACTGGGCAAACATGCGCCCACCCGGCAGCAGTTGCTCGCCTTGCAACAGCGCCACTCGGGCGGTGACGTCCTGGGTGCCCAAATGCACATGTACCGGGCTGAAATGCGTGAAGTTGCGGATTTCGCCCGGTAGCAGCCGCATTTCGATGTCCACGCGCTGGGTCGGGCCGTACAGCCATTCGGCAAGCAGCCAGTCCCCCCGGTGAATATGTTCAAGGGCCAGGCGCTCGGCGCTGATGTTGAGCGCCACGCGTTGCCCGGCCCAGGCCTCGCTCACCGCCTGGTTCTGGGCGTGCAGCCCGCGCACCCGTACCGGCTTGCCTGCCTTGCCCAGTGCCAGGGTATCGCCCAATTGCACCTGGCCTGCCAGCGCCGTGCCGGTGACCACGATGCCGGCCCCTGCCACTGCAAAAGCGCGGTCGATGGCCAGGCGAAACCCGCCCCGTCGACCGCGCTCACGTACTTCGCCCTGGGCCTTGAGCAACGCCAGGCGCAAGGCATCGACACCCTCGCCGGTCACGCTGGAAAGCGCAAACTGCGCAGCGCCTGCATAAGGCCCGGCGGCGAGCAAAACGCCAACTTGCGCCTGGACCTCCTTGACCCGCTGCGGCTCGACCCGGTCGCATTTGCTGATCGCGACCAACGCACGGGGTATGCCCAGCAGCTCGACAATGGCCAGGTGCTCGCGGGTCTGCGGCATCACCCCATCGTCGGCGGCCACCACCAGCAACACCAGGTCGATCCCTTGGGCGCCAGCGAGCATGTTGTGGATAAATCGCTCATGCCCCGGCACATCAATAAAACCGGTCAACGGCGCGCCGGGCTCGAGCGAGGCGTAACGGTAGCCCAGGTCGATGGTCATGCCCCGCTCGCGCTCCTCCCGGCGATGATCCCCTGCCTGTCCGGTCAGGGCTTCGAGCACGGACGTCTTGCCGTGGTCGATGTGCCCGGCGGTACCGACGATCACCCGCAAACCTCCATCCATTGCAGTGTGGGTAACTGCGCCAGCCAACCCGCCTCGTCGTCGAGCTGGCGCAGGTCGAGCCACAACGCATCATCATCGATACGTCCAAGCACCGGGATCGGCAGCCTTCGCAGGGTTTGCTCCAGGCCCTGCAGGCAACGACCACGCAAGCGCCTGGACACCTGCGGACGCAAGCACAGGGCGGCGCTGGGCAGGCGTGCGACCGGCTGACTGCCGCTGCCGATCATGCTCAAGGCCGGCACCGCCATGACCTGCCATTGCTCACCCAGCCGCTGCGCCAGCACGGGTGCCAGGCGCTCGGCCTGGGCGAGGATTTCGTTCTGGGGGCGTGTGAGCAGGCGCAGGCTCGGCAGGCGCTCGGCCAGCAGGTCAGGATTGCGGTACAGGCTCAGCACCGCTTCCAGCGCTGCCAGGGTCATCTTGTCGACTCGCAGGGCACGCTTGAGCGGGTTCTTCTTGATGCGCGTGATCAGTTCCGTGCGGCCCACGATGATCCCGGCCTGGGGCCCGCCGAGCAGCTTGTCGCCGCTGAAGGTAACGATATCGGCGCCGTCGGCCAGAGCCTGGCGCACCGTGGGTTCGGCGGGCAAGCCCCAACGGGTGAGGTCGAGCAGGCTGCCGCTGCCCAGGTCTTCGAGCAACGGCAAGCCGTGCTGGTGAGCCAACTGCGCCAGCGCGGCGGTCGGCACCTGGGTGGTAAAGCCCTGGATGCTGTAGTTGCTGCAGTGCACCCGCATCAACAGGCCACTGCGCGGGCCGATGGCCGCTTCATAGTCACGGGCATGGGTGCGGTTGGTGGTACCGACTTCGTGCAGCTTCACCCCGGCCCGGGCCATGATGTCGGGAATACGGAAGGCGCCGCCGATCTCGATCAGCTCACCGCGAGAGATGATGCCTTCCTTGCGCGCCCCCAGGCTATTGAGCGCCAGCAGCACGGCCGCCGCGTTGTTGTTGACCACGGTGACGGCCTCGGCGCCGGTCAGCTCGCGAATCAAGCCCTCGATGAGGTCATCGCGGTCGCCGCGCTTGCCGGTGGCCAGGTCGAACTCAAGGTTCAGCGGATAGCGGGCGGCCATCTGCACCGCCTCGATGGCCTCTTCGGGCAGGAGCGCCCGGCCCAGGTTGGTGTGCAGGACCGTACCGGTCAGGTTGAACACCCGCCGCACCTGGCTGCGGTGCTGGCTCGCCAGGCGTTCACCGGCGCGGCCTGCCAGTACGGGCAAGGCCAGTTCGGCGCCATCCAGCTGGCCCAGGCGGGCGGGCTCACGCAAATCATCGAGCAGCTGGCGCAGTGTTGCCAGCACCGCATCACGACCGTAGCGATCAAGCAGTGGCTGGCAGGCGGGATGGCGTAGCAAGGTGTCGATGGAGGGTAAGCGGGCGGGAAGCTTGGCGAGATTGGAGGGCATTCGGGGACTACCTTCAACAAGACTTTGGCTGGGCGCGGCTATCGCGGGGCAAGCCCGCTCCTACGACAGGAGCGGGCTTGCCCCGCGAGGAGTGTAGACGCTGGCCTCACTCCCCTCCCGGCGCCAGCATCAGGTTCGGCGCCAGCCGCTGATAGCCCTCCTCGTCCAGGCGGATGTCCAGGGCCAGGCTGGCGAGGTCCGCCGACAACGCTTCCGCCCCGGCGTCGTTCTCCAGGTAGATCTGCTTGAGGTAGCTCTTGCAGCCCGGACAGCATTCGGCACGCAAGGGCGCCTTGCCGGCAGCGTAGCGATCATCTTCCAGGTTGAAGTACTCAAGCCCCTTGCTCTGCTCGCAATACACGCACTTGACCCTCACCACATGCCACTCGCAGGCACACAACGAACACACCAGGTAGCGCAGGCCATTGTGCTTGCCACGGTGGCGGATCACCCCGGCCATGGCCGGCGATCCGCAGGCCGGGCACTGGCAAAGGCTGTCGCCCGCCTTGGGCTCGGTGCCGGGCAGGTTCAGCAGCCAATGGCTCCAGGCCGCTTGCAGTGCTGCGCCCAGAAACGGCACCAGCGCCGCGGGCACCGCACTGAATTGCCCGGTCAGCAAGGCGATGCCCCAAAGTTTGCGCTGTTCGTCACGGGCCTCGCGCAGGTTGTTGAGGGCGGCCGCCAGCTCGGCGGCGGCCGGCTTGGGGTAGCGCTCAAGCAAGGCGTTCAGATATGCCAGCCAATGCCCTTCACGTACCAGGCTGTCGGCTGCCAATGGCGGCAGGCCGTGCTCCAGGCATAACCGCTGGCGCTCGCTGTACTGCGGTGCGGGCACGGGTGGGTTATCAAGCAGGTCTTGTTGAACACGGCAAAGGCTGGCGATCAGTAGCAGGTAGTCGCCCAGTGCGTTGCCCTGGGCCAGGGTCTCCAGGCGCTCGGCGCGCAACGCGAACAGGTTTGCAGGTGGCAGGTAGAGAAACGGCGGCGCGCTGGCCGCCGCTTCAATTTGCCCAGGTTCCAGAATAGTGCTCAAGAGGTCATCCTTTTTTGCGGGTTCCCGGGGCTGGCGGATCTTCGCGGGTCACTTCCCGATACCAGAGTTCATGGTGTTTTTTCGCCCAGGCACGACTGACCCAGCCGTGCAGCATGGCGCTGACCGAACCCTTGATCCAGATCCCGGCATAAATGTGCACGATGATGCTCAGCACCAGCACAAACGCCGCCAGTGCATGCAGTAAGGTCGCCAGGCGAATCGCACCGATATCGAAGTACTGGCTGAACCAGGCCCGCCAGATCACGATGCCGCTCAACAACAGCATCAACATGCAAATCAGCAAGGTCCAGAACAGCAGTTTCTGCCCTGGGTTGTACTTGCCGATTGGCGGTACACCCTCCTCTTCGTTGCGCATCACCCGGTCGATGCGCCGCAACCACAAGCGGTCGTTGCCGCTGATGAAATTGGCGCGCCAGAAGCGAAACACCAGGCCCAGGAAAAACACGAACATGGCCACACCCAGGAACGGATGCAGGATGCGCGTCCAGGGCCCGCCGCCGAACAGATGACTGAGCCAGAACAGCGCCGGATGAAACAGCGCCAGCCCGGACAATCCGGCGAAGATGAACAAGATCGCGACGATCCAGTGATTGGTCCGTTCGTTGGCGTTGTAGCGCAGGATGGGTTTGTCGCTCATGGCCGTTCCTCCCCTTGCGCACCCGGTTTGCCCGGGTCGAACACATGCACCGCCGGATCAACGACATGCACGCTGGTATCCGCTGCGCCGGGGTGCTCGTCTTCCTCGACCCGCTGCGGGCCGACCCGAACATAGTGGAAGAACCCGGCCAGCACCGCCGCGCCCATGGCCAGCAGCGCCAGCGGCTTGCTCACGCCTTTCCACAACCCCACCAACGGGCTGATCACTGGCTGGTCCGGCAGGCCGGCGTACAGCTTCGGCGAGTCGGCGTGGTGCAGCACGTACATCACATGGGTGCCGCCGACCCCATCGGGGTCGTACAGACCGGCGTTGTCAAAGCCACGCGACTTGAGGTCGACAATACGTTCGGCGGCATGCTCCTTCATGTCCTCCTTGCTGCCGAACACGATTGCGCCGGTCGGGCAGGTCTTCACGCATGCCGGCTCAAGGCCCACGGCAACGCGGTCGGAGCACAAGGTACATTTGTAGGCCTTGTGGTCCTTCTGCGAAATCCGCGGAATGTTGAACGGGCAACCGGTGATGCAGTAGCCGCACCCGATGCAGTGGTCCTGGTTGAAGTCGACGATACCGTTGGCGTGCTTGATGATCGCCCCGGGGCTGGGGCAGGCCTTCAGGCAACCGGGGTCGGCGCAGTGCATGCAGCCGTCCTTGCGGATCAGCCACTCCAGGTTGCCATCGGTGTTTTCATGCTCGGTGAAGCGCATGAGGGTCCAGGTTTCTGCGCTCAGGTCGTGGGGGTTGTCATAGGTGCCATAGCTATGGCCCACCTCGTCACGCAGCTCGTTCCACTCCGAACACGCCACCTGGCATGCCTTGCAGCCGATGCACTTGGTGGTGTCGATCAGCTTGGCCACCTCCTCCTGCTGGCGGATCGACGGCGGCGGTGTAGTGGTGGCCGAACGGGCAATGATGTCTTGGCTGGCCATCAGATTTTCTCCACGTTGACCAAGAACGACTTCGATTCCGGCGTCTGGGTATTGCCGTCACCGAGGAACGGCACCAGGGTGTTGGTCAGGTAGCCGTGTCGCGTCACTCCGGTAAAGCCCCAGTGCAGCGGGATGCCGATCTGGTGCACGGTCTGGTTGTTGACCTGCAGCGGCCGAATCCGCTTGGTCACCACCGCCACCGCCTCGATATGCCCGCGCTTGCAGGTGACACGTACCCGGTCGCCTGCGGCGATGCCCTTCTCCTTGGCCAGTACCTCGCCGATTTCGACGAACTGCTCCGGCTGGGTCACGGCGTTGATCGGACAGTGCTTGGTCCAGAAGTGGAAGTGCTCAGTCAGCCGGTACGTGGTTGCCGCGTAAGGGAAGTCCTTGGCTTGCCCCAGCGTGTCCCACACCGAATCGAATACCCGCCCCGCCGGGTTGCTGATCGCTTTCTTGTTGTTCGGGTGCAGCGGATTGACCCCGATCGGTGTTTCAAACGGCTCGTAATGCTCCGGGAATGGCCCTTCGGTCATCTTGTCCAGGGCAAAGAAGCGCGCCACGCCTTCGGGGTTCATGATGAACGGGTTCATGCCTGCTTCTGGCGGCACATCGACCTTGAAGTCCGGCACGTCGGTGCCACCCCAGGCCTTGCCGTTCCACCACACCAGGCGCTTGTTCGGCGACCAGGGCTTGCCCTGCACATCCGCCGATGCCCGGTTGTAGAGAATCCGCCGGTTCGCCGGCCATGCCCAGGCCCAGCCCAGGTTCTGCTTCATGCCGAACGGATCGGCATTGTCGCGCCGGGCCATCTGGTTGCCCTGCTCGGTCCAGCTGCCACAGAAGATCCAGCATCCGGAGGCGGTACTGCCATCGTCCTTGAGCTGGGCAAAGCCGGCCAGTTGCTGCCCGGCCTTGAGGGTCGCGCCGGTGGCATCGGTGACATCGGCCACGGCGTAGCCATTGAACTCCCTGGCAATCTCTTCCGGTGTCGGTTCGTGGGCAACCTTGTACGGCCAACTGAGCTTGAGGATCGACTCCGCCCAGGCCCCGCCTTCCTTCTGGTAGCGTTCGCGCAGGCGCAGGAACAGCGCACTCATGATCCACACATCGGTGCGGGCCTGACCCGGCCCTTCGGCGCCCTTCCAGTGCCATTGCAACCAGCGGCTGCTGTTGACCAGCGAGCCGTCTTCCTCGGCAAAGCAGGTGGTCGGCAGGCGGAACACTTCGGTTTGCACGTTGGCCGAATCGACATCGTTGTACGGCCCGGCATTGCGCCAGAACTCCGAGGTCTCGGTGGCCAGCGGGTCCATCACCACCAGCCACTTGAGCTTGCTCAATGCGGCGGTGACACGGTTCTTGTCCGGCAAGGCGGCAATCGGGTTGAAGCCCTGGCAGAAGTAACCGTTGACCTGCTCCTTGGCCATCATGTCGAACATCTTCAACACGTCGTAGCCGGGGATATCCAGCTTGGGCAGGTAGTCATAGCCCCAATTGTTCTCGGCCGTGGCGTTGGCGCCATACCAGGCCTTCATCAGGCTGACATGGAACTTGCCGTAGTTCTGCCAATAGGACATCTGCCCCGGTCGCAGCGGCTTGGACGCACGCTTGGCGATGTAGGCGTTGTAGTCCTGTTCGGCATCCGACGGCAGGGTCAGGTAGCCGGGTAGCAGGTTGGACAACAGCCCAAGGTCGGTCAGCCCCTGGATATTGGAGTGACCGCGCAAGGCGTTGACCCCACCGCCTGGCATGCCGACGTTACCCAACAGCAATTGCACCATGGCCGCACTGCGGATGATCTGCGAGCCGATCGAATGCTGGGTCCAGCCCAGGGCATAGAGGATCGTCATGGTCTTGCCCGGCTGCGAGCAGGTGGCGATCTCTTCCCAGATCTTGAGCATGCTGTCCACCGGCATGCCGCAGATCTGGCTGGCCAGTTCCGGGGTGTACCGGCTGTAGTGCTGCTTCATCAGCTGGAATACACAGCGCGGGTCTTGCAGGGTCGGGTCGACCTTGGCAAAACCGTCTTCACCGATTTCATAGCTCCAGCCGGACTTGTCGGTGTAACTGCGCTTGTCGGCGTCATAGCCGCTGAACAAGCCGTCCTCAAAGGTGAAGCCTGCTTTGACGATGAACGACACGTCGGTGTAGTTGTGCACGTACTCGTGCTGGATCTTGTCATTGCTGATCAGGTAGTTGATCAGCCCGCCCATGAAGGCGATATCCGTGCCGGTGCGGATCGGCGCGTAATAGTCGGCTACCGAGGCGGTTCGGGTGAAGCGCGGGTCGACCACGATCAACCGGGCCTTGTTATGGGCCTTGGCCTCGGTCACCCATTTGAAGCCGCATGGATGGGCTTCTGCAGCGTTGCCACCCATCACCAGGATCAGATTCGCGTTGGCGATATCGGTCCAGTGGTTGGTCATGGCTCCACGGCCGTACGTCGGGGCAAGACTTGCCACCGTCGGGCCATGTCAGACACGTGCCTGGTTATCGAACCCCAGCATGCCAAGACTGCGGATGACCTTGTGGGTCATGTAGCCGGCTTCGTTGGAGGACGCCGAAGCGGCCAGGAAACCCACGCTCAGCCAGCGGTTGACCGTCTGGCCCTGGACGTTCTTCTCGATGAAGTTGGCGTCGCGGTCGGCCTTCATCAGCTCAGCGATGCGGTCCAGCGCTTCATCCCAGGAGACTCGCGTCCACTCCTTGCTGCCCGCTTTGCGTACCTGCGGGTACTGCAGGCGGTTGGGGCTGTGGATAAAGTCGAGCAGGCCCGCGCCTTTGGGGCAGAGCGTGCCGCGGTTCACCGGATGGTCGGCATCACCCTCGATGTGGATGATGTTCTGGGCGACGTTCTTGGCCGCATCACCCTGGCTGTACATGATCAAGCCACAACCCACCGAGCAATACGGGCAGGTGTTGCGGGTTTCTTTGGTATGCGCCAGCTTGAAGTGACGCACCTGCTCGGCGAAGGCCGCGGTCGGGGCCATGCCCAACGCAGCCAGGCTCGAGCCTCCAAGGCCGATTGCGGCGACCTTGAAGAACTGCCGACGGTTGAGATCCATCGTGCACTCCTGATCAGGTGGTGGACGCGCGGGACGTTGCCGGCGTCTCTTGAACGATCACGGTGGCGACATTTACAGCAGTCACCAGTTGATACTCTAGTCAAGATTTCAGAAGAGAGAGTGGGTACAACCAGAAAACCCTGACACCACACAGGGAAATAGGACTACTTATCGCTGCGAAACGCCCTGCTACGTTGGCAAATCGTAACCAAGGACCGCTCCCCACGATGAAAACAGCACGTAAGCTCGCAGCGCTCACTGCAGTGATTGCACCATTGATCCTCGCAGGCCCGGCACAAGCCGAGGCGCCCTCGATCACCTCGCAGATGGCACAGACCATGGTCGATGCCGCAGCGCGGGCAGCCCAGGCAAAAGGCTTCTCGATCGTCATCAGCATTGTCGACAACCATGGCAACCTCAAACACTTCCATCGCATGGACAACACCAGCGTCGGCAGCATTCAGGTGTCCCAGCTCAAGGCATCGACTTCCGCTCAATTCCCGGTATCAACCAAGGTGCTGGCAGAGCGCAGTGCCGGGCTTCCAGCTAATCCTTACGCATCCATTCCCGGGTTTCTGCTGCTGGAAGGTGGATTGCCGATCATGTCCAAAAGTGGCACGCACATCGGCGGTATTGGTATCAGCGGCGCAACGCCTGAACTGGATGGCCAATTTGCCCAGGCGGCCATTGATCAACTGAATCAATAAAGAAACGCCAAAAAAAAAGCCCGTAGCGCAAGGCCACGGGCTTTCGGGACAGCAGAATCAGGCAAGCAATCAGAACGGGATATCGTCATCAAAGCTGTCGAAATCCGCAGCCGGTTGCGGTGCTGCCTGCTGAGGCGCAGGGCGCTGCTGCGGCGCCGATTGCTGTGGACGCGGAGCCTGCTGACGCGGCGCCTGGTTGTAGTTGTTGCCGCCCTGCGGCTGGGAACCGTCCTGGTTCTGCGGACGACCGCCGAGCAGCTGCATGGTGCCCTGCATATCGACGATGATTTCGGTGGTGTAACGCTTGATGCCGTCTTTTTCCCACTCGCGGGTCTGCAGCTTGCCTTCGATGTAGACCTGCGAACCTTTACGCAGGTACTCGCCGGCGATCTCGGCAACCTTGCCGAACATCGAAACGCGGTGCCACTCGGTGCGCTCGACCTTCTGGCCGGTTTGCTTGTCGGTCCACTGCTCGCTGGTGGCCAGGCTCAGGTTGGTCACGGCGTTACCGTTGGGCAGGTAGCGGACTTCGGGATCCTGACCGCAAGTACCGACCAGAATGACTTTGTTAACCCCACGGGCCATAACGTTCTCCTAGGCTTCGCACGCTTCGGAGGCCGGGTTTACCAGGCGCTCCAGGGTCGTGCGATCCAAAATTTGTGTATCAAGTTTGATATAGATGGCGGCTTCATCGGCCACCACCACTGCGTCGGTTACACCCGGCACGGCCAGCAGCCGCTCGGTCAGTCCCGCTTCGCGGACCGCCTCGGCCGACAACGGCAGGCGCAGGCTGGTCACGTACGGTGGTTCACGCATGCTCAGGGCCACGATCCACCACAGTGCACACAAGGCTGCGCAGCCCAGGAACACCGTGCTCAGGCCACCGTGCTGGAACAACCAGCCACCGAGAATTCCTCCCAGCGCGGCACCAAGGAACTGGCTGGTGGAGTAAACCCCCATTGCCGTGCCCTTGCCGCCGGCGGGCGACACCTTGCTCACCAGCGAAGGCAAGGATGCCTCCAGCAGGTTGAAGGCAGTAAAGAATATCACGGTGCCGATCACCAGTTCGTGCAAGTTGTCTGCTGACAGCCAGAAGAACAGCTCGGTGAGCATCAACACACTGACCGCGCCCAGCAGGACACGTTTCATCTTGCGCTTTTTCTCGCCGTAGATGATGAACGGGATCATTGCAAAAAATGAGACCAGCAAGGCGGTCAGGTACACCCACCAATGCTCTTCCTTGGGCAAGCCACCCCGCTCTACAAGCGCCAGAGGCAAGGCAACGAAGCTGGCCATCAAAATGGCGTGCAGGACGAAGATACCCACATCCAGGCGCAGCAGGTCCGGATGACGCAAGGTCGGCCCCAGCGCCTGCTTGGCGACACCCGACTCACGGTGCTGAAGGGCGCCATGTGACGCGGGCACTACGAATGCAATGATAGCGATGCCCACCAGCGCCAAAGCGGCAGTAGCCAGGAACAGCCCCGAGAGGCCGAAAGCACGGGTCAGCAATGGCCCCACCACCATGGCCACCGCAAAGGACAAGCCGATGCTCATACCGATCATGGCCATGGCCTTGGTCCGATGCTGCTCCCGGGTAAGGTCCGACAGCAATGCCATTACCGCAGCGGAAATCGCGCCAGCGCCTTGCAGGATACGTCCGGCAATCACGCCCCAGATCGAGTCGGCCTGAGCCGCGAGCACACTGCCCAGGGCGAAGATGACCAGGCCCAGGTAGATCACCGGGCGCCGCCCAATACGGTCGGAAATGACGCCGAATGGAATCTGCAGAAATGCCTGGGTCAGACCATAAGCGCCAATGGCCAGGCCGATGAGCGCCGGCGTCGCGCCAGCCAGGTCCATGCCATAGGTCGCCAGCACCGGCAGGACCATGAACATGCCCAGCATGCGGAAGGCGAACACCATGGCCAGGCCGCCTGCGGCGCGGGTTTCGCTGCCACTCATGCGTTCGCTGTGGGGATCGTGCATGGATAAACCTCGTGTGAACCGGCGGCGATTCTACCAGTCCCATCGCTTAACGGCATATACGCGACGCTTTGCCGCGTAATGGCAGGGAGCCGTATACTCAACTGTTTATGCCCGCCGAGCGAGGCCGCAGTGGACAAGATCCTGATTCGTGGGGCAAGAACCCACAACCTGAAGAACATTGACCTGACCCTGCCCCGGGACAAGCTGATCGTCATTACCGGCCTGTCCGGTTCCGGCAAGTCGTCATTGGCCTTCGACACCCTCTATGCAGAAGGCCAGCGTCGCTACGTCGAATCGCTGTCGGCCTACGCCCGGCAGTTCCTGTCGATGATGGAAAAGCCCGATGTCGACACCATCGAGGGCCTGTCACCGGCCATTTCCATCGAACAGAAATCGACCTCGCACAACCCCCGCTCTACCGTCGGCACCATCACCGAGATCTACGACTACCTGCGCCTGCTCTATGCCCGTGTCGGCACCCCACGCTGCCCGGACCACGACATTCCGCTCGAAGCCCAGACCGTCAGCCAGATGGTCGACCTGGTGCTGGCCCAGCCTGAAGGCAGCAAGCTGATGCTGCTGGCCCCGGTAATTCGCGAACGCAAGGGCGAGCACCTGGCCGTGTTCGATGAACTACGCGCCCAAGGTTTTGTGCGCGCCCGGGTCAACGGCAAGCTGTACGAGCTCGATGAACTGCCGAAACTGGATAAGCAGAAAAAGCACACCATCGACGTCGTGGTCGATCGCTTCAAGGTGCGTGAAGATCTGCAGCAGCGCCTGGCCGAGTCCTTTGAAACCGCACTGAAGCTGGCGGATGGTATTGCCCTGGTGGGGTCGATGGATGACGAGCCGTTTGAAGAGATGATCTTCTCGGCGCGCTTCGCCTGCCCGATCTGCGGCCATGCCATCAGCGAGCTAGAGCCCAAGCTGTTTTCGTTCAACAACCCGGCGGGCGCCTGCCCGACCTGCGATGGCCTGGGGGTCAAGCAGTTCTTCGACACCAAGCGCCTGGTCAATAACGAATTGACCCTGGCCGAGGGCGCGATACGCGGTTGGGACCGGCGCAACGTCTATTACTTCCAGATGCTTGGCTCGCTGGCCGCGCATTTCGACTTCAGTCTCGAAGTGCCCTTTGGCGAGCTGCCGGCGGAACAGCAGAAAGTCATCCTGCACGGTAGCGGCAAGCAGAACGTCGACTTCAAGTACCTCAATGACCGTGGCGACATCGTCAAGCGTTCGCACCCTTTTGAAGGCATCGTGCCTAATCTGGAGCGGCGCTATCGCGAGACCGAATCGGCCACCGTACGCGAAGAACTGGCCAAGTTCCTCAGCACACAACCCTGCCCCGACTGTCGCGGCACGCGCCTTCGTCGTGAGGCGCGACACGTCTGGGTGGGTGAAAAGACCCTGCCGGCAGTCACCGGCCTGCCGATCGGCGATGCCAGCGATTACTTCGGCGGCCTGAAGCTGACCGGGCGCCGTGGCGAGATCGCTGACAAGATCCTCAAGGAAATCTGTGAGCGTCTGCAGTTTCTGGTCAACGTCGGCCTCGACTACCTGACCCTGGACCGCAGCGCCGATACGCTCTCCGGTGGTGAAGCTCAGCGTATCCGCCTGGCCAGCCAGATCGGCGCGGGCCTTGTCGGGGTGATGTACATCCTCGACGAGCCCTCCATCGGCCTGCACCAGCGCGATAACGACCGGCTGCTGGCGACCCTCAATCACCTGCGCGACATCGGCAACACGGTAATCGTGGTCGAGCACGACGAAGATGCCATTCGCCTGGCCGACTATGTAGTGGATATCGGCCCAGGGGCCGGCGTCCACGGCGGCCAGATTGTGGCAGAAGGCTCACCGGCCGAGGTCATGGCCCACCCTGACTCACTCACCGGCAAGTACCTGTCAGGGCGCGTCAAGATTGCCGTACCGGCCAAGCGCACCCCGCGCAACAAAAAGCTTTCACTCAAGCTCAAGGGCGCACGGGGCAACAACTTGCAGAATGTCGACCTGGAAATTCCGATCGGCCTACTGACCTGCGTGACCGGGGTTTCGGGCTCGGGCAAGTCAACGCTGATCAACAACACCCTGTTCCCGCTCAGTGCGACCGCCCTCAATGGCGCCAGTACGCTGGAGGCGGCGCCGCACGACAGCTGCGACGGCCTGCAACACCTGGACAAGGTGGTCGACATCGACCAAAGCCCGATCGGCCGTACACCGCGCTCGAACCCGGCGACCTACACCGGGTTGTTCACACCCATTCGCGAACTGTTCTCCGGCGTGCCGGAATCCCGTTCTCGCGGCTATGGCCCGGGGCGTTTCTCCTTCAACGTCAAGGGCGGGCGCTGCGAGGCCTGCCAAGGTGACGGCCTGATCAAGGTCGAAATGCACTTTTTGCCGGACATCTACGTGCCCTGCGACGTGTGCAAGAGCAAGCGCTACAACCGCGAAACCCTGGAGATCAAGTACAAGGGCAGGAACATCCACGAGGTCCTGGAAATGACCATCGAGGAGGCCCGTGAGTTCTTCGACGCTGTACCGGCCTTGGCCCGCAAGCTGCAGACCCTGATGGATGTCGGCCTGTCCTACATCAAGCTGGGGCAGTCGGCGACCACCTTGTCGGGTGGCGAGGCGCAGCGGGTGAAGCTGTCCCGCGAGCTGTCCAAGCGTGACACCGGCAAGACGCTGTACATCCTCGACGAGCCGACCACCGGCCTGCACTTTGCCGATATCCAGCAACTGCTTGATGTACTGCACCGTCTGCGCGACCACGGCAACACTGTGGTGGTGATCGAGCACAACCTGGACGTGATCAAGACTGCCGACTGGATTGTCGACCTGGGGCCGGAGGGAGGCTCTAAAGGTGGGCAGATCATTGGGTGTGGCACACCTGAGGAAGTGGCCGAGATGAAGCAGTCCTACACCGGCTACTATCTCAAGCCGCTGCTATTGCGGGACCGTGCGTAGCAGCCCGCTTGCCCCGCGATTTTGATTTCGCGGGGCAAGCGCGCTTCTGCAAGGCAAAACAAAAAGCCCCGCATTGGCGGGGCTTTTTTTTGTACCGGTGAAATTACATCTGCGATTGCAGGTAATTCTCCAGGCCGATCGACTTGATCAGGCCCTGCTGCTTTTCCAGCCAGTAGGTGTGATCTTCTTCGGTATCAGCCAGTTGCAGGCGCAGGATGTCGCGGCTGATGTAGTCCTTGTGCAATTCGCACAACTCGATGCCTTTGCACAGCGCGGCACGCACTTTGTATTCCAGGCGCAGGTCGGCGGCGATCATGTCTGGCACGGTAGCACCGACATCGAGGTCGTCAGGACGCATCCGCGGAGTGCCTTCGAGCATGAGGATACGACGCATCAGGGCATCGGCGTGCTGAGCCTCTTCCTCCATCTCGTGGTTGATACGCTCGTAGAGCTTGCTCAAGCCCCAGTCTTCGTACATCCGCGAATGGATGAAGTATTGGTCGCGTGCCGCCAGTTCGCCCGTCAGCAACGTGTTGAGATAATCGATTACGTCCGGGTGACCTTGCATCGCCCTGCCTCTCCCTGTTTGAAAGTCTTAGTTTGAACCAGGATGATCGCGAGGTCACTGAGATTTGCGCAATAAAGTAGAAAAAAGTCGGTAAACGGTAGTGATATTCATTGAAAAACCGCCCAAATGAGGGCGGTTCTTCTTATCACTTCGACTTAGGCGAGTTTTATGCCCAACGCATTGGCAATCCCTTCTCCATAGGCCGGATCGGCCTTGAAGAAGTGCTGCAACTGACGCTGTACCACGTCCTCGGAAACCCCGGCCATCGCTCCGGCAATGTTGTTGATCAACAGTGCCTTTTGCTCTGGGTTCATCAAGCGGAACAGCGCCCCGGCGTGACTGTAGTAGTCAGTGTCTTCCCGGTGATCGTAGCGATCCGCCACACCATTCAGGGCAAGCGCAGGTTCAGCGAACTGTGGCGCCTGTTTTGGAGCATTGGCGTAGCTGTTGGGCTCGTAGTTCGGCGCTGCCCCACCATTGCTGCCGAACGCCATGGCGCCGTCACGCTGGTAGCTGTTTACCGGGCTACGTGGCGCGTTTACCGGCAATTGCTGATGGTTGGTACCAACGCGGTAGCGATGGGCGTCTGCGTAGGCGAATACGCGGCCCTGAAGCATGCGGTCCGGAGAAAGACCGACGCCTGGCACCATATTGCTCGGGCCGAACGCCGCTTGTTCGACTTCTGCGAAGTAGTTCAGCGGGTTGCGGTTGAGTTCCAACTCACCGATTTCGATCAGTGGGTAATCCTTCTGCGACCAGGTCTTGGTGACGTCGAACGGGTTTTCATCGCGGGTAGCCGCTTCTTCTTCACTCATGGTCTGGATACAGACTGCCCACTTGGGGAAATCGCCGCGTTCGATGGCTTCAAACAAGTCGCGTTGGGCGTAGTCAGGGTCGGTTCCAGCCAGGCGTGCGGCCTCCGCCGGTGCCAGGTTCTTGATCCCCTGCTTGGTCTTGAAATGCCACTTGACCCAGGTGCGCTGGCCCTGCGCGTTAATCAGGCTATAGGTGTGGCTCCCGAAACCGTGCATGTGGCGGTAACCGTCCGGAATGCCGCGGTCAGAAAACAGAATGGTGACCTGGTGCAGGGCCTCAGGCGAATGCGACCAGAAATCCCACATCATCTGCGCACTCTTGAGGTTGCTTTGCGGCAGACGCTTCTGGGTGTGGATAAAGTCAGGAAACTTCAGCGGATCACGGATGAAGAACACCGGCGTGTTGTTGCCAACGATGTCCCAGTTGCCTTCTTCGGTATAGAACTTCAGAGCAAAACCGCGCGGGTCGCGCTCGGTATCCGCCGAGCCTCGTTCTCCACCGACAGTGGAAAAACGCAGGAAGGTTTCGGTCTGCTTGCCCACATTGCTGAACAATTTGGCGCAGCTGAGTTGGGTGATATCCCGCGTGACGGTGAAGGTGCCATAGGCTCCCGACCCTTTCGCGTGAACGCGACGCTCAGGAATGTTCTCGCGGTTGAAATGGGCGAGCTTTTCGATCAAGTGGAAGTCATCAAGCAGAAGCGGGCCACGCGAGCCTGCCGAACGCGAATTCTGGTTGTCAGCGACCGGTGCTCCGCTGGCGGTGGTCAGTACTTTGTTCTGGCTCATGCACTCTCTCCCTATCGGTCTTGAACGGCCGGCTAATCGGCTTGGGATGAGTATCGACCAGGACTATAACAACACCAAATTAATTACATGACTCAGATCAATAGATTAATACAATACAAGCAGACACAAAAAACCGGGCACTAGGCCCGGTTCCTTGTTACAGACTGTTCGCCTTACTCAGCAGCTTCTACCGAGCCACCAACAGGACGATCAACCAGCTCGACGTACGCCATAGGTGCGTTATCGCCAGCGCGGAAACCGCACTTGAGGATACGCAGGTAGCCGCCCTGACGGGTGGCATAGCGCTTGCCCAGATCGTTGAACAGCTTGCCGACGATTTCTTTCGAACGGGTACGGTCGAAAGCCAGACGACGGTTAGCTACGCTGTCTTCCTTGGCCAGGGTGATCAGCGGCTCGGCAACGCGGCGCAGTTCCTTGGCTTTTGGCAGGGTAGTTTTGATCAGCTCGTGCTCGAACAGCGACACCGCCATGTTCTGGAACATAGCCTTGCGGTGAGAGCTGGTACGGCTCAGGTGACGTCCACTTTTACGATGACGCATGATTCATTCCTTACCAAACACTACGTTCGGTGATTACGACGATCAGGCAGTCGCCTTGTCGTCTTTCTTAAGACTTGCAGGCGGCCAGTTGTCGAGGCGCATGCCGAGGGACAGACCACGGGAGGCCAGAACGTCCTTGATTTCAGTCAGGGACTTCTTGCCCAGGTTCGGAGTCTTCAACAGTTCTACTTCGGTGCGCTGAATCAGATCGCCGATGTAGTAAATGTTCTCCGCCTTAAGGCAGTTGGCCGAACGCACGGTCAATTCCAGATCGTCAACCGGACGAAGCAGGATCGGATCGATCTCGTCTTCCTGTTCGACTACCACTGGTTCGCTGTCGCCTTTGAGGTCGACGAACGCAGCCAACTGCTGTTGCAGGATGGTTGCGGCACGACGGATAGCCTCTTCTGGGTCCAGAGTACCGTTGGTTTCCAGATCAATTACCAGCTTGTCCAGGTTGGTACGCTGCTCGACACGGGCGTTTTCCACCACGTATGCGATACGGCGAACCGGGCTGAACGAAGAGTCGAGCTGCAAGCGACCAATGCTGCGGCTTTCGTCTTCATCGCTCTGACGCGAATCGGCCGGTTCATAACCACGACCACGAGCTACGGTGAGCTTCATGTTCAGGGCGCCATTGGACGCCAGGTTAGCGATTACGTGATCGGGATTAACGATCTCGACATCATGATCCAGCTGAATATCGGCAGCGGTAACCACCCCCGAACCCTTCTTCGACAAGGTCAGCGTAACTTCGTCACGACCGTGCAGTTTGATAGCCAGGCCTTTCAGGTTCAACAGGATTTCAATGACGTCTTCCTGTACACCTTCGATTGCCGAGTACTCGTGGAGTACACCGTCAATCTCGGCCTCGACTACTGCACAGCCAGGCATGGAGGACAACAGGATGCGGCGCAGCGCGTTGCCCAGGGTATGGCCAAAGCCACGCTCGAGAGGCTCGAGCGTGATTTTAGCGCGGGTTGGACTGACGACCTGCACATCAATATGGCGGGGCGTCAGGAACTCATTTACCGAAATCTGCATGGATGCACCTATTTTCTAGCCCTTACTTGGAGTAGAGCTCGACAATCAGGCTTTCGTTGATGTCGGCGGACAGGTCGCTGCGAGCAGGAACGTTCTTGAAAACGCCCGACTTCTTGGCAGCATCCACATCTACCCACTCAACGCGGCCACGCTGGGCGCACAGTTCAAGGGCTTGAACAATGCGCAGCTGGTTCAGCGACTTCTCGCGAACCGCGACCACGTCACCCGGACGAACTTGGTAGGACGGAACGTTTACAGTCTTGCCGTTTACGCTGATCGCTTTGTGCGAAACCAGCTGACGGGATTCGGCACGAGTAGCGCCAAAGCCCATACGATAAACGACGTTATCCAGACGGCATTCGAGCAGTTGCAGCAGGTTCTCGCCGGTAGCACCCTTCTTGGAGGCTGCTTCCTTGTAGTAACCGCTGAACTGACGCTCGAGAACGCCATAGATACGACGTACTTTTTGTTTCTCACGCAGCTGGGTGCCGTAGTCGGACTGACGACCACGACGCTGACCGTGGATACCTGGGGCTGCTTCGATGTTGCACTTCGATTCCAGAGCGCGAACGCCGCTCTTCAGGAACAGATCGGTGCCTTCACGACGAGACAGTTTGCATTTTGGACCAATGTAACGTGCCATTTATCTGTCTCCTGATTACACGCGGCGCTTCTTCGGCGGACGGCACCCGTTATGCGGGATTGGCGTCACGTCGGTGATGCTGGCGATCTTATAGCCACAACCGTTCAAAGCACGAACAGCGGACTCACGACCTGGACCTGGACCCTTGACGTTGACGTCGAGGTTCTTCAGACCATATTCCAGCGCAGCTTGACCAGCACGCTCAGCAGCTACTTGAGCAGCGAACGGGGTGGACTTGCGGGAACCGCGGAAACCCGAACCGCCGGAGGTAGCCCAGGACAGAGCGTTACCTTGACGATCGGTGATGGTCACGATGGTGTTGTTAAAAGACGCGTGGATGTGGGCGATGCCATCAACCACTGTCTTTTTGACTTTTTTACGAGGACGAGCAGCAGGTTTTGCCATTTCTAAATTCCTGTCGATTCGCTGGTGCGATTACTTGCGGATCGGCTTACGCGGGCCCTTACGGGTACGCGCGTTGGTCTTGGTACGCTGACCGCGTACTGGCAGACCCCGACGATGACGCAGGCCGCGGTAGCAACCCAGGTCCATCAACCGCTTGATTTTCATGTTGATGTCACGACGCAGATCACCTTCGGTGATGTACTTCGCAACTTCAGTACGCAGCGATTCAACCTGCTCGTCGCTCAGATCCTTGATCTTAGCGGCTGGGTTGACCCCAGTCTCTACACAGATTTTCTGTGCAGTAGTGCGACCAACACCATAGATGTAGGTCAGCGAGATAACAGTGTGCTTGTTATCTGGAATGTTGACGCCTGCAATACGGGCCATTCAGTGGGACTCCAATTGACAGCTACCTACGCCCCGGAAGCCAAGAAATAGGGCGCGAGATAATATCGCTGTAGAAACAAATAATCAACCCAGCAGCGCACTAGCTGCTGGGTTTGTAGCGCAGATCACACTCAGCCTTGGCGCTGCTTGTGACGTGGTTCCGCACTGCAAATTACTCGAACAACACCTTCGCGGCGAATAATTTTGCAGTTACGGCACAGCTTTTTCACCGATGCACGAACTTTCATCACCAACTCCTCGAACCTTAAGGGTCTCTCAGCGCAGCAAACCGCTGCCGCCGTAGCCTTTCAGGTTGGCTTTCTTCATCAGGGATTCGTACTGGTGCGAAACGAGGTGCGATTGTACTTGGGACATGAAGTCCATCACAACCACTACCACAATCAGCAACGAGGTCCCGCCAAGGTAGAACGGAACGTTTGCCGCAACCACCAGGAACTGGGGAAGCAGACAGACGGCCGTCATATAAAGAGCACCGAACATGGTCAAGCGGGTCAGAACGCCATCAATGTAGCGCGCCGACTGCTCACCTGGACGGATACCCGGAATAAAGGCACCGGACTTCTTCAGGTTCTCCGCTACGTCTTTCGGATTGAACATCAACGCCGTATAGAAGAAGCAGAAGAAAATAATCCCTGCACTAAACAGCAGAATATTCAACGGCTGACCAGGAGCGATCGACTGCGAGATGTCCTGCAACCAGCCCATACCTTCGGACTGACCGAACCAGGCACCCAGCGAAGCCGGGAACAGCAAGATGCTGCTCGCGAAAATGGCAGGAATAACGCCCGCCATGTTCACTTTCAGCGGCAAGTGGCTAGTCTGCGCAGCGAAGACCTTACGGCCCTGCTGACGCTTGGCGTAGTGAACGGCGATACGACGCTGACCACGCTCAATGAACACCACAAAACCGATAATCGCTACTGCCAGCAAACCGATAGCGACCAGAGCGAAAATGTTGATATCGCCCGTACGTGCAGACTCGAAAGACTGCCCGATTGCTCTCGGAAGACCGGCGACGATACCCGCGAAGATCAACATCGAGATACCGTTGCCTACACCGCGCTCCGTGATCTGCTCACCCAGCCACATCATGAACATCGCACCAGCCACAAACGTGGATACCGCGACGAAATGGAAGCCAAAATCAGCAGAAAACGCCACGCCCTGACCGGCCAGACCAATGGACATGCCAATAGCCTGGACCAGCGCCAGGATTACGGTGCCGTAGCGGGTGTACTGGCTGATCTTGCGACGGCCAGCTTCACCTTCCTTCTTCAACTGCTCCAGCTGCGGGCTGACGGCGGTCATCAACTGCATGATGATCGATGCCGAGATGTACGGCATGATCCCCAGTGCGAAGATGCTCATCCGTTCCAGCGCGCCGCCGGAAAACATGTTGAACAAGCTAAGAATGGTCCCCTCATTCTGTCGAAACAGTTCCGCCAGCCGGTCCGGGTTGATACCTGGAACTGGGATGTGTGCGCCTATCCGATAGACGATGATCGCCAGGAACAGAAAACGCAGACGAGCCCAAAGTTCAGACATCCCGCCTTTGCCGAGCGAAGAGAGAGCACCTTGCTTAGCCATTTATTCCTCGAACTTGCCGCCAGCTGCTTCGATAGCCGCACGCGCACCTTTGGTGGCTGCGATACCCTTGATGGTGACCGCGCGAGTAACTTCGCCCGACAGCATGATTTTCACACGCTGTACGTTCTGGTTAATCACGTTGGCATCCTTCAAGGATTGCACGGTGACAACGTCGCCTTCCACTTTGGCCAGCTCGGACAGACGCACTTCGGCGCGATCCATGGCTTTCAGGGAAACGAAGCCGAATTTCGGCAGGCGACGGTGCAGCGGCTGTTGACCGCCTTCAAAGCCTGGAGCGATGGTGCCACCGGAGCGGGAGGTCTGACCTTTGTGACCACGGCCACCAGTCTTACCCAAACCACTACCGATACCACGACCCGGACGATGCTTCTCGCGACGGGAACCCGGCGCTGGACTCAGATCATTGAGTTTCATCGATTAACCCTCGACGCGCAGCATGTAGTAAGCCTTGTTGATCATCCCGCGATTCTCGGGAGTATCCAGGACTTCTACAGTGTGACCGATGCGGCGCAGACCCAGACCCTTAACGCACAGTTTGTGGTTAGGGAGACGGCCGGCGGTGCTTTTGATCAGCGTAACTTTAACGGTAGCCATGATCAGCGGATCTCCTCAACGCTCTTGCCGCGCTTGGCAGCAATGGACTCAGGAGATTGCATAGCCTTCAGACCCTTGAAAGTGGCGTGAACCACGTTTACTGGGTTAGTCGAGCCATAGCACTTGGCCAGGACGTTCTGAACGCCAGCAACTTCCAGGACGGCACGCATGGCGCCACCGGCGATGATACCGGTACCTTCGGAGGCAGGCTGCATGTACACCTTCGACGCGCCATGGGCGGACTTGGTGGCGTACTGCAGAGTGGTGCCGTTCAGGTCAACCTGAATCATGTTGCGACGAGCAGCTTCCATGGCTTTCTGGATCGCAGCAGGTACTTCGCGCGATTTGCCACGGCCGAAGCCGACACGACCTTTACCATCACCAACCACGGTCAACGCGGTGAAGGTGAAGATACGGCCGCCTTTTACGGTTTTGGCAACGCGGTTAACTTGAACCAGCTTCTCGATGTAGCCTTCGTCGCGCTTTTGATCGTTATTTGCCATAACTTAGAACTCCAGCCCGCCTTCACGAGCAGCATCAGCCAGCGCCTTGACGCGGCCGTGGTACTTGAAGCCGGAACGGTCAAAGGCAACTTGAGATACACCGGCGGCTTTCGCGCGCTCAGCTACCAGCTTGCCAACCTTAGTGGCCGCGTCGATGTTGCCGGTGGCGCCATCACGCAGTTCTTTGTCCAAAGTCGAGGCGCTGGCCAGGACTTTGCTGCCGTCGGCCGAAATGACCTGGGCATAGATGTGCTGCGAGGAGCGGAACACGCAGAGACGCACGACTTCGAGTTCGTGCATTTTCAGGCGTGCTTTGCGAGCGCGACGCAGTCGAGTAACTTTTTTGTCGGTCATTTGCTAGGCCCTACTTCTTCTTGGCTTCTTTACGACGGACGACTTCGTCCGCGTAACGCACACCCTTGCCTTTGTACGGCTCTGGTGGACGGAAGTCGCGGATTTCAGCGGCCACCTGACCTACCAGCTGCTTGTCGATACCCTTGATCAGGATATCGGTCTGGCTTGGGGTCTCAGCGGTGATACCAGCCGGCAGTTCGTAATCCACTGGATGCGAGAAGCCGAGCGCCAGGTTCAGCACGGTGCCTTTGGCTTGTGCTTTGTAACCAACACCGACCAGCTGGAGCTTACGCTCGAAGCCTTGGCTTACGCCTTGGACCATGTTGTTTACCAGGGCACGGGTAGTACCGGCCATAGCGCGGGTTTGTTGATCGCCATTGCGAGCAGCAAAACGCAGCTCACCAGCTTCTTCAACCACTTCTACGGACGAGTGAACGTTCAGTTCGAGAGTGCCCTTGGCACCCTTCACCGAAAGCTGCTGGCCGACGAATTTTACTTCGACACCGGCTGGCAGCTTAACGGGGTTCTTAGCGACGCGAGACATGCTTATCCCCCCTTAGAACACTGTGCAGAGAACTTCGCCGCCGACACCGGCAGCGCGCGCAGCACGATCAGTCATCACACCTTTGTTGGTGGAGACGATAGACACGCCCAGACCGCCACGTACTTTCGGCAGTTCTTCGACGGACTTGTACTGACGCAGGCCTGGACGACTTACGCGCTTGACTTCCTCGATGACCGGACGGCCCTCGAAGTATTTCAGCTCGATGGAAAGCGATGGTTTTACTTCGCTGCTGACCTGATAGCCAGCGATGTAACCTTCGTCTTTCAGAACTTTGGCTACCGCAACCTTCAGAGTCGACGAAGGCATGCTTACGACGGACTTTTCAGCCATCTGGGCATTACGGATGCGAGTTAGCATGTCCGCTAACGGGTCCTGCATACTCATGGGCTAGACGCTCCTGATACAAGAAAAATTAGCCTCTCGGCTACTACAGTCGCCTGAACGCGCAGGGTCAAAAAACCCGGGCTCAGGAGAGCCGGTCATTCTAGACAGATCCCGGAAACGAAACAAGCCCCAGAAGGGGCTTGTTTCGATGCAAAGTCACCGGTGGTCGGAAGATTACTCCCCCGCCACCTGGACGCTGCCGGTACGTCTTACCAGCTGGCTTTAACCAGACCTGGAACGTCACCGCGCATTGCTGCTTCACGCAGCTTGTTACGGCCGAGGCCGAACTTGCGGTAAACGCCGTGTGGACGACCGGTGATGCGGCAGCGGTTACGCAGGCGCGAGGCGCTAGCGTCACGTGGCTGCTTCTGCAGAGCTACGACAGCGGCAAAACGCTCTTCTGGAGTTGCTTCCAGGTTCACGATGGTCGCTTTCAGCTCGGCACGCTTCTTGGCGTACTTGGCAACAGTGAGCTGACGCTTCAGCTCACGGTTCTTCATGCTCTTCTTGGCCATTTTCCTACTCCAATCAGTTGCGGAACGGGAATTTGAAAGCACGCAGCAGAGCGCGGCCTTCGTCATCGTTCTTGGCAGTGGTGGTCAGGGTAATGTCCAGACCGCGCAGAGCATCGATCTTGTCGTAGTCGATTTCCGGGAAGATGATCTGCTCTTTCACGCCCATGCTGTAGTTGCCACGACCATCGAAGGACTTGGCATTCAGGCCGCGGAAGTCGCGAACCCGAGGCAGGGAGATCGCCAGCAGGCGGTCCAGGAATTCATACATACGATCACGGCGCAGAGTAACTTTAACGCCGATCGGCCAGCCCTCACGGACTTTGAAGCCCGCGATGGATTTCCGAGCGAAAGTCACAACGGCTTTCTGACCGGTGATCTTCTCCAGGTCAGCAACAGCGTGCTCGATGACTTTCTTGTCGCCGACAGCTTCGCCCAGACCCATGTTCAGGGTGATCTTGGTAACGCGCGGAACTTCCATCACGTTCGCCAGCTTAAGTTCTTCCTTAAGCTTCGGAGCAATTTCCTTCCGGTAAATCTCTTTCAGTCGTGCCATGGTCTTCTACCTAGCAGTGTTCAAGCATCAACCGCTTTTTGGGTCGACTTGAAGACACGAATTTTCTTGCCGTCTTCTACTTTGAAACCAACGCGGTCAGCCTTGTTGGTTTCGCCGTTGAAAATGGCGACGTTGGAAGCGTGCAGTGGCGCTTCTTTCTCGACGATACCGCCTTGTACGCCCGACATCGGGTTAGGCTTGGTATGACGCTTCACCAGGTTGATCCCACCAACGACCAGACGGTCATCAGCGAGAACCTTGAGCACCTTACCGCGCTTACCTTTGTCTTTGCCGGCGATCACGATGATCTCGTCGTCACGACGAATCTTTTGCATGTCGGATCTCCTTACAGCACTTCTGGGGCGAGCGAGACGATCTTCATGAACTTCTCAGTACGAAGTTCACGGGTCACTGGCCCAAAGATACGGGTGCCGATCGGCTCTTGCTTGTTGTTCAGCAGAACAGCAGCATTGCCATCAAAGCGGATGATGGAGCCGTCAGCACGACGGACACCGTGGCGAGTGCGGACTACAACAGCAGTCATCACTTGGCCTTTCTTCACTTTACCGCGCGGAATTGCTTCCTTGACGGTTACCTTGATGATGTCACCGATGCCGGCGTAACGGCGGTGCGAACCGCCGAGAACCTTGATGCACATGACGCGACGAGCGCCGCTGTTATCGGCCACATCGAGCATGGATTGAGTCTGAATCATAAAATTTCTCCGACCCTTAGCCCTTAGACTTCAACAGCGCGTTCGAGAACTTCAACCAGTGCCCAAGCTTTGGTCTTGGCCAGCGGACGGGTCTCACGGATGGAGACCTTGTCGCCGATATGGCACTGATTGGTTTCGTCGTGCGCGTGCAGCTTAGTCGAACGCTTAACGTATTTACCGTAGATCGGGTGCTTTACGCGACGCTCGATCAGTACGGTGATGGTTTTGTCCATCTTGTCGCTGACGACACGGCCAGTCAGCGTACGGACGGTTTTTTCAGCTTCAGCCATGATTACTTACCTGCCTGCTGGTTGAGCACAGTTTTCACGCGAGCGATGTCACGCTTAACTTGCGAGAGCAGGTGCGACTGCCCCAACTGGCCAGTTGCTTTCTGCATACGCAGATTGAACTGGTCGCGCAGCAAGCCGAGCAGTTGCTCGTTCAGCTGCTGTGCTGATTTTTCACGAAGTTCATTCGCTTTCATCACATCACCGTCCGCTTAACAAAGGAGGTGGCGAGAGGCAGCTTTGCAGCCGCCAGGGCGAAAGCCTCACGCGCCAGCTCTTCAGAAACACCCTCGATCTCGTACAGGACTTTGCCTGGCTGGATCTGGGCAACCCAGTACTCCACGGAACCTTTACCTTTACCCATCCGCACTTCGAGAGGCTTCTTGGAGATCGGCTTGTCCGGGAACACACGGATCCAGATCTTACCGCCACGTTTTACGTGACGAGTCAGGGCACGACGTGCCGATTCGATCTGGCGAGCGGTGAGACGACCGCGAGCAACAGCTTTCAGAGCAAATTCGCCGAAGCTGACTTTGCTACCGCGCAGCGCCAGACCACGGTTGTGGCCAGTCATCTGCTTGCGGAATTTTGTACGCTTTGGTTGCAACATTTGGCGTACCCCTTACTTAGCAGCTTTTTTACGAGGCGCTGGTGCTTGTGGTTTCAGTTCTTCTTGGCGACCACCAATAACTTCGCCTTTGAAAATCCAAACCTTCACACCGATCACACCGTAAGTGGTGTGAGCTTCGTAAGTGGCATAGTCGATGTCAGCACGCAGGGTGTGCAGCGGCACACGACCTTCGCGATACCATTCAGTACGTGCGATTTCAGCACCACCGAGACGACCGCTCACCTGGATCTTGATGCCTTTGGCACCAATGCGCATGGCGTTCTGTACGGCGCGCTTCATGGCGCGACGGAACATCACACGACGCTCCAGCTGCTGAGCTACGCTCTGAGCTACCAGCATACCGTCGAGTTCCGGCTTGCGGATCTCTTCGATATTGATGTGCACAGGCACACCCATTTGCTTGGTCAGGTCCTGACGCAGTTTTTCAACATCTTCACCTTTCTTCCCGATAACGATACCTGGACGAGCGGTGTGGATGGTGATGCGTGCAGTTTGAGCCGGACGATGGATATCGATACGGCTAACGGACGCGCTTTTTAGTTTGTCTTGGAGGTACTCACGCACATTCAGATCTGCGAGCAAATAGTCCGCATAAGTCCGACCGTCTGCGTACCAGACGGAGGTGTGCTCCTTGACGATTCCCAGGCGAATGCCAGTGGGATGTACTTTCTGACCCATCTGATCGACTCCGTTACTTGTCCGCAACCTTGACAGTGATATGGCAAGACCGCTTGACGATGCGATCAGCGCGGCCTTTGGCACGCGGCATGATGCGCTTCAGCGAACGCCCTTCGTTGACGAAAACGGTGGAGACCTTCAGGTCATCAACGTCTGCGCCTTCGTTATGCTCGGCGTTGGCTACGGCCGACTCGAGGACTTTCTTCATGATTTCAGCGGCTTTTTTGCTGCTGAAAGCCAACAGGTTGAGCGCTTCGCCCACCTTCTTCCCGCGGATCTGGTCGGCGACCAAGCGGGCTTTCTGGGCGGAGATTCGAGCGCCCGACAACTTAGCGGCTACTTCCATTTCCTTACCCCTTAACGCTTGGCTTTCTTGTCAGCCACGTGCCCACGATAAGTGCGGGTACCGGCAAACTCGCCCAGTTTATGGCCGACCATGTCTTCGTTCACGAGAACTGGGACGTGTTGGCGACCGTTGTGTACCGCGATGGTCAGACCGACCATTTGTGGCAGGATCATCGAACGGCGCGACCAGGTCTTAACTGGTTTGCGATCGTTCTTTTCCGCCGCCACTTCGATCTTCTTCAGTAGGTGAAGATCGATAAAAGGACCTTTTTTCAGAGAACGTGGCACTGTCGTATCCCTCTATTTACTTGCGACGACGGACGATCATGTTGTCGGTACGCTTATTACCACGAGTCTTCGCGCCCTTAGTCGGGAAGCCCCATGGCGATACCGGATGACGACCACCGGAGGTACGACCTTCACCACCACCATGTGGGTGGTCAACCGGGTTCATGGCAACACCACGAACGGTTGGGCGAACGCCACGCCAGCGTTTGGCACCAGCTTTACCCAGCGAACGCAGGCTGTGCTCGGAGTTCGAGACTTCACCCAGGGTCGCACGGCATTCAGCCAGGACTTTACGCATCTCGCCGGAGCGCAGACGAACGGTCACGTAGACGCCTTCGCGAGCGATCAGCTGAGCCGAAGCACCAGCGGAGCGAGCGATTTGTGCACCTTTGCCCGGCTTCAGTTCGATGCCGTGAATGGTGCTACCCACTGGAATGTTGCGCAGTTGCAGGGAGTTGCCCGGCTTGATTGGAGCCAGAGCACCTGCGATCAGCTGGTCGCCAGCACTCACGCCTTTAGGGGCGATGATGTAGCGGCGCTCGCCGTCTGCGTAGCAGAGCAGTGCGATGTGAGCAGTACGGTTTGGATCGTATTCGATACGCTCGACAGTGGCGACGATGCCATCTTTGTCGTTGCGACGGAAGTCGACCATACGGTAATGCTGCTTATGACCACCACCTACGTGACGAGTAGTGATGCGGCCATTGTTGTTACGACCACCAGACTTCGATTTCTTCTCGAGCAGCGGTGCGTGAGGAGCGCCTTTGTGCAGCTCCTTGTTGACCACCTTGACCACGAAACGGCGGCCAGGGGAAGTCGGTTTGCATTTAACGATTGCCATGATGCACCCCTTCCTTACTCAGCACTGCTGCTGAAATCGAGATCTTGGCCTGGCTGAAGGGAGACGATCGCCTTCTTCCAGTCATTGCGCTTGCCCAGACCACGTGCGGTACGCTTGGTTTTACCCAGAACGTTTACAGTCGACACGTTTTCGACTTTTACGCCGAACAGGCCTTCGACAGCTTTCTTGATTTCCAGCTTGGTTGCATCAGTAGCAACCTTGAATACGAACTGGCCTTTTTTCTCAGCCAGAACGGTAGCCTTCTCGGAAACATGCGGGCCAAGGAGGACTTTAAATACGCGTTCCTGGTTCATCCCAGCAGCTCCTCGAATTTCTTCACGGCCGACACAGTGATCAACACTTTGTCGTATGCGATCAGACTGACCGGATCGGAACCCTGTACGTCACGTACGTCGACGTGCGGCAGGTTACGAGCAGCCAGGTACAGATTCTGATCAACAGCATCAGAAACGATCAGTACGTCGCTCAGACCCATGCCGTTCAGCTTGTTCAGCAGGTCTTTGGTTTTCGGTGCTTCAACAGCGAAGTCCTGAACCACGACCAGACGATCGGTACGCACCAGCTCAGCGAGGATGGAACGCATTGCTGCGCGGTACATCTTCTTGTTGAGCTTCTGCGAGTGGTCTTGAGGACGAGCTGCGAAAGTGGTACCGCCGCCACGCCAGATTGGGCTACGGATAGTACCGGCACGAGCGCGACCAGTACCTTTCTGACGCCATGGGCGCTTACCGCCACCAGCAACGTCGGAACGGGTTTTCTGCTGCTTGGTGCCCTGACGGCCGCCGGCCATGTAGGCCACGACTGCTTGGTGAACCAGCGTCTCGTTGAATTCGCCACCGAAAGTCAGTTCGGAAACTTCGATCGCTTGAGCGTCATTTACATTTAGTTGCATGTCAGCTTCCCCTTAACCGCGAGCCTTGGCAGCCGGACGCACAACCAGATCACCGCCAGTAGCGCCAGGAACGGCACCCTTGACCAGCAACAGATTGCGTTCAGCGTCGACGCGCACTACTTCCAGGGACTGAACGGTCACGCGCTCGGCGCCCATATGACCGGACATTTTTTTGCCCTTGAATACACGACCAGGAGTCTGGCACTGGCCGATAGAGCCCGGGACGCGGTGGGAAACGGAGTTACCGTGGGTGTTATCTTGACCGCGGAAATTCCAGCGCTTGATGGTACCGGCAAAGCCTTTACCTTTCGACTGACCGGTAACATCTACCATTTGGCCAGCAGCGAAGATTTCTGCATTGATCAAGTCGCCAGCCTGGTAGTCGCCTTCTTCAAGACGGAACTCCCAGACACCGCGACCAGCGGCAACGTTCGCTTTAGCGAAGTGACCTGCTTGAGCAGCAGTCACGCGCGAAGCACGACGCTCACCAACAGTGACTTGCACTGCACGGTAGCCATCGGTTTCTTCGGTTTTGAACTGGGTGACGCGATTCGGCTCGATCTCAATGACCGTGACCGGAATGGAGACACCTTCTTCGGTGAAAATGCGGGTCATACCGCACTTACGACCGACTACACCAATAGTCATGTTGTAAACCTCATGAGTGTACGGGGCTTTCACCCGCTATGGCCGCCCATTTCAGAGCGTTACACGACTAAGACCCGAGTCTTAGCCGAGGCTGATCTGCACTTCCACACCTGCCGCAAGATCAAGCTTCATAAGAGCATCAACGGTTTTATCCGTTGGCTGGACGATGTCCAGAACGCGCTTATGAGTACGGATCTCGTACTGGTCACGCGCGTCTTTGTTGACGTGCGGGGAGACCAGAACGGTGAACCGCTCTTTACGAGTAGGCAGTGGAATTGGACCACGCACTTGAGCACCAGTACGTTTCGCGGTTTCCACGATTTCCTGGGTGGATTGGTCGATCAGGCGATGGTCAAAAGCCTTCAACCTGATACGGATTTGCTGATTTTGCATTGGATTTCAGACTCCAGGCTGCTATTCCCACCGGGCGCACTACGCCCGTTAAAAGGAGGCGTGATTCTATAGACGCCCCTATTGGGTGTCAACCCAATAAAAAAAGCCCCCGCTGAGCGGGGGCTTTTTCAACCTATCGAGAATTACTCGATGATTTTGGCTACGACGCCAGCGCCGACGGTACGACCGCCTTCACGGATAGCGAAACGCAGGCCATCTTCCATTGCGATGGTTTTGATCAGAGTGACAGTCATCTGGATGTTGTCACCTGGCATTACCATTTCAACGCCTTCTGGCAGCTCGCAGTTACCAGTCACGTCAGTAGTACGGAAGTAGAACTGTGGACGGTAGCCTTTGAAGAACGGAGTATGACGGCCGCCTTCTTCCTTGCTCAGAACGTAAACTTCTGCGGTGAACTTGGTGTGCGGCTTAACCGAACCTGGCTTAACCAGAACCTGACCACGCTCAACGTCGTCACGCTTGGTGCCACGCAGCAGAACGCCGCAGTTCTCGCCAGCACGACCTTCGTCCAGCAGCTTGCGGAACATCTCAACACCGGTGCAGGTGGTGGTGGTGGTGTCACGCAGACCAACGATTTCCAGAGCGTCCTGAACGCGGACGATACCACGCTCGATACGACCGGTAACAACGGTACCACGACCCGAGATCGAGAATACGTCTTCGATTGGCATCAGGAACGGCTTGTCGATAGCACGCTCTGGCTCTGGGATGTAGCTGTCCAGAGTTTCAACCAGACGCTTGACAGCGGTGGTGCCCATTTCGTTGTCGTCTTTGCCTTCCAGGGCCATACGAGCCGAACCGATGATGATCGGAGTGTCGTCGCCTGGGAAGTCATAGGTGGACAGCAGGTCGCGAACTTCCATCTCGACCAGTTCCAGCAGCTCAGCGTCGTCTACCAGGTCAGCCTTGTTCAGGAAGACCACGATGTACGGAACGCCTACCTGACGGGACAGCAGGATGTGCTCACGGGTTTGCGGCATCGGACCATCGGCGGCCGAGCAAACCAGGATCGCGCCGTCCATCTGGGCAGCACCGGTGATCATGTTCTTCACGTAGTCAGCGTGACCTGGGCAGTCAACGTGAGCGTAGTGACGAATGTTCGAGTTGTACTCGACGTGCGCGGTGTTGATGGTGATACCGCGAGCTTTCTCTTCTGGAGCGCTGTCGATCTTGTCGAATTCGACGACGGCCGAACCGAAAACTTCGGAGCAGACGCGAGTCAGAGCTGCGGTCAGAGTGGTTTTACCGTGGTCAACGTGACCGATGGTGCCAACGTTGACGTGCGGAAGGGAACGATCAAATTTTTCTTTAGCCACGACAGTGAACCTCTTGCCTAAAGGGCTGGATTAGCCTTGTTTTTTAACGAGTGCTTCGACGATATTCGACGGAGCTTCGGCGTATTTGGAGAATTCCATGGAGTAGCTCGCGCGACCCTGAGACATGGAACGAACGTCGGTTGCATAACCGAACATCTCTCCGAGCGGAACTTCAGCACGGACAACCTTGCCGGACACCGAATCTTCCATACCCTGGATCAGACCACGACGACGGTTCAGGTCACCCATCACGTCACCCATGTAGTCCTCAGGGGTCACAACTTCTACCTTCATGATCGGCTCAAGCACTTTACCGCCGCCTTTGGCAGCCAGTTGCTTGGTCGCCATGGAGGCCGCCACCTTGAACGCCATCTCGTTGGAGTCGACGTCGTGGTAGGAACCATCAAACACGGTTGCCTTCAGGCCGATCAGCGGATAGCCGGCAACAATGCCGTTCTTCATCTGCTCTTCGATACCCTTCTGGATCGCCGGGATGTACTCCTTAGGAACCACACCACCTACAACCTCGTTGGTGAATTCCAGGCCTTCGGTGATGTTGCCCTGCGCGTCCACTGTTGGCTGCGAGAAGCGGATCCAGCAGTGACCGAACTGACCGCGACCACCGGACTGACGAACGAACTTACCTTCGATTTCGACGTTGTCTTTGGTGATCTGCTCACGGTAGGAAACTTGCGGCTTACCGATGTTGGCTTCGACGTTGAACTCGCGCTTCATGCGGTCAACGAGGATGTCCAGGTGAAGCTCGCCCATACCCGAGATAATGGTCTGGCCGGTTTCTTCGTCGGTCTTGACGCGGAACGACGGGTCTTCCTGGGCCAGCTTGCCCAGTGCGATACCCATCTTCTCCTGGTCTTGCTTGGTCTTCGGCTCAACAGCTACCGAGATCACAGGCTCCGGGAAGTCCATACGCTCGAGGATGATCGGCTTGTCGGCGTTGCACAGGGTGTCACCAGTGGTGACGTCCTTCATGCCGATCAGAGCAGCGATGTCGCCTGCCAGTACTTCTTTGATTTCTTCACGCTGGTTGGCGTGCATCTGCACCATACGACCAACGCGCTCTTTCTTGCCCTTGACCGAGTTGATCACGGAGTCGCCAGACTGCAGCATGCCCGAGTAAACGCGCACGAAAGTCAGGGTACCCACGAACGGGTCGGTGGCAATCTTGAACGCCAGAGCCGAGAACGGCTCGTTGTCGTCTGCGTGACGCTCGTCGTAGTCAGCGTCAACCAGCTCGTCCTTCGGCTTCTCGATCAGGTCTGGGTGGATACCCTTGATCGCAGGAATCTCGGTCGGAGCAGGCAGGAAATCGATAACAGCATCGAGAACCAGGGGAACGCCCTTGTTCTTGAAGGAAGAACCGCAGACAGCCGGAACGATCTCGCTGGCCAGGGTGCGCGCACGCAGTCCGGCTTTGATCTCTTCGACGGTCAGCTCTTCGCCTTCCAGATACTTGTTCATCAGCTCTTCGCTGGACTCGGCAGCCGCTTCAACCATGTTGGAACGCCACTCCTGAGCCAGCTCCAGCATATCGGCAGGAATTTCTTCCTCGCGATAAGTGGTGCCTTTGTCGTCGTCGTTCCAGTAGATAGCCTTCATTTTGATCAGGTCAACCTGACCCTGGAAGTTATCTTCCGAACCGATAGCCAGCTGAACAGGAACCGGGGTGTGACCCAGACGATTCTTGATCTGACCTACGACGCGCAGGAAGTTTGCACCAGCACGGTCCATCTTGTTCACGTAAACAACACGCGGAACACCGTACTTGTTGGCTTGACGCCATACGGTTTCGGACTGCGGCTCAACGCCGGACGTGCCACAGAACACAACGACCGCGCCGTCGAGTACACGCAGCGAACGCTCTACTTCAATGGTGAAGTCAACGTGGCCGGGGGTATCGATAACGTTTACGCGGTAGTTGTCATACTGGCCACGGGAGCCTTGCCAGAAGGTAGTTACAGCAGCGGAGGTAATGGTAATACCCCGCTCCTGCTCCTGCACCATCCAGTCGGTGGTCGCGGCGCCATCATGCACCTCGCCCATCTTGTGGCTCAGACCTGTGTAAAACAGGATCCGCTCGGTAGTGGTAGTCTTGCCCGCGTCAACGTGCGCGCAAATACCAATGTTACGGTAGCGGTTGATTGGTGTAGTACGAGCCATAGAGCCCTCGCAAAAATAGTGATGCCTGAATTAGAAGCGGTAGTGCGAGAACGCTTTGTTGGCTTCGGCCATACGGTGTACGTCTTCACGCTTCTTGACTGCAGCACCTTTGCCTTCAGCAGCATCCAGCAGCTCGCCAGCCAGGCGCAGAGCCATGGACTTCTCGCCACGCTTGCGGGCGTAGTCTACCAACCAGCGCATTGCCAGGGCGTTACGGCGGGATGGACGAACTTCAACAGGGACCTGGTAAGTGGCACCGCCAACACGGCGCGACTTAACTTCGACCAGCGGAGCGATGGCGTCGAGAGCTTTCTCGAAGATTTCCAGGGGATCGCTGTTCTTGCGTTCTTTAACCTTGTCCAGTGCACCATAAACGATACGCTCGGCAACGGCTTTCTTGCCGCTTTCCATTACGTGGTTCATGAACTTGGCGAGGATCTGGCTTCCGTATTTTGGATCGTCCAGAATCTCACGCTTGGCTGCTACACGACGTCTTGGCATTGATAAGCCCTCAAACGGTCTTCAGGTTAGCCCGGGACAGTGAACCCAAAGGGTGCGTGCCCGACCTTACTCTTATCGACTCAATAAAATGAATAACTGCAAACAGCTACAAGCAGCCGATTACTTCGGACGCTTGGTACCGTACTTCGAACGACCTTGGTTACGACCTTTAACACCGGAGGTATCCAGGGAGCCGCGAACGGTGTGGTAACGAACACCTGGCAAGTCTTTTACACGACCGCCACGGATCAGTACGACGCTGTGCTCTTGCAGGTTGTGGCCTTCACCACCGATGTACGAGGAAACCTCGAAACCGTTGGTCAGACGCACACGGCATACTTTACGCAGTGCCGAGTTAGGTTTTTTCGGCGTAGTGGTGTACACACGGGTGCACACGCCACGACGTTGCGGGCAGTTCTGCAGCGCAGGAACGTCGGATTTCTCGACGATACGCTTACGCGGCTGACGTACCAGCTGGTTGATAGTTGCCATCTACTAGCTCCACTGTTGTCTTGCGACGCTATTGTCTTGCAAGAAAAGCAAAATTGGCAGGACGAAGTCCCACCAAATTTAGGGGTACAAGAGTCTAAAGAGGATCTTGTCCCCAGTCAAGACGAGGCCCCAGCCTCCCTCCTCCGGTCATCGGCAACATTTTATGTCGCCAATGCCCAGATCGGGTAAGCCAGGGCCCTGTCCTACTTTCAGTTACCGCTGGAGTTCAACGCTTCGGTCAGTGCGGCTTCCACCTCACTGGCACTTACGCGCAGCGGCTTGTCAGCATCACGGCGACGCTTGCGCTCGCTGTGGTATGCCAGACCGGTACCGGCCGGGATCAAACGACCCACGACCACGTTTTCTTTCAGGCCGCGCAGGTAGTCGCGCTTGCCAGTTACCGCCGCCTCGGTCAGAACACGGGTGGTCTCCTGGAAGGAGGCCGCCGAGATGAACGATTCGGTGGACAGCGAGGCCTTGGTGATACCCAGCAGTACACGAGTGAACTTGGAGACAAACTTGTCTTCAGCGCTGAGGCGCTCGTTCTCTACCAGTACCTGAGTCAGTTCCATCTGGTCGCCCTTGATGAAGCTGGAATCACCCGACTCGGCAATCTCAACCTTGCGCAGCATCTGACGCAGGATGGTTTCGATGTGCTTGTCGTTGATCTTCACGCCCTGCAGACGGTAAACGTCCTGAATCTCGTTGACGATGTACTTGGCCAGCGCGCTTACACCCAGCAGACGCAGGATGTCGTGCGGATCGCTAGGACCGTCGGAGATAACTTCGCCGCGGTTCACTTGCTCGCCTTCGAATACGTTCAGGTGACGCCACTTCGGAATCAGCTCTTCATACGGATCGCTACCGTCGTTCGGCGTGATGACCAGGCGGCGCTTGCCCTTGGTCTCTTTACCGAACGCGATGGTGCCGCTGACTTCAGCCAGAATCGAGGCTTCTTTCGGACGACGAGCTTCAAACAAGTCGGCAACCCGAGGCAGACCACCGGTGATGTCACGGGTCTTCGACGTTTCTTGCGGGATACGCGCGATAACGTCACCGACACCGATCTGGGCACCGTCAGCCACGCCAACCAGGGCGTTTGCCGGCAGGAAGTACTGTGCTGGTACGTCGGTACCTGGCAGCAGCAGATCTTTGCCATTGGCATCGACCATCTTGATTGCAGGACGGATTTCCTTACCTGCAGCCGGACGGTCTTTAACGTCCAGAACCTCAATGTTGGTCAAACCAGTCAATTCGTCGGTCTGACGCTTGATGGTGATACCTTCTTCCATGCCCACGAAGGTCACGGTACCTTTCATTTCGGTAACGATCGGGTGGGTGTGCGGGTCCCACTTGGCGACGATTGCGCCAGCGTCGACCTTGTCGCCTTCCTTGACCGAAATCACCGCACCGTAAGGCAGCTTGTAGCGCTCACGCTCACGACCGAATTCGTCGGCAATCGCCAATTCACCGGAACGCGATACGGCAACCAGGTTACCGTCGGCACGCTCAACCTGCTTCAGGTTGTGCAGACGGACCATACCGCCGTTCTTCACCTGGACGCTGTCGGCAGCCGAGGTCCGGCTTGCAGCACCACCGATGTGGAACGTACGCATGGTCAGCTGGGTACCCGGCTCACCGATGGACTGTGCAGCGATAACGCCAACAGCTTCACCGATGTTCACCTGGTGACCGCGAGCCAGGTCGCGACCGTAGCACTTGGCGCAGATGCCGTAGCGGGTTTCGCAGCTGATCGGCGAACGCACGATCACTTCGTCGATGCTGTTCAGCTCGATGAATTCGACCCACTTCTCGTCGACCAGGGTGCCGGCCGGAACGATAACGTCGTCAGTGCCTGGCTTGAACACGTCACGGGCGATAACTCGACCCAGTACACGCTCACCCAGAGGCTCTACTACATCTCCGCCTTCAATGTGCGGCGTCATCAGCAGGCCTTGCTCGGTACCACAGTCGATCTCGGTAACAACCAGATCCTGGGCAACGTCTACCAGACGACGAGTCAGGTAACCGGAGTTAGCGGTTTTCAACGCGGTATCCGCAAGACCCTTACGAGCACCGTGAGTCGAGATGAAGTACTGGAGTACGCTCAGACCTTCACGGAAGTTCGCAGTGATCGGCGTCTCGATGATCGAGCCGTCCGGCTTGGCCATCAGACCACGCATACCGGCCAGCTGACGAATCTGAGCTGCCGAACCCCGGGCACCGGAGTCAGCCATCATGTACATCGAGTTGAAGGACTCTTGCTCGACTTCATCGCCATTGCGGTCAATGACCTTCTCTTTCGAGAGGTTGGCCATCATCGCCTTGGAAACTTCATCGTTCGCCTTGGACCACAAGTCGATAACTTTGTTGTACTTCTCGCCCTGGGTTACCAGGCCGGAGGCGTACTGGCTCTCGATCTCTTTCACTTCGTCGGTAGCAGTACCGATGATGCGGGCTTTCTCATCCGGGATAACGAAGTCGTTAACACCGATGGAAACGCCGGAGATGGTCGAGTAAGCGAAACCGGTGTACATCAGCTGGTCAGCGAAGATCACGGTCTCTTTCAGACCAACCACGCGGTAGCACTGGTTGATCAGCTTGGAGATCGCCTTTTTCTTCATCGGCTGGTTAACCACGTCGTACGACAGACCTGGTGGAACAACCTGGAACAGCAGCGCACGGCCGACAGTGGTGTCGACGATACGGGTGTTCTTGACGCTGCCGCCATCACGATCGTTAACGGTTTCGTTGATACGAACCTTGATCTTGGCATGCAGGGCAGCTTCGCCGGCGCGGAACACGCGGTCGACTTCCTGCAGGTCGGCGAACACGCGACCTTCGCCCTTGGCGTTGATGGCTTCACGGGTCATGTAGTACAGACCCAATACAACGTCCTGCGACGGAACGATGATTGGCTCACCGTTGGCTGGCGACAGGATGTTGTTGGTCGACATCATCAGCGCGCGCGCTTCGAGCTGGGCTTCCAGCGTCAGCGGCACGTGAACGGCCATCTGGTCACCGTCGAAGTCGGCGTTGTACGCAGCACAGACCAGCGGGTGCAGCTGGATAGCCTTACCTTCGATCAGTACCGGTTCAAAGGCCTGGATACCCAGACGGTGAAGGGTCGGTGCACGGTTGAGCAGTACGGGGTGTTCGCGAATCACTTCGGCGAGAACGTCCCACACCTCTGGCAGCTCGCGCTCGACCATCTTCTTGGCGGCCTTGATGGTGGTCGCCAGACCACGCATTTCCAGCTTGCCGAAAATGAACGGTTTGAACAGCTCGAGAGCCATCTTCTTCGGCAGACCGCACTGATGCAGACGCAGGGTCGGACCTACGGTAATTACCGAACGGCCGGAGTAGTCAACGCGCTTACCGAGCAAGTTCTGACGGAAACGACCTTGCTTACCCTTGATCATGTCGGCCAGGGATTTCAGAGGACGCTTGTTCGAGCCGGTGATGGCACGACCGCGACGGCCGTTATCCAGCAAGGCGTCGACCGCTTCCTGCAGCATGCGCTTTTCGTTGCGCACGATGATGTCCGGCGCGGACAAGTCGAGCAGGCGCTTCAGACGGTTGTTACGGTTGATCACCCGACGATACAGGTCGTTCAGGTCGGAGGTCGCGAAACGACCGCCATCCAGCGGAACCAATGGACGCAGATCTGGCGGCAGAACCGGCAGAACGGTCAGGACCATCCACTCAGGCAGGTTGCCCGAACCCTGGAAGGCTTCCATCAGCTTCAGACGCTTGGACAGCTTCTTGATCTTGGTTTCCGAGTTGGTCTGCGGAATCTCTTCGCGCAGGCGACCGATCTCGTGCTCCAGGTCGATAGCGTGCAGCAGCTCGCGGACAGCCTCGGCACCCATACGGGCGTCGAAGTCATCACCGAACTCTTCGAGCGCTTCGAAATACTGCTCATCATTGAGCAGTTGGCCTTTTTCCAGCGTGGTCATGCCTGGGTCGATAACGACGTAGCTCTCGAAGTAGAGAACGCGCTCGATATCACGCAGGGTCATGTCCATCAGCAGGCCGATACGGGACGGCAGCGATTTCAGGAACCAGATGTGGGCAACTGGAGAGGCCAGCTCGATGTGCGCCATGCGCTCACGACGGACTTTGGCCAGGGCGACTTCGACGCCGCACTTCTCACAGATAACGCCACGGTGCTTCAGGCGCTTGTACTTACCGCACAGGCACTCGTAGTCCTTGACTGGGCCAAAGATCTTGGCGCAGAACAGGCCGTCACGCTCAGGCTTGAACGTACGGTAGTTGATGGTTTCCGGCTTTTTTACTTCACCGAACGACCACGAACGGATCATCTCAGGCGAGGCCAATCCGATACGGATGGCGTCGAACTCTTCGACTTGACCCTGGTTTTTCAGCAAATTCAGTAGGTCTTTCAAGGCCTTTCCTCCTGGCGGAGCAGGGAGCGGGCTTTTCAGCCACGCTCCCAATTCGCGTCACGTGTTATTCGGTTTCCAGATCGATATCGATACCGAGCGAACGAATTTCTTTGATCAACACGTTGAAGGACTCGGGCATGCCCGGCTCCATACGGTGATCGCCGTCCACGATGTTTTTGTACATCTTGGTACGACCGTTCACGTCGTCCGACTTCACTGTGAGCATTTCTTGCAGGGTGTATGCCGCGCCGTATGCTTCCAGCGCCCACACTTCCATCTCCCCGAAACGCTGACCACCGAACTGCGCCTTACCACCCAGCGGCTGCTGGGTAACCAGGCTGTAAGAACCAGTGGAACGCGCGTGCATCTTGTCGTCCACCAAGTGGTTCAGCTTGAGCATGTACATGTAACCAACGGTCACATGACGCTCGAACTTGTTGCCGGTACGACCATCGAACAGCTGCATCTGACCGCTTTCTGGCATGTCTGCCAGTTTCAGCATGGCCTTGATTTCGCTTTCCTTGGCGCCGTCGAAGACTGGAGTGGCCATTGGCACACCACCTTTTAGGTTCTTCGCCAGATCCAGGATTTCCTGGTCGGAGAAGGTCTCAAGGCTTTCCTGACGACCACCGATCTCGTTGTAGATCTCGGTGAGGAACTTGCGCAGCTCGATGACCTTGCGCTGCTCTTCGAGCATGCGGTTGATCTTCTCGCCCAGCCCCTTGGCCGCAAGGCCCAGGTGGGTTTCAAGGATCTGACCAACGTTCATACGCGATGGTACACCCAGTGGGTTGAGTACCACGTCTACCGGCGTACCGTTGGCGTCGTGCGGCATGTCTTCAACCGGCATAATCACCGAGACCACACCTTTGTTACCGTGACGACCGGCCATCTTGTCGCCCGGCTGGATGCGACGACGGATTGCCAGGTAGACCTTGACGATCTTCAGTACGCCCGGTGCCAGGTCATCGCCCTGCTGCAGCTTGCGCTTCTTGTCTTCAAACTTGTCGTCCAGCAAACGGCGACGATCAACGATGTAGGCCTGAGCCTTCTCGAGTTGCTCGTTCAGCGCGTCTTCGGCCATGCGCAGTTTGAACCACTGGCCGTGCTCCAGACCGTCCAGCACTTCGTTGGTGATGACTGTGCCTTTCTTCAGGCCAGCACCACCGTCGACTACCTGGCCGTTCAGGGCAGAACGCAGACGCTCGAAGGTTGCACCTTCAACGATACGGAACTCTTCGTTCAGGTCCTTGCGGATCTCGTCGAGCTGCATCTTCTCGATGGACAACGCACGGCTATCACGCTCAACGCCGTCACGGGTGAAGACCTGTACGTCGATGACAGTACCTTTGGTGCCGGTTGGCACACGCAGGGAGGTGTCCTTAACGTCGCTGGCCTTCTCACCGAAGATCGCACGCAGCAGCTTCTCTTCTGGAGTGAGCTGGGTTTCGCCTTTTGGCGTGACCTTGCCGACCAGAATGTCGCCCGCACCAACTTCGGCACCAACGTAGACGATACCGGCTTCATCCAGCTTGTTCAGCGCAGCTTCACCGACGTTCGGAATGTCCGCGGTGATTTCCTCTGGGCCGAGCTTGGTGTCACGAGCCACACAGGTCAGTTCCTGAATGTGGATCGTGGTGAAGCGGTCTTCCTGAACTACACGTTCGGACAGGCAGATGGAGTCTTCGAAGTTGAAGCCGTTCCACGCCATGAACGCGATGCGCATGTTCTGACCCAGTGCCAGTTCACCCATATCGGTGGACGGGCCGTCGGCCATGATGTCGCTACGCTGAACCACATCACCTTTGCGCACCAGCGGACGCTGGTTGATGCAGGTGTTCTGGTTCGAGCGGGTGTATTTGGTCAGGTTGTAGATGTCGACACCAGCTTCGCCGGTTTCAACTTCATCATCAGCAACACGAACCACGATACGGCTGGCGTCAACGGAGTCGATCACGCCACCACGACGAGCCACGACGCAAACGCCGGAGTCACGGGCAACGTTGCGCTCCATGCCGGTACCTACCAGCGGCTTGTCGGCACGCAGGGTTGGTACAGCCTGACGCTGCATGTTCGAACCCATCAACGCACGGTTGGCGTCGTCGTGCTCGAGGAACGGAATCAGCGACGCTGCGACCGAAACTACCTGCTTCGGCGATACGTCCATCAAGGTGACGTCTTCTGGCGCCTTGACGGTGAACTCGTTCAGGTGACGAACGGCTACCAGCTCGTCGATCAGTTGCTTCTTCTCGTTCATCGCGGCCGAAGCCTGTGCGATGACGTGATCTGCTTCTTCAATCGCCGACAGGAACACGATCTCGTCGGTAACAACACCTTCTTTCACCACACGATACGGGCTCTCGAGGAAACCGTACTGGTTGGTGCGGGCATAAGCTGCCAGGGAGTTGATCAGACCGATGTTCGGACCTTCAGGCGTCTCGATCGGGCACACACGGCCGTAGTGGGTCGGGTGTACGTCACGGACTTCAAAGCCAGCGCGCTCACGGGTCAGACCACCAGGGCCGAGTGCAGAGACACGACGCTTGTGGGTGATTTCGGAGAGCGGGTTGTTCTGGTCCATGAACTGAGAAAGCTGGCTGGAGCCGAAGAACTCTTTCACCGCCGCCGCAACCGGCTTGGCGTTGATCAGGTCCTGAGGCATCAGGCCTTCGCTTTCTGCCATCGACAGACGCTCTTTGACCGCGCGCTCTACACGCACCAGGCCAACGCGGAACTGGTTCTCGGCCATTTCGCCGACGCAACGTACGCGACGGTTACCCAGGTGGTCGATGTCGTCGACGATGCCTTTGCCGTTACGGATATCGACCAAGGTCTTGAGGACTTCGACGATGTCTTCCTTGCTCAGTACGCCCGAACCTTCGATTTCGGTACGACCGATACGACGGTTGAACTTCATGCGACCGACGGCCGACAGGTCGTAACGCTCGGCGCTGAAGAACAGGTTGTTGAACAGGGTCTCAGCGGCATCCTTGGTTGGCGGCTCGCCAGGACGCATCATCCGATAGATTTCGACCAGCGCTTCCAGCTGATTGCTGGTGGAGTCGATCTTCAGGGTATCGGAGATGAACGGACCGCAGTCGATGTCGTTGGTGTACAGGGTCTCGATACGGACTACCTGAGCCTTGGCGATCTTGATCAGCAGCTCGGTATTCAGCTCGATGTTGCACTCAGCCAGGATTTCGCCGGTAGCTGGGTGAACAATGGCTTTGGCAGTAGTACGGCCCAGGACGTATTCCATAGGAACGTCCAACTGCTTCACGCCAGCCTTTTCCAGCTGGTTGATGTGACGAGCGGTAATACGACGACCCTGCTCGACAATCACCTTGCCGGTTTCGTCATGAATATCCATGACTGCAATTTCACCACGCAGGCGCTGAGGCACCAGCTCCAGGCTCAGCTTCTCGCCCGAGACGTGGAAAACGTTGGTGGTGTAGAAGGCATCCAACACTTCTTCAGTGCTGTAACCCAGCGCGCGTAGCAGTACCGACGCAGGCAGTTTGCGACGACGGTCGATACGGACGAATACACAGTCTTTCGGATCGAATTCGAAGTCCAGCCACGAGCCACGGTAAGGAATGATCCGAGCCGAGTACAGCAGCTTGCCCGAGCTGTGCGTCTTGCCACGGTCGTGGTCGAAGAACACACCTGGCGAACGGTGCAGCTGGGAAACGATAACACGCTCGGTACCGTTGATTACGAAGGTACCGTTTTCAGTCATCAGGGGGATTTCACCCATGTAGACTTCTTGCTCTTTGATGTCCTTGATCGCTTTGTTCGACGATTCTTTGTCGAAAATGATCAGGCGTACTTTCACCCGCAGTGGTACGGCGTAGGTTACGCCGCGCAGTACGCATTCTTTGACATCAAAAGCTGGTTCGCCCAAACGATAGCCAACGTACTCCAGGGCAGCATTGCCGGAGTAGCTGATGATCGGGAAAACCGATTTGAAGGCCGCATGCAGGCCCACGTCGCGGAACTGATCTTTGGTCGCTCCCGCTTGCAAGAATTCACGATACGAATCCAGCTGGATGGCCAGGAGGTAAGGCACATCCATGACGTCCGGCAACTTGCTAAAGTCCTTGCGGATACGTTTTTTCTCAGTGTATGAGTAAGCCATCAGCGTTCCCCAGCTTGGTCACCTGCTTGTTTGGCTTCTCCCGACGGGAGCAGCCAGAAAATCGTGCAAACCCCTTGGTTTGCGCCACCATCATTGGTGGTTACAGCTCGTTACTGGCACCGACCTAGTCAGCTGCCAATAACGGAAAAAGGCCGGTGGCAAGAGCCACCAGCCATCAGCCGTTTGCTTAGCGCTCGGGCTGGAGTCGCAAAGTCGAAATTACTTGAGTTCGACTTTAGCGCCTGCTTCTTCCAGCTTCTTCTTGGCGTCTTCAGCAGCTTCTTTCGAAACGCCTTCAGCGACAACCTGAGGAGCGCCGTCAACTTTCTCTTTGGCTTCTTTCAGACCCAGACCGGTCAGTTCACGAACGGCCTTGATCACGTTGACTTTCTTCTCGCCGGCTTCAACCAGAACTACGTTGAATTCGGTTTGCTCTTCAACAACGGCAGCGGCAGCAGCTGGGCCAGCAGCGGCAACAGCAGCGGTAACGCCGAAGGTTTCTTCCATTGCTTTGATCAGCTCAACAACTTCCAGAACGGTTTTCTGGCCGATTGCTTCGATGATTTGCTCGTTAGTCAGAGACATGACTTAAATCCTGTATTGGGGTGACAGCCTACGCAGCTATCAAATTAAACGTATGATTTCGAAAGCGCTTACGGTGCCTTAGGCAGCAGTAGCTTCTTTCTGGTCGCGAATAGCTGCCAAAGTACGAGCCAGCTTGCTGGTAGCGCCTTGGATCACGCTCATCAGCTTCGCGATAGCTTCGTCGCGGGTCGGCAGGGTAGCCAACACGTCGATTTCGTTAGCGGCAAGGAACTTGCCGTCGAACGCAGCTGCCTTGATCTCGAACTTGTCCTGACCCTTGGCGAACTCTTTGAACAGACGAGCAGCAGCGCCCGGGTGTTCGTTGGAGAAAGCGATCAGGGTCGGGCCAGTGAAGGCGTCGTTGAGGACACTGAATTCAGTGTCAGCAACAGCACGCTTGAGCAGGGTGTTACGTACGACACGCACGTATACGCCAGCTTCACGAGCCTCTTTACGGAGTCCGGTCATTGCGCCTACAGTCACACCACGGGCATCAGCCACGACAGCGGACAGAGCGACTTTGGCAGCCTCGTTGACTTCAGCGACGATGGCCTTCTTGTCTTCGAGTTTAATTGCCACGGGTAAAACTCCTGCTTGTTACCGTTTCATCTGGCCGAAGCCGGATGTCGTTTTGGTGTCTGATTCGGTAAGGAACCGGGAGCACCATCTGCGTAGGCTTAAGGTTTAAGGCTTTCGCCGCCTACGGTCTTGGATAGCCCCCGCCAGGCAGGGACCCCAATTTTTTAAGCCGACGCGATTACTCGCATCGGCTTTTGTCTTACGCGTTCAGCGAGCTCTGGTCGATGACCAGACCTGGGCCCATAGTGGTGCTCAGGGTAACGCGCTTAACGTAGATACCTTTCGAGGAAGCTGGCTTGATACGCTTCAGATCAGCGATCAGGGCTTCAACGTTTTCCTTCAGCTTGCCAGCTTCAAAGCCGACCTTGCCAACGGAGGTGTGGATGATGCCGTTTTTGTCGGTGCGATAACGAACCTGACCAGCCTTGGCGTTTTTAACCGCGGTGGCTACGTCTGGAGTCACGGTACCAACTTTCGGGTTAGGCATCAGGCCGCGAGGACCCAGAACCTGACCCAACTGACCTACAACACGCATTGCGTCCGGGGAAGCAATTACGACGTCATAGTTCAGGTCGCCGCCTTTCATTTCGGCAGCCAGATCGTCCATACCTACACGGTCAGCGCCGGCAGCCAGAGCGGCCTCAGCAGCTGGACCCTGGGTGAAGACAGCAACGCGTACGGTCTTGCCAGTGCCGTGCGGCAGCACAGTAGCGCTACGAACGACCTGGTCGGATTTACGCGGGTCAACACCGAGGTTGACAGCAACGTCGAAGGATTCGCTGAACTTCACGGTGGACAGTTCGGCCAGCAGTACTGCTGCGTCTTCGAAGTTGTAGACTTTGCCAGCTTCGAGCTTCGAAGCAATGGCCTTTTGGCGCTTGGTCAGCTTAGCCATTACACACCCTCCACGTTGAGGCCCATGCTGCGAGCAGAACCGGCGATGGTACGCACGGCTGCTTCCATGTCAGCGGCAGTAAGATCAGCATTTTTGGTTTTTGCGATCTCTTCCAGCTGAGCACGAGTCACAGTACCGACTTTAACGGTGTTCGGACGAGCCGAGCCGCTGGTCACGCCAGCAGCTTTCTTCAGCAGGACCGAAGCAGGGGTGCTCTTGGTTTCAAAAGTGAAGCTGCGGTCACTGTAAACAGTGATAATCACAGGAGTCGGCAGGCCGGCTTCTTGACCCTGAGTACGGGCGTTGAAGGCCTTGCAGAATTCCATGATGTTCACACCGTGTTGACCCAGAGCTGGACCAACGGGTGGGCTTGGGTTGGCCTGGCCGGCCTTTACTTGCAGCTTGATGTAAGCCTGAATCTTCTTAGCCATGAGCTACTCCAATATCGGGTACGAACGCCTGAAGGCTCCCCGGATGACTTGCGTTTTATCCCAGTGACGACAAAACCCCGCAGCACATAGGGCTGCGGGGTATGGGATGCTTTGTTCGGCTAGACCTTTTCGACCTGGCTGAACTCAAGCTCTACCGGAGTAGAGCGACCGAAAATAAGCACGGCCACTTGGATCCGACTTTTTTCGTAGTTAACTTCTTCAACAGTACCGTTGAAATCAGCGAACGGACCATCGATAACGCGGACAACTTCGCCCGGCTCGAACAAGGTTTTCGGCTTCGGTTTATCGCTGCCATCGGCAACGCGACGCAGAATAGCCTCTGCCTCTTTATCGGTAATCGGTGCAGGCTTGTCTGCAGTACCACCAATAAAGCCCATGACGCGAGGGGTATCCTTGACCAAGTGCCAAGTCCCTTCGTTCATGTCCATTTGGACCAGCACGTAACCTGGGAAGAACTTACGCTCGCTCTTGCGCTTCTGGCCATTGCGCATCTCAACCACTTCTTCAGTGGGGACCAGAATTTCGCCGAAACCGTCTTCCATGCCAGCCAGCTTTACGCGCTCGATCAGCGAGCGCATTACATGCTTCTCGTAACCCGAGTAAGCATGCACAACGTACCAACGCTTAGCCACGGGACACCCTTAGCCAACAATCAAGGAAATCAACCAACCGAGCAGGGAGTCGAGACCCCACAGCAGCAGCGCCATCACCAGAACAACCGCCACTACGATGAGCGTGGTTTGCATGGTTTCTTGACGGGTTGGCCATACGACTTTACGAATCTCGGTGCGAGCTTCCTTTGCAAGCGCAAAGAACGACTTACCCTTGGCAGTCTGCAAGGCAATGAAGCCAGCAACACCAGCAAGAGCAAGAAGTGCGAGTACGCGATACAGAATCGGCGAAGCGGAGTAATATTGATTACCCACCACACCAACGACCACCAAAGCGACAACAGCCAGCCACTTGAGCAGGTCAAAACGAGAGTCTTGGGCTTCAGCCTTGGGAGTCATCTAGGAAAATCCTGTGAAAAGAAAGCCAGACACACGAGGTGAATCTGGCAGGTCAGGAGGGAATCGAACCCCCAACCTACGGTTTTGGAGACCGTCGCTCTGCCAATTGAGCTACTGACCTAAAAGCTTATCAGGCCGGCCATTATGCCGATCTGATCGAGAGAAATCAACTACTTATTCGATTACTTTGGCTACGACGCCAGCGCCGACGGTACGACCGCCTTCACGGATAGCGAAACGCAGGCCATCTTCCATTGCGATGGTTTTGATCAGAGTGACAGTCATCTGGATGTTGTCACCTGGCATTACCATTTCAACGCCTTCTGGCAGCTCGCAGTTACCAGTCACGTCAGTAGTACGGAAGTAGAACTGTGGACGGTAGCCTTTGAAGAACGGAGTATGACGGCCGCCTTCTTCCTTGCTCAGAACGTAAACTTCTGCGGTGAACTTGGTGTGCGGCTTAACCGAACCTGGCTTAACCAGAACCTGACCACGCTCAACGTCGTCACGCTTGGTGCCACGCAGCAGAACGCCGCAGTTCTCGCCAGCACGACCTTCGTCCAGCAGCTTGCGGAACATCTCAACACCGGTGCAGGTGGTGGTGGTGGTGTCACGCAGACCAACGATTTCCAGAGCGTCCTGAACGCGGACGATACCACGCTCGATACGACCGGTAACAACGGTACCACGACCCGAGATCGAGAATACGTCTTCGATTGGCATCAGGAACGGCTTGTCGATAGCACGCTCTGGCTCTGGGATGTAGCTGTCCAGAGTTTCAACCAGACGCTTGACAGCGGTGGTGCCCATTTCGTTGTCGTCTTTGCCTTCCAGAGCCATACGAGCCGAACCGATGATGATCGGAGTGTCATCGCCTGGGAAGTCGTAGGTGGACAGCAGGTCGCGAACTTCCATCTCGACCAGCTCCAGCAGCTCAGCGTCATCTACCAGGTCAGCCTTGTTCAGGAAGACCACGATGTACGGAACGCCAACCTGACGGGACAGCAGGATGTGCTCACGAGTTTGTGGCATCGGACCATCGGCGGCCGAGCAAACCAGGATCGCGCCGTCCATCTGGGCAGCACCGGTGATCATGTTCTTCACGTAGTCAGCGTGACCTGGGCAGTCAACGTGAGCGTAGTGACGAATGTTTGAATCATACTCAACGTGCGCAGTATTAATTGTAATACCACGAGCCTTCTCTTCCGGGGCACTATCGATCTTGTCGAAGTCGACCTTGGCCGAACCGAAAACCTCGGAACAAACGCGAGTCAGCGCGGCAGTCAACGTGGTCTTGCCATGGTCAACGTGACCAATGGTACCAACGTTTACATGCGGCTTGTTACGCTCGAACTTTTCCTTAGCCATCGAGATTATCCCCCGGTAGAAGTAATAAGCAGATCAAACAGACCATTAAAACAAAGGCAGATATTTTCATATCTGCCTTGTTATATGGAGCTCTTGAGCGGATTTGAACCGCTGACCTCACCCTTACCAAGGGTGTGCTCTACCAACTGAGCTACAAGAGCTTAACACTTTGCAAAAACAGCAAACCTGGAGCGGGTAGCGGGAATCGAACCCGCATCATCAGCTTGGAAGGCTGAGGTTCTACCACTAAACTATACCCGCGGAGCTTGCAGCTCTCGCTAAACTGGTGGAGGGGGAAGGATTCGAACCTTCGAAGTCGTAGACGTCAGATTTACAGTCTGATCCCTTTGGCCGCTCGGGAACCCCTCCTAAGCGTGGGCGGCATTTTCAACTCTTGCCGTCCTACTGTCAAGCTTTTTCTCATTAAAATCTTGAGGTTAGCTAATTTGACAGCTACTTCTCAGTTCGGCCACTTAGTGGTCATCCCTGTGAAGCGGGCGCCATTCTATCAAGCTATTCGCCAGTTGCAATACCCTCGCACAACATTATTTTATGTTTTAAGTCTTTGAAATCTCGGGAAAGTGCTCCCAGAAGGGTTTGGTCCAGTAAATGCTGGCTTTGCGGAGCAATCTGCAGCCATACACCCGCCTCGCCCCCTAACCTGCCCAAGACCGGTACTGCTGCTATATCAAGCGCCACAAGACGCTGGCGCAGGGCATTGAGCTGTTCCTTGGCAGCCAGCCCGCCCACATACAAGCATTCCTGATCACGTTCAGGAGGGCGCTTATTCTGCCCTGACTCGCTCAAAAGCCGAATGCCCTGCTGATTACCCTTATAGAGCGACAGTGGAGCTACCTCCTTGGCCTTCAGGGGTGCTTCCTGCTGATGCCAGACGTAATACACGCCATTGAGCACCACCAACAACAGAAACAACCAACGCATAGTTACCTCAATCCAGCGGACAGGCTAGCGCCAAGCCAACAAACACCAGGTCAGGCACTACACGGGCATGTGGCACCGCCTCTTGCACCAGAGGAGCATCCCCACCTGTCAGCAGCACGGTGAAATCCTCTCCCCACAACCCCTGCGCATATTCAATCTGAGAGCGAGCAAACCCCTGGAGCATGTGAACGCACCCACGCTCCACCGCTTCTACCGTCGAACGCCCAGGTGTCATACTCGACAGAGCACGCTCAGCCGACGCGTCGTCATAGCGAATCCTGCGTGTATGGGTACGCAATTGGCTACGCATCAACGGCATACCTGGACATATGAAGCCGCCCAGGTGCTCACCATCAGCAGCGACAAAGTCAGCTTTTGCCGCGGTCCCAAAGTCCATCACGAGACAAGCCCCCTTGGCCAGGTGATACCCCCCCAGCAAGGCCAGCCAGCGATCCAAACCCAGGCGTTGGTAGTCGTCATAGCCATTACGCACAGCACCCACTTCCCTAGCGGGCTGGGCAACCATGACGCTAATTCCGAAGTGCTGCGACAATAGCGCCCCAAGACTTTCGGTTTCCTCCTCACTCCTGACACTAACCAGGCGACAGCACTCAGGCGGACTCCCGAGCGCCTTTATTGCTATAACGAGGGCCTGATCGGAATCGACCACGCCGCCTGCTACGATCGTCGCAAAAGCGCTACGCACAATGCGCCACTTAATAAAGCTATTACCGCAATCGAGCTCAAGAATCATCACGCAACCTCAAACTGAGCTCACCACCGCTGAAGCTCTTCTCCAGACCATCGACCTCAAGGCGCAAAGCACCCTGACCATCGATACCTAATACAATTCCGTCAATTCTATTGACCCCTGCAATCAAAGAAACAGCTTGCTTCTGCCAGAGGTGGGCTTGCTCCCACTCTTGCTGGAAGATTGCAAATCCCCCTTGTTGGTGCCGCTCCAAATCAGATTGCAGGTTCTGATTCAGCCTGGCGACCAGCAGATTGCGATCAACATTCAAGCCAGTCTCTAGACGCATCGAGGTCCACGCCTGGTCAATCTCGTTGGCTGCCTGCATGTTCACATTGATGCCTACGCCCAACACCACATGACACACATCCGCCGGATCACCGACCAACTCGAGGAGAATACCGGCGATTTTCTGATTATTGACCAACACATCATTCGGCCACTTCAAACCTGCATCAACAACACCGAATGTCTGCAATGTTCGCATCACCGCGAGCCCCACCACCAAGCTCAAACCTTCGAGCTGACGCATGCCCCCTTCGATACGCAACACCAGGCTGTAGTAGAGGTTCTCGGCAAAGGGGCTCACCCACTGGCGTCCGCGCCGGCCTCGCCCAGCGGTCTGCCGCTCAGCCAACACAAGAAAGGGTGCAGCCCGCCCCTCACTAATGGCCCGCAAGGCCTGGGCATTGGTCGAATCAATAGAATCGAATATCAGAGCGGGCCACTTCTCGCCCTGTGCGTACTCGGCAATCGCCGGCGCCTCCAGCAACGATAATGGCGCAGCCAACTGATAGCCGCGGCCTCGAACTTTATGAATAGGCAGGTTTAACTCAGCCTCGAGGTGCTGCAACTGTTTCCAGACAGCGCTACGGCTTACGCCAAGGGCGACCCCCAGGTCCTGCCCGGAATGGAATCGGCCATCCTTGAGGAGCTTTAACAACTTCAGCATGCCAATCTCGACTCGTAATGAGGTTCGCATGATAGCTATGCGGGTGGGGATTGCATAGAAAACTGAGGCAGGCGGGAGAGGTGGGAATGAAACCGCATTCCGAGAAGAGACGCAGGAGCTGCATTCTGCAGAACCTGGAAAGACAAAACCCCTACCTGCATGTGCAGATAGGGGTTTCGGAATTTAATCTTGACGATGACCTACTCTCACATGGGGAAACCCCACACTACCATCGGCGATGCATCGTTTCACTACTGAGTTCGGGATGGGATCAGGTGGTTCCAATGCTCTATGGTCGTCAAGAAATTCTGTGTACCAGACCGTCATTCGACGTTCCAGCAAATCGGGTATGTGATGTTTTGTGAGTCGCAAACTTTCGGTTCGTTTCGTCTTCACAACACCGCAATCTGGTCGTTCGACGCAAATTGCTTGGGTGTTATATGGTCAAGCCTCACGGGCAATTAGTATTGGTTAGCTCAACGCCTCACAGCGCTTACACACCCAACCTATCAACGTCGTAGTCTTCGACGGCCCTTCAGGGAGCTCAAGGCTCCAGTGAGATCTCATCTTGAGGCAAGTTTCCCGCTTAGATGCTTTCAGCGGTTATCTCTTCCGAACATAGCTACCCGGCAATGCCACTGGCGTGACAACCGGAACACCAGAGGTTCGTCCACTCCGGTCCTCTCGTACTAGGAGCAGCCCCTCTCAAATCTCAAACGTCCACGGCAGATAGGGACCGAACTGTCTCACGACGTTCTAAACCCAGCTCGCGTACCACTTTAAATGGCGAACAGCCATACCCTTGGGACCGGCTTCAGCCCCAGGATGTGATGAGCCGACATCGAGGTGCCAAACACCGCCGTCGATATGAACTCTTGGGCGGTATCAGCCTGTTATCCCCGGAGTACCTTTTATCCGTTGAGCGATGGCCCTTCCATACAGAACCACCGGATCACTAAGACCTACTTTCGTACCTGCTCGACGTGTCTGTCTCGCAGTCAAGCGCGCTTTTGCCTTTATACTCTACGACCGATTTCCGACCGGTCTGAGCGCACCTTCGTACTCCTCCGTTACTCTTTAGGAGGAGACCGCCCCAGTCAAACTACCCACCATACACTGTCCTCGATCCGGATAACGGACCTGAGTTAGAACCTCAAAGTTGCCAGGGTGGTATTTCAAGGATGGCTCCACGCGAACTGGCGTCCACGCTTCAAAGCCTCCCACCTATCCTACACAAGCAAATTCAAAGTCCAGTGCAAAGCTATAGTAAAGGTTCACGGGGTCTTTCCGTCTAGCCGCGGATACACTGCATCTTCACAGCGATTTCAATTTCACTGAGTCTCGGGTGGAGACAGCGCCGCCATCGTTACGCCATTCGTGCAGGTCGGAACTTACCCGACAAGGAATTTCGCTACCTTAGGACCGTTATAGTTACGGCCGCCGTTTACCGGGGCTTCGATCAAGAGCTTCGCGTTAGCTAACCCCATCAATTAACCTTCCGGCACCGGGCAGGCGTCACACCCTATACGTCCACTTTCGTGTTTGCAGAGTGCTGTGTTTTTAATAAACAGTCGCAGCGGCCTGGTATCTTCGACCGGCATGAGCTTACGGAGCAAGTCCTTCACCCTCACCGGCGCACCTTCTCCCGAAGTTACGGTGCCATTTTGCCTAGTTCCTTCACCCGAGTTCTCTCAAGCGCCTTGGTATTCTCTACCCAACCACCTGTGTCGGTTTGGGGTACGGTTCCTAGTTATCTGAAGCTTAGAAGCTTTTCTTGGAAGCATGGCATCAACCACTTCGTCGCCTAAAGGCAACTCGTCATCAGCTCTCGGCCTTAAGATCCCGGATTTACCTAAGATCTCAGCCTACCACCTTAAACTTGGACAACCAACGCCAAGCTGGCCTAGCCTTCTCCGTCCCTCCATCGCAATAACTAGAAGTACAGGAATATTAACCTGTTTTCCATCGACTACGCTTTTCAGCCTCGCCTTAGGGACCGACTAACCCTGCGTCGATTAACGTTGCGCAGGAAACCTTGGTCTTTCGGCGTGGGAGTTTTTCACTCCCATTGTCGTTACTCATGTCAGCATTCGCACTTCTGATACCTCCAGCAAGCTTCTCAACTCACCTTCACAGGCTTACAGAACGCTCCTCTACCGCATCACCTAAGTGATACCCGTAGCTTCGGTGCATGGTTTGAGCCCCGTTACATCTTCCGCGCAGGCCGACTCGACTAGTGAGCTATTACGCTTTCTTTAAAGGGTGGCTGCTTCTAAGCCAACCTCCTAGCTGTCTAAGCCTTCCCACATCGTTTCCCACTTAACCATGACTTTGGGACCTTAGCTGACGGTCTGGGTTGTTTCCCTTTTCACGACGGACGTTAGCACCCGCCGTGTGTCTCCCATGCTCGGCACTTGTAGGTATTCGGAGTTTGCATCGGTTTGGTAAGTCGGGATGACCCCCTAGCCGAAACAGTGCTCTACCCCCTACAGTGATACATGAGGCGCTACCTAAATAGCTTTCGAGGAGAACCAGCTATCTCCGAGCTTGATTAGCCTTTCACTCCGATCCACAGGTCATCCGCTAACTTTTCAACGGTAGTCGGTTCGGTCCTCCAGTCAGTGTTACCTAACCTTCAACCTGCCCATGGATAGATCGCCCGGTTTCGGGTCTATACCCAGCGACTAAGCGCCCTATTAAGACTCGCTTTCGCTACGCCTCCCCTATTCGGTTAAGCTCGCCACTGAATATAAGTCGCTGACCCATTATACAAAAGGTACGCAGTCACCTAACAAGTAGGCTCCCACTGCTTGTACGCATACGGTTTCAGGTTCTATTTCACTCCCCTCTCCGGGGTTCTTTTCGCCTTTCCCTCACGGTACTGGTTCACTATCGGTCAGTCAGTAGTATTTAGCCTTGGAGGATGGTCCCCCCATATTCAGACAAAGTTTCTCGTGCTCCGTCCTACTCGATTTCATGACTAAGAGATTTTCGCGTACAGGGCTATCACCCACTATGGCCGCACTTTCCAGAGCGTTCCGCTAATCTCAAAGCCACTTAAGGGCTAGTCCCCGTTCGCTCGCCACTACTAAGGGAATCTCGGTTGATTTCTTTTCCTCAGGGTACTTAGATGTTTCAGTTCCCCTGGTTCGCCTCTTGCACCTATGTATTCAGTACAAGATACTCAGCTTATGCTGAGTGGGTTCCCCCATTCAGAGATCTCCGGATCAAAGTCTGTTTGCCGACTCCCCGAAGCTTATCGCAGGCTACCACGTCTTTCATCGCCTCTGACTGCCAAGGCATCCACCGTATGCGCTTCTTCACTTGACCATATAACCCCAAGCAATCTGGTTATACTGTGAAGACGACATTCGCCGAAAATTCGCGATTAAACTCACAAATTTTACCTTAGCCTGAACAACACCAGTGAAAGTGCTATTCAGTCTATCTTTCTATCACATACCCAAATTTTTAAAGAACGATTCTGAAAAAGTTCAGAAATCAATATTCGAGGCGAATATTCATTTCTAAGCTTTGACACGGTAGCAAGGGGTGGTGGAGCCAAGCGGGATCGAACCGCTGACCTCCTGCGTGCAAGGCAGGCGCTCTCCCAGCTGAGCTATGGCCCCAACAAGAAACTGGTGGGTCTGGGCAGATTCGAACTGCCGACCTCACCCTTATCAGGGGTGCGCTCTAACCAACTGAGCTACAGACCCAGTTAAGAGCTGTTACCGATATCGTCTTCTTCAATGAATCAAGCAATTCGTGTGGGAGCTTATAAGACAGCTGATGTCTGTCGATTAAGGAGGTGATCCAGCCGCAGGTTCCCCTACGGCTACCTTGTTACGACTTCACCCCAGTCATGAATCACACCGTGGTAACCGTCCTCCCGAAGGTTAGACTAGCTACTTCTGGTGCAACCCACTCCCATGGTGTGACGGGCGGTGTGTACAAGGCCCGGGAACGTATTCACCGCGACATTCTGATTCGCGATTACTAGCGATTCCGACTTCACGCAGTCGAGTTGCAGACTGCGATCCGGACTACGATCGGTTTTGTGAGATTAGCTCCACCTCGCGGCTTGGCAACCCTCTGTACCGACCATTGTAGCACGTGTGTAGCCCAGGCCGTAAGGGCCATGATGACTTGACGTCATCCCCACCTTCCTCCGGTTTGTCACCGGCAGTCTCCTTAGAGTGCCCACCATTACGTGCTGGTAACTAAGGACAAGGGTTGCGCTCGTTACGGGACTTAACCCAACATCTCACGACACGAGCTGACGACAGCCATGCAGCACCTGTGTCAGAGTTCCCGAAGGCACCAATCCATCTCTGGAAAGTTCTCTGCATGTCAAGGCCTGGTAAGGTTCTTCGCGTTGCTTCGAATTAAACCACATGCTCCACCGCTTGTGCGGGCCCCCGTCAATTCATTTGAGTTTTAACCTTGCGGCCGTACTCCCCAGGCGGTCAACTTAATGCGTTAGCTGCGCCACTAAAATCTCAAGGATTCCAACGGCTAGTTGACATCGTTTACGGCGTGGACTACCAGGGTATCTAATCCTGTTTGCTCCCCACGCTTTCGCACCTCAGTGTCAGTATGAGCCCAGGTGGTCGCCTTCGCCACTGGTGTTCCTTCCTATATCTACGCATTTCACCGCTACACAGGAAATTCCACCACCCTCTGCCCTACTCTAGCTCGCCAGTTTTGGATGCAGTTCCCAGGTTGAGCCCGGGGATTTCACATCCAACTTAACGAACCACCTACGCGCGCTTTACGCCCAGTAATTCCGATTAACGCTTGCACCCTCTGTATTACCGCGGCTGCTGGCACAGAGTTAGCCGGTGCTTATTCTGTCGGTAACGTCAAAACACTAACGTATTAGGTTAATGCCCTTCCTCCCAACTTAAAGTGCTTTACAATCCGAAGACCTTCTTCACACACGCGGCATGGCTGGATCAGGCTTTCGCCCATTGTCCAATATTCCCCACTGCTGCCTCCCGTAGGAGTCTGGACCGTGTCTCAGTTCCAGTGTGACTGATCATCCTCTCAGACCAGTTACGGATCGTCGCCTTGGTGAGCCATTACCTCACCAACTAGCTAATCCGACCTAGGCTCATCTGATAGCGCAAGGCCCGAAGGTCCCCTGCTTTCTCCCGTAGGACGTATGCGGTATTAGCGTTCCTTTCGAAACGTTGTCCCCCACTACCAGGCAGATTCCTAGGTATTACTCACCCGTCCGCCGCTGAATCGAAGAGCAAGCTCTTCTCATCCGCTCGACTTGCATGTGTTAGGCCTGCCGCCAGCGTTCAATCTGAGCCATGATCAAACTCTTCAGTTCAATACTGCTTGGGTTTTGAGAAAACCCTAAACTTGGCTCAGCAATCTCAAATGACTTCTTTGAAATCTTTCGACTTCTCGTGTAGTCACTTGTGATGCTGATAATCTTTTTGACTATCAGCCTGAGCTCACAAGCACCCACACGAATTGCTTGATTCGATTGTTAAAGAGCGGTGGCTGAAGTCTTTCGCTTCAACCGAGGCGCGCATTCTACGCCTTCCTCAGAGTGTGTCAAGCGTTCATTTTGAAGTTTTTCAGAATTTCTCTTTCAACTTCAACCGCTTAACTCGCTGCGATCTCTCGTCAGCGGGAGGCGAATTCTACAGCGTTTCAAGTCGCTGTCAACTGCCTTTTCACCGCTGCCGATCTTTCGATCGAAGCCCCTCCAGCACTACCTGAAACCGCTAACTCTTTGAAACTCAAGGAGTTTTCGATTCCGACTACGCCGGAAGTGGGGCGAATTATAGACAGATCCGCAGGGGCGTCAATGACTTATTTCAACTTTGTTTCGACAGCGGCGTTTTGGCTATAAGAAGCAAGCTTCAAGCGCCAAGTAAAAGCAGGGGCGCTACGCGCCCCTCTATATATAGCTAACTCACTCGGCCTTGAGCGTAATACGCGCGAAGGCTTTCTTGCCCGCCTGGCAAACATGGGTAGCGCCCAATGCGAACACAAAACCGCGATCAACGACTTCACCGTCTACGCGAACGCTGCCAGCCGCGAGCAAATCACGAGCCGCCGCCGAGTTCTTGACCAGGCCTGCCTTATTAAGGACAGCGGAGATCGGCATCTCTTCACTTGCGAGCACCTCGACCTCGGGCAGATCTTCCGGCAGCTCGCCTTCCTTCATACGGTTACCTGCCGCACGATGAGCATTGGCCGCAGCCTCCTCCCCATGGAAACGAGCAACGATTTCTTCCGCCAGCTTGATCTTGATGTCGCGCGGATTCGCACCCGCAGCCACATCAGCGCGGAACGCATCAATCTCTTCCATCGAGCGGAAGCTGAGCAGCTCAAAGTAGCGCCACATCAACGTATCCGGGATCGACACCAGCTTGCTGTACATCACACCCGGCGCCTCCTGGATACCCACATAGTTACCCAGCGACTTGGACATCTTCTTGATGCCATCAAGCCCCTCGAGCAGCGGCATGGTCACGATGTTCTGCGCTTCCTGACCATAGGCACGCTGAAGCTCGCGCCCCATCAGCAAGTTGAACTTCTGGTCGGTACCACCCAGCTCGACGTCACACTCGAGCGCGACAGAGTCGTAGCCCTGCACCAGCGGGTAAAGGAACTCGTGGATAGCGATTGGCTGGTTGGTCGTGTAGCGCTTATCGAAATCATCGCGCTCGAGCATACGCGCCACGGTGTACTGCGAAGCCAGGCGAATGAAATCGGCCGGCGTCAGCTTGTCCATCCAGGTGGAGTTGAAGGCGACTTCGGTCTTGGCCGGGTCGAGAATCTTGAACACCTGCTGCTTATAGGTCTCGGCGTTATCCAACACCTGCTCACGGGTCAGTGGCGGACGCGTGGCACTCTTGCCGCTCGGATCACCGATCATGCCGGTGAAGTCACCGATCAGGAAAATGACCTGATGCCCCAGATCCTGGAACTGGCGCAGCTTGTTAATAAGGACGGTGTGCCCCAAGTGCAGGTCGGGCGCGGTCGGATCGAAACCCGCCTTGATCCGCAGCGGCTGCCCACGCTTGAGCTTCTCGACCAATTCGGACTCTACCAGTACCTCTTCCGCACCACGCTTGATCAGCGCTAGCTGCTCTTCAACCGACTTCATAACAGACCCGCAAGGCTCAGATTCAAAGGGCCCCAACCATACAAGATCAGCCATCAATTACAAGTTTTTGCCCCGGATGTGACCTCGAAGCCGACTGATGACGTCTGCGCGCTTGCGCCGAAGGGGATTTGGTTATATTTTATACAGTTATTTCATCTTCATCATGTCATTCATCTTTTCCAATTCATCTATTTCAAAGTCAATTCATCTATGACCAACGAACCGCCTAAAGCGCCCCCGCTTTATCCGAAGAGCCATCTGTTGGCCGCAAGTGGCATCGCCGCCTTACTCAGCCTGGCCTTGCTGGTGTTCCCCTCCAGCGAGGTAGAAGCCAAGAAGACCACCCTCAACCTGGAACTGGAGAGCCCTGCCGAGCAGCTCAAACAGGAACCGGAAGCACCGCTGACCCAGAACGCCAGCGCCGCCGACACCTCTCCATTCGCCCAGATCGAAGATGGCGCCGCGCCCGCGCAGAACACCGCCAAGGTCGAGCCTGCACCTGCGCCGGTTCCCGCGCCGGAAGCCGCCCCTGCCAAGGACCCAAGCCACCGCGAAGTCACTGTCAGCCGCGGTGACACCCTGTCGACCCTGTTTGCCAAAGTAGGCCTGCCCTCCTCCGCCGTGCATGAAGTACTGGCGAGCAACAAGCAAGCCAAACAATTCAGCCAGCTCAAAAGCGGCCAGGTACTGGAGATCGAGCTGGACAAGGACGGCAAACTGGCCAGCCTGCACAGCAAGGTCAGCAACCTTGAAACCATCCGCCTGACCAAAAGCGCAAACGGTTACGCGTTCAACCGCGAGATCAGCAAGCCGGTTGTTCGCTCTGCCTACGCACACGGTGTGATCAAGAACTCGCTATCGGCTTCCGGTCAGCGCGCCGGGCTGCCACACAGCCTGACCATGGACATGGCGCGGATCTTTGGCTACGACATCGACTTCGCCCAGGACATCCGCCAAGGTGACGAATTCGACGTCATCTACGAGCAGAAGGTCATGGACGGCAAGGTTGTCGGCACAGGCAATATCCTCTCTGCCCGCTTCACCAATCGCGGCAAGACCTTCACTGCCGTTCGCTACACCAACAAACAGGGCAACACCAACTACTACACCGCCGACGGCAACAGCATGCGCAAGGCCTTCATCCGTACCCCGGTTGATTTCGCCCGCATCAGCTCGCGCTTTTCAGCAGGCCGCAAGCACCCGATCCTGAACAAGATCCGCGCCCACAAAGGCGTCGACTATGCAGCGCCGCGCGGCACGCCAATCAAGGCAGCCGGCGATGGCAAGGTACTGCTGGCCGGACGTCGTGGTGGCTACGGCAATACCGTGATCATCCAGCACGGCAACCGCTACCAGACGCTTTACGGGCACATGCAGGGCTTCGCCAAAGGCGTGAAGACCGGCGGCACCGTCAAACAGGGCCAGGTTATCGGCTACATCGGCACCACCGGCCTGTCGACCGGTCCGCACCTGCACTACGAGTTCCAGGTCAATGGCGTCCACGTCGACCCACTGGGCCAGAAGCTGCCGATGGCCGACCCCATCGCCAAGGCTGAGCGCCAGCGCTTCCAGCAGCAGAGCCAACCCCTGGTTGCACGCATGAACCAGGAAAAGGCCACCATGCTCGCGTCCAACAAGCGCTAAGCGATGGCCCTTTATCTGGGAGTGATGTCCGGGACCAGCCTTGATGGCCTGGACATCGCATTGATCGAGCAAGAGCAGCACACCCGGCTGCTCGCCACCCATTACATCCCCATGCCCGCCAGCCTGCGCCAGGATCTTTTGGCCCTGTGCGCCAGCGGCGCCGACGAGGTCGCTCGCGCCGCCCTTGCCGAAAACCAATGGGTACGCCTTGCCGCCCAAGGCATCGAGCACTTGCTGGCTGCGCAAAACCTCAAGCCAGCAGATGTCCGCGCCATTGGCAGCCACGGCCAGACCATTCGCCATGAGCCAGCGCGCGGGTTTACCGTGCAAATCGGCAACCCGGCGCTGCTTGCCGAGCTCAGCGGCATCTGTGTGGTGGGGGATTTTCGTCGCCGCGATGTGGCCGCCGGAGGCCAGGGCGCACCGTTGGTGCCTGCCTTCCATGAAGCCCTGTTCGAGCATCAGGGGCAGCGTCTGGCGGTGCTTAATGTCGGCGGATTCAGCAATCTCAGCCTGATAGAGCAGGACAAGCCGGTCAGTGGTTTCGACTGCGGCCCTGGCAACGTACTACTCGACGCCTGGATTCATGAGCAACAAGGCCACAGCTACGACGCCGACGGCGCCTGGGCCGCCAGTGGCAACGTCGACCCGGGTCTGCTTGGCGCCCTGCTCAGCGATCCTTTCTTCGCCGGCACCGGTCCCAAAAGCACCGGTCGCGAAGTGTTCAACCTGCCGTGGCTCAAGCAGCACCTGGCAACACTGCCGGCAATTGCAGCTATGGACGTCCAGGCAACGCTGCTCGAGCTTACCGCTCACAGCATCGTCAGCTCCCTGCAGGTCGCCCAACAGGACACCCAGGCACTGTTGGTGTGCGGTGGCGGCGCCCACAACAGTGCACTGATGCGTCGCCTGGCGGCGCTGCTGCCTGAAGCCCGGGTCACCAGTACCGCGGCCCATGGTGTTGATCCTGACTGGGTCGAGGCCATGGCCTTCGCCTGGCTGGCCCATTGCTGCCTGCAAGGCGTTCCGGCCAACCGCCCAAGCGTCACTGCTGCCCGTGGCTTGCGGGTGCTTGGCGCCATCTACCCGGCCTGACCCGCAAAACGCAAAACGCCGCGCTAATGCGCGGCGTTTTGCGTTGTAACCTACCCTGCGATCAAATCGAGAACGATGAGCCGCAACCACAGGTGGTGCTGGCATTCGGATTCTTGATGACGAAACGCGAGCCTTCCAGGCCTTCCTGGTAATCCACTTCGGCTCCTGCCAGGTATTGGAAGCTCATCGGATCGACCACCAGAGCCACGCCTTCGCGCTCGACGATGGTGTCGTCTTCGGCGACGTCTTCATCGAAAGTGAAACCGTACTGAAAACCCGAGCAACCGCCGCCTGTCACGAACACTCGCAACTTCAGGCGATCATTGCCTTCTTCATCGACCAGGGTCTTCACCTTGTGCGCTGCACCCTCTGTGAACTGCAAAGCCACTGGGGTGAAGGATTCGACGCTCATGCTGACTATCTCCCGGCGCTATGCCGCCATAATGCGTGATGACGCGCATTATCCGCTTCTCCGAGAAAAGCGGTCAACAATACATAAGCCGCAAGGGGAACGCTGCAAGCCATAAGTGGATCGCGGATCGCTTGGCTTGCAGCGTTTGGCCTCGGGGTTAGGGCAGCAAGCCGGCGTGGGAAAGACCCATGCGCTCGTCCAGCCCAAACAGGATGTTGAGGTTCTGTACAGCCTGGCCGGAGGCACCTTTGACGAGGTTGTCGATCACCGACAACACCACCACCAGGTCACCATCCTGCGGCCGGTGCACGGCGATGCGGCAGACGTTGGCGCCACGCACGCTGCGGGTTTCCGGATGGCTGCCGGCCGGCATTACGTCGACGAACGGCTCATCGGCATAGCGCTTCTCGAACAGTGCCTGCAAGTCGACCGAGGTGTCGGCGACTGTTGCGTACAGGGTGGAGTGGATGCCGCGAATCATCGGCGTCAGGTGCGGTACGAAGGTCAGGCCGACGTCGCCCCCGGCAGCCCGGCGCAGGCCCTGGGTGATTTCTGGCAGGTGGCGGTGGCCTTTGACTGCATAGGCTTTCATGCTTTCGCCGGCTTCGCAGAACAGTGAGCCGACCGAGGCGCCGCGGCCGGCACCACTGACACCCGACTTGCAGTCGGCGATCAGGCGCGAAGCATCGGCGATACCAGCCTCCAGCAAGGGCAGAAAACCCAGCTGGGTCGCTGTCGGGTAGCAACCCGGAACGGCGATCAGGCGCGCCTGGCGAATCTGCTCGCGGTTGACCTCCGGCAAGCCGTAGACCGCATCCTTGAGCAACTCCGGTGCGCCATGGGGCTGGCCGTACCATTTGGCCCACTCATCAGCGTCCTGCAGGCGGAAGTCGGCAGACAGGTCGATAACCTTGGTGCCCGCTGCCAGCAACTCACCGGCCAGCGCATGGGCAACACCGTGGGGCGTGGCAAAGAAGACCACATCGCACGCGGCCAGGGTCTTCACGTCCGGCACGCTGAAGGCCAGGCCGTCATAGTGGCCACGCAGGTTCGGGTACATGTCAGCGACCGCCAGGCCAGCTTCGGAGCGCGAGGTGATGACCGCCACCTCAGCCTGTGGATGCTGTGCCAACAGACGCAGCAGCTCGACCCCGGTGTAACCCGTGCCGCCGACGATACCGACCTTGACCATAACGCGTGCCCCTTATCAACGAACCGACTGGAAAGCCCACGATAATAAGGGCCGCGGCACTGCCCTCACAACTGTTGAGATGGCCCGCCAGGCGCCTAGCCTCTACTATCTGACGACCGTGAACCCTGAAGGAACTCAACCTCATGCTTTTTCTCTGGATCAAAGCCCTGCATATCGTCAGCGTGGTCTGCTGGTTTGCCGGCCTGTTCTACCTGCCACGGCTATTCGTCTATCACGCCCAGAGCCAGGACAGCATCAGCCAGGAACGTTTCGTCACCATGGAGCGCAAGCTGTACCGCGGGATCATGGGACCGGCAATGATTGCCACGTTCATCTTCGGTATCTGGCTGCTGAGCCTGACCCCGGGCTTCCTGAGCCAGGGCTGGATGCATGCCAAGCTCACCCTGATTGTCCTGCTCACCGGTTATCACCACATGTGCGGCGCCCAGCTCAAGCGCTTCGCCCGCGGTGAAAACACCCGCAGCCATGTCTACTATCGCTGGTTCAATGAAGTGCCGGTGCTGATCCTGCTCGGCATCGTAATTCTGGTAGTGGTCAAACCGTTCTGACCTCCGTTATCACTCAGCCTCGGGAAACCTGTCATGTCATTGCCTGCCCTGCTTGAACAACGCTTGCGCCTGCCAGTGGTTGCAGCGCCGATGTTTCTGATCTCCAACCCGCAACTTGTCCTGGCCTGCTGCGCCAATGGCGTGGTCGGTAGTTTCCCCGCGCTGAACCAGCGTGATAGCGCCGGTTTCAAGGCCTGGCTCGAAGAGATCGAGGCCGGCCTTGAAGCCCTGGACAACCCGGCCCCGTATGCGGTCAACCTGATCGTCCATCAGAGCAACCCGCGCCTGCAGGCAGACCTGGCGATCTGCGTAGAGCACAAAGTACCGATCGTGATTACCAGCCTGGGTGCAGTGAAAGAGCTGGTCGATGCCGTGCACAGTTATGGCGGCCTGGTGTTCCATGACGTGACCACTCGCCGGCACGCCGAGAAAGCCGCCGAGGCAGGCGTCGATGGCCTGATTGCCGTGGCTGCCGGCGCTGGCGGCCATGCCGGCACCTGGAGCCCGTTCGCCCTGCTCGCCGAAATCCGCCAGTTCTTCGATAAAACCTTGCTGCTGGCCGGCTGCCTGAACCGTGGCCACGAGATTCTTGCCGCGCAACTGCTCGGCGCTGACCTCGCTTACCTCGGGACGCGCTTTATCGCCACCCACGAAAGCCGCGCCCCGGACGGCTACAAAGAAATGATGCTGGGCGCCAAGGCAGCCGATATCATCCACACCGCTGCGGTTTCCGGGGTGCCGGCCAGTTTCATGCGCCAGAGCCTGGAAAACGCCGGCTTCGACATGGCAGCCCTGCGCGCCAATGTCGAAACCAAGCTCAAACCCATTGATGACGAAGCCAAGGCCTGGAAAACCGTCTGGTCTGCCGGGCAAGGTGTCGGCGCCATCGACGCGCTGTGCTCCACCGAGCAGTTGATCGCCCGCCTGGACGCCGAATACCGCCAGGCCCAGGCCTCTGCCGCAACCCTGAGCCAGCGCTGGCCCGGCTGACTCCTGTAAACTCTGCGCCCTGCCCCTAGCCACTGGAGAACTGCATGACCCGTTACGCCATGATCACCGGTGCCTCCAGCGGTCTGGGCCTGGCACTGGCCGAAGCACTGGCACGCCGGGGGCGCAATCTGATTCTGGTGGCACGTCAGCGCGACCTGCTCGAAAGCATTGCCATCGAGCTGACCCAACGCTTTGGCGTCGAAGTGCTGTTCCGCGCCTGCGACCTGGGTGAGCCTTTGCGCCTGTCCGGCTTTTTGCTTGAGCTCGAAGAAGGCGAGCGGCAGATCGACTTACTGGTCAACTGCGCCGGTATCCGCACCTATGGCCCGTTCCTGGCCCAGGAGTGGGGCGACGAACAGGACCTGATCGAGGTCAACATCCTCGCCCTGACACGCCTGTGTCATGCCTTGGGCAATGCCATGGCCTTGCAAGGCGGCGGCCAGATTCTCAACGTCGCCTCGCTGGCCGCCTTTGCGCCTGGCCCCTGGATGACCAGCTATGCCGCCAGCAAGGCCTATGTGCTGAGCTTTTCCGAAGGCCTGCGCGAAGAGCTCAAGCGCACCGGCATCAAGGTGTCCGTTCTGTGCCCGGGCCCGGTTCGTTCACCGCTGCGCCGCATTCCTCGCCTGGAGAAAGGCCAGCGCTGCCTGAGCCCAGAGGAAGTGGCGCTGTACACCGTTCGAGCACTGGATAAAAACCGCGCCCTGATCATTCCCGGTCGACGCAATCGCTGGCTGGCCTTCAGCCCACGCCTGATCTCCCGCTGGCTGGCCCGCAAGATCGCCGGCGTCATCAATCAGGCCTATTGCCCGCGTTAACCGGCCCAGGGCTGGGCGCCGACCCACAGCCTGAGTACACTCAGGCCCGACCCCCATCATGGAGCAACCGTAGTGGAAACTCTGTTCACCAAGATCATCAACCGGGAGATCCCGGCCAAGATCATCTACGAGGACGACCAGGTTCTGGCCTTCCACGATATCGCCCCGCAGGCACCGGTGCATTTTCTGGTTATCCCGAAAAAGCCCATCCGTACGCTGAACGACCTGACGGAAGAAGACAAAGGCCTGGCCGGACACATCCTGTTCACCGCCCAGCGCCTGGCCAAGGAACTGGGCTGTGAAGACGGTTTCCGCGTGGTCATGAACTGCAATGAACTGGGTGGCCAGACCGTCTACCACATTCATATGCACGTGCTGGGTCAGCGCCAGATGCACTGGCCACCGGGCTGATCCAGGGCAAGCCCGATCAACTCGATTGCGGTAAACTGTCGGGCACATTCTTGCGGAGGTGCCCGATGGCTACCGAACGTCACTATTCGCCGCTCGACCGCTTGTTGCTGCAGGCCGATACCGCCATGCGCACCTTGCTTCCCTTCAGCGGCCAACCTTCCCGCCCCTCGCCGGCCATCATCCAGCCGGACGTCGACCTGGACGATACCCAAACCCGCCACGTGGCCGGGCTGATGCGTATCAACCACACCGGTGAAGTCTGCGCCCAGGCGCTGTACCAGGGCCAGGCCCTGACCGCCAAGCTGCCGCAGGTACGCAAGGCCATGGAGCACGCCGCCGAAGAAGAAATCGACCACCTGGCCTGGTGCGAACAACGCATCCGCCAACTGGGCAGTCATCCCAGCGTGCTCAATCCGCTGTTCTACGGCATGTCGTTCGGCATCGGCGCGCTGGCCGGCCTGGTCAGCGACAAGGTCAGCCTGGGGTTCGTCGCCGCTACCGAGCATCAAGTGTGCAAGCACCTGGACGAGCACCTGGAGCAGATCCCGGCCGAGGATGAAAAATCCCGGGCTATCCTTGAACAGATGCGCGTTGACGAAGAACAACACGCCGAGTCAGCCCTGGAGGCTGGCGGCTTCCGCTTCCCAGCTCCCGTGCGCTTTGGGATGAGCCTGATGGCCAAGGTCATGACCAAGAGCACCTACCGCATCTAGGACACGCCATGACGGAACGCTTCGATGCCAAGGACCTGGCCCGCGCCGTCAGCGCAGGCGTTCTGAACCCCGGCCAGGACCAGGCCCTGCTGGAGTTTCTCAAGCGCCAGCCAACGACTCGCGCCAGTTTCCAGCTGGCCCATGTGGCCTTCTACTTCGGTGCCCTGTTGATCATGGGCGCCATGGGCTGGCTGCTCAGCGAGGCCTGGATGCGCATAGGCGACAGCGCCCTGCTGATCATCTCCCTTCTTTATATTGGTGGCCTGACCGCCGCCGGGCTGCTCATGCAGCGGCGCGGCCAGGTGATTCCTGCCGGCGTACTGGCAGCCGTTGCCGTCAGCATCGTGCCCTTGGCTGTATTTGCCATCGAGCGGCTCACCGGCTTCTGGCCGCTGGACGACAGCCAGAGCAACTACCACAACTACTACACCTACGTGCAGGGCGGCTGGCTGTTGATGGAAGCCGCTACGGTTGTCGCCGGCTTGCTGATGCTGCGCCTGATTCCCTTCCCCTTCATCGTGATGCCGATTGCCGGGGCGCTGTGGTTCATGTCCATGGACCTGAGCGAGTGGGCCTACGGCGATGCCTTCAACTGGGACCAGCGGCTCACTGTTTCCCTTTGGTTCGGTCTGGGATTGCTGGTGGTCTTTCTGGTGATCGACGGCCGCACCCGGCAGGACTATGCCTTCTGGGGCTACCTGGCAGGCTTGCTGGCGTTCTGGCTGGGGCTGAGCCTGATGGAAAGCGACAGCGAGCTGAACAAGGCGCTTTACTGCTTGATCAATCTTGGCTTGATGGGTGTGGCGGTGTTGCTGCGCAGGCCCATGTTCATGGTTTTCGGGGCCTTGGGTGTGGCCGCGTACCTGGGTTACCTGTCGTATGAAGTGTTTGCCGAGTCCCTGCTGTTCCCGGTGGTGCTGACCTTGATCGGCCTGGGCGTCATCGGGTTGGGGCTGCAGTACCAGAAACATCGTGAGGGGCTGAGCACACGCTTTCGTGCGTGCGTACCCAGTGGCTTGCTGAAACTTCTGCCGGGCCTGCGCCGCTAACCCGATTGCGGGGCAAGCCCACTCCCACACAATCTGTAGGAGCGGGCTTGCCCCGCGATGCATTCAAATCAACCGAGCTCAATAATCTCGTAGCTATGGGTGATGTCCACTCCTGCCCGCCCGAGCATGATCGAAGCCGAGCAGTACTTCTCTGCCGACAACTCCACCGCACGCTTGACCTGCGCGTCCTTCAGGCCACGACCTTTGACCACGAAGTTCAGGTGGATCTTGGTGAACACCTTCGGATCCTCGCTGGCGCGCTCTGCCTCGAGGAAGGCTTCGCAGCTTTCTACGGCCTGACGGGATTTTTTCAGGATGCTGACCACATCGAAGTTGCTGCAACCACCCAGGCCCAGCAAGAGCATTTCCATGGGCCGCACGCCCAGGTTGCGACCGCCTGCTTCGGGTGGGCCGTCCATGACCACGACATGGCCACTACCCGATTCGCCCAGAAACATGGCTTCGCCTGCCCACTGGATACGTGCCTTCATCATCCGGACTCCCCTGCTAGAAAAAAGGCTGCCAGCTTAGACCCAGAAGGGCTGGTGGAAAAGCTCAAGTGCAAAGTGAATTCTGCCGATACACCAATAAGTGTCTGATAAGCTGACGCCAAATCACTGGCGCTTTTGGCCAGACTACCTATAAAAGTGTTCACGCGTTGCCTCTTACCGGGATTCAGCCATGGTTGCTTCAGCCCTTTCAGCCAAGATCAAGAACATCGACAAGCTGCTCGCCCACTGCCAGCGGCGCCGCTACGCGGCCAAAAGCAACATCATCTGCGCCGGCGACAAGGCCGAGACGCTGTCATTTATCGTCAAGGGTTCAGTGACCATCCTGATCGAGGACGATGACGGCCACGAGATGATCATCGCCTACCTCAATAACGGCGACTTTTTCGGCGAGCTGGGCCTGTTCGAGCAATCAGGGCAGGAGCAACAGCGCAGTGCCTGGGTCCGCGCCAAGAGTGAATGCGAAGTGGCGGAAATCAGCTACGAGAAATTCCGCGAACTGGCGCGCCAGGACCCAGACATTCTTTATGCCCTGGGCAGCCAGATGGCCCAGCGCCTGCGCAATACCACGCGCAAGGTCGGTGACCTGGCCTTCTTCGATGTCACCGGACGCGTCGCCCGTTGCCTGCTGGAACTGTGCAAACAACCCGACGCCATGACCCACCCCGATGGCATGCAGATCAAGATCACCCGCCAGGAGATCGGTCGAATCGTGGGTTGCTCGAGGGAGATGGTCGGCCGCGTACTCAAGGATCTTGAAGAACGCAGCCTGGTTCACGTCAAAGGCAAGACCATGGTGGTCTACGGCACCCGTTAGTCCCGGGCGATGCCTTTGATCACTTCGGCGTAAGCCTGGCCGAGGCGTTCGAGCAACGGCGCCTCGGGAACCACTTCGTGCAAGGCGATGTGGCTGTCGGCCTGGCAACGCTGCTCCAGTTCGCAACACTCATTGAAGCGGTTGACCGCTGCCACCATCGACTCGCGCTCGTTATCGAGCAACAAGGCACCGTGCACCAACACCACCGGACGCTTGCCACCCAGGCCCTGGCGCCAGCGCTGGGCGGTTCCCACCAACTTGCGGCCATTGAGGTTGACGTTGTAGCGACCGTCACAGAACGCGCCCTCGATCTCGCCCACCGAAGCCAGACCGCCCCACTCGCGCAATACCTCGCACAATGGCAAACACAGACGCTCGTAGGCATTCTCGATACGACCGTGATCGCCTTCGCTACGCGGCGCCACATAGACCAGCGCAATATTGATCACCGCGGGCGACTGCGGCACCGGCTCGCCGCCGGTTTCACGCAAGAGTACCGGCCAACCGGCAATCGCCAGCTCTGCACAGGCCGCCTCGAATCCCTCCAGACGACTCATGCGCCGCGGCATGACCAGGGCATGGTCGGTCGGGCGCCAGAACAACACGCCGTTGTCTTTTTCACCCTTGCACACCGCCGCCAGCAATTCTTGCTCGGCATGCAGGCCGGCCTCGACAGTCACATCCATTAGTTGATCAGTCATTGCGATAACCTTGTAGGTACAAAAAAGCCGGCAATGCCGGCTTCAACGTTGAATCAGTCCAGTCCTTGAACCGGATTCTGCACCGCCCGCTCGGGGAAGAACAGACGTTGCAGTTCCAGGCCCGGGTGCTCGGCACGCATGAAGGCTTCACCCACCAGGAACGAATACACCTCGTTGATTTCCATCAGCTCGACATCGGCACGGTTGAGAATGCCGCTCTCGGTGATGGCCAGGCGATCACGGGGGATGCGCGGCAACAAGTCGAGGGTGGTCTCAAGGCTGAAATCGAAGGTGTGCAGGTTTCGGTTGTTGACGCCGACCAACGGGGTATCGAGGGTTTTCAGTGCGCGCTCCAGCTCGTCGCCGTCGTGCACTTCAACCAGCACATCAAGACCGACGCTTTTGGCCGTGGCCGCCAGCTCTGCCATTTTCACATCGTCCAGCGCCGCCACGATCAACAGCACACAATCGGCGCCCAGGGCACGGGCTTCGACGATCTGGTAGGGATCGATCATGAAGTCCTTGCGGATCACTGGCAGCTTGCAGGCCGAGCGGGCCTGTTGCAGGTAGCTGTCGGCACCCTGGAAGTAATCTACGTCGGTCAGTACCGACAGGCAGGTCGCCCCGCCTTTTTCGTAGCTGACGGCGATCTCGGCGGGTACGAAGTGCTCGCGGATCACGCCTTTGCTCGGGGAGGCCTTCTTGATTTCGGCAATCACCGCCGGCTGCTTGCGCTTGGCCTGCTCGATCAGTGCGTTGGCAAAACCGCGCGGCGCATCGGCACCCGCGGCCAGACGCTCCAGTTCGGCCAGGCTGACCCGGGCGCTGCGCTCGGCAACTTCCTGCACCTTGCGAGCCAGGATGTTTTCCAGAACCGTCGGCACACTCATCCTTCATTCTCCTGCTTGAATACGGCGGTGAACGCGCCCAGTTCTTCGAGTTTTTCCCGGGCAAGGCCGGTGTGCAGTGCATCGTGCGCGAGCTCGACGCCTTGCTTGAGGGTCATTGCGTGATCAGCGGCATACAGCGCAGCGCCGGCATTGAGCACGATCATTTCGGCCGCCTTCTGACCGTTCTCGGTCTTGCGCCGCCCCAGGGCATCGCGGATCAGCTCCAGGGACTTGGCCGGGCTTTCCACGGCCAGGCCGTGCAGGCTCTGGCTCTTCATCCCGAGGTCTTCGGGCTCGACCCAATACTCGGTGATCTGGCCGTTCTTCAGCTCGGCGACGAAGGTAGGCGCGGCCAGGCTGAACTCATCCAGCCCATCCTTGGAATGCACCACCAGCACATGCTTGCTGCCCAACCGCTGCAGCACTTCGGCCAATGGCCGGCACAGTGCCTGGGTGAACACGCCGACCACCTGGTGCTGCACACCGGCCGGATTCGTAAGCGGGCCAAGCATGTTGAACAGGGTACGCAGCCCCAGGTCACGGCGCGGGCCAGCGGCGTACTTCATCGCTTTGTGGTGGGTCTGGGCGAACATGAAACCGATGCCGACGCTGTCGATGCAACGCGCCACCTGCACGGGCGTCAGGTTCAGGTAGATACCGGCAGCTTCCAGCAAGTCGGCGCTGCCGCTCTTGCCCGATACCGCACGGTTGCCATGCTTGGCCACGGTGCAGCCGGCGGCGGCAACCACAAAGGCCGAAGCGGTGGAGACGTTGAAGATGTTGGCACCATCACCGCCAGTGCCGACCACATCGACCACTTGATCGAGGGTGTTGAGTTCGACCTTGTCGGCCAGCTCGCGCATCACCGAAACCGCACCGACGATTTCGTCGATGCTCTCGCTCTTCATGCGCATGCCCATCATGAACGCACCGATCTGCGCTTCACTGCACTGGCCAGTCATGATCTCGCGCATCACATCGCGCATTTCTTCGGTGCTCAAGTCCAGGTGGCCGACGATGCGGCTGAGCGCGTTCTTGATATCCATGATCAATCCTTAACGGCGGCCGCCGGTCTGCTTGAGGAAATTGGCGAACAGCTCGTGGCCCTGCTCGGTGAGGATCGACTCGGGGTGGAACTGCACCCCTTCGATATTCAGCTCTTTATGGCGAAGGCCCATGATTTCGTCCACCGAACCGTCTTCAAATGCGGTCCAGGCGGTCAGCTCCAGGCATTCAGGCAGGGTTTCGCGCTTGACCACCAGCGAATGGTAGCGGGTCACGGTCAGCGGATTGTTCAGGCCGGCAAACACGCCCAGGTCTTTATGCAAAACCGGGCTGGTCTTGCCGTGCATCACTTGGCGGGCACGTACCACATCGCCGCCAAAGGCCTGGCCGATGGACTGGTGGCCCAGGCACACGCCAAGAATCGGCAGTTTGCCGGCAAAGTGCAGGATGGCTTCGATGGAAACACCCGCTTCGGTCGGCGTGCACGGGCCGGGGGAGACCACAATGCGCTCGGGGTTCAGGGCTTCGATCTGGGCGATGGTCAGTTCGTCGTTGCGAATGACCTTGACCTCTGCACCCAACTCGCCGAGGTACTGCACGACGTTGTAGGTGAAGGAGTCGTAGTTGTCGATCATCAGTAGCATCTGGGTTCAACCTCTAGAATCAATTTCGCCGGGTGGACAGGCGTGGTTTCGATCAGCTGCGCGGCGTTTGTTCAGCCAGCGCTACCGCCCGGAACATCGCCCGGCGCTTGTTGATGGTTTCTTCCCATTCCAGTGCAGGTACCGAGTCGGCGACAATGCCACCACCGGCCTGTACATGCAGCTCGCCATCCTTGATGACCGCGGTACGAATTGCGATGGCGGTGTCCATGTTGCCGTTCCAGGCAAAGTAACCGACGGCCCCACCATAGACCCCGCGCTTGACCGGCTCCAGTTCGTCGATGATCTCCATGGCGCGAATCTTCGGCGCCCCGGACAAGGTCCCGGCCGGCAGGATGGCGCGCAGCGCATCCATCGCGCTCAGGCCTTCCTTCAATTCACCGGTGACGTTGGAAACGATGTGCATGACGTTGGAGTAACGCTCGATCACCATTTTCTCAGTGACCTTGACGGTACCCGTCGCCGACACGCGACCGGCATCGTTGCGGCCCAGGTCGATCAGCATCAGGTGCTCGGCGATTTCCTTGTCGTCCGACAGCAGGTCTTCTTCCAGCGCCTGATCGGCTTCTTCAGTAGCCCCGCGTGGTCGGGTGCCGGCGATCGGCCGGACGGTGACCAGATTGTCTTCGACCCGTACCAGCACCTCAGGCGAGCTGCCGACTACATGGAAGTCGCCGAAATTGAAGAAGTACATGTACGGCGTCGGGTTGAAGCAACGCAGCGCCCGGTACAGGTCGATGGGCGCTGCCTTGAAGTCGATCGACATGCGCTGGGACGGCACCACCTGCATGCAGTCACCGGCCAGGATGTACTCCTTGATGGTGTCGACCGCACGCTCGTAGTCGGCCTGGGTAAAGCTTGAGCGGAACGCCGGCTCCGCAGCAGGCGGGCCACCGAGCTCCAGGCCACGACGCGGGGTGATGGGCTGGCGCAGTTGCTCAAGCAGGCCTTCCAGTCGTGCCAGACCGTTTTCGTAGGCGCTTTCCTGGGCCGGGTCGACCAGCACGATGGCGTGCATCTTGCCCGCCAGGTTGTCGAACACCACTACCGCATCGGAGACCATCAGCAGGATATCGGGTACGCCCAGCGGGTCCGGGTTCGGGCACTTGCCCAGGCGCCGCTCCACATAGCGCACGCAGTCATAGCCGAAGTAGCCGACCAGGCCACCGTTGAAGCGCGGCAGACCGGCAATGGTCGGCACCTTGTAGCGTTCCTTGAAGCTTTCGACGAACGCCAGTGGATCTTCCACTTCGTGCTGTTCGATCTGCACACCGTCGTGGGTGATCCGCACCTGATGATCATGCACACGCATGACAGTGCGGCATGGCAGGCCAATGATCGAGTAACGCCCCCACTTCTCGCCGCCCTGCACCGATTCGAGCAGGTAGGAGTTGGGTTGGTCAGCCAGTTTCAGGTAGATCGACAGCGGCGTGTCGAAGTCGGCCAGGGTCTCGCAGGCCAGGGGAATGCGGTTGTAGCCTTCAGCGGCCAGGCGCAGGAATTCTTCGCGGGTCATGATAGCCTCGTGGCAAGCAGCAATTGGGTCGAACAGGCAAACGGGCCGGCAACGGCCGGCAGAGAAAAGTCAGGCGCGCCAACGCCAACGGGCCAGGGCCTTGATAACTTTCATCCAGAGTTTGCCGGTAACCGCCACGATGGAATCTCGATCTGAGGGGGATTGAACGTCAGCCAACGTTATCCCAGTGGCCGGATCTAAGCAACCAGGCAACAGCGCGCGCAGGTCATCAATGACCAGGCAAGGTGTTTCTTCGCTGATGGGACGACCGTGGTTGTAGCCATAGGTCAGGCCTACGCACTTGACGCCAGCGGCCTTGGACGCCAGCACATCACTGCGTGAGTCGCCGACGAACAGCGCCTGCTCGGCCGGTACACCCGCCATTTTCATCACGAATAACAGGGCTGCCGGATCGGGCTTTTTCTGTGGCAGGGTATCGCCACCGATGATCCAGCGAAAATATCGACCAATCTTCATCTGGTCGAGCAAGGGGCCCACAAAGCGCTCCGGCTTGTTGGTGATCAGGGCCATCTCGACACCCTGCTTGTGCAGCCACTTGAGGGTATCGCGTACACCGGGGTAGACCACGGTCAGTTCATGGCTCCTGGCATAAGCCTGCATGAACAGTTCGAGGGCTTTTTCCGCTTCGTCGTCATCGACACCGGTGTGGTCGAGGCCGCCAGCCAGCGCCCTGCGCACCAACACCGGGGCACCATTGCCGACCCAGTGGCGAACAGCCTCAAGGCCGGCGGGCGGGCGTCCCAATTCGAGCAGCATGTGATCCACCGCCGCAGCCAGGTCGGGTACCGAGTCGATCAGAGTACCGTCCAGATCGAACATCACCAGCCTGGGCAGAGCGCCGGGGAACAGCTGCTCGAAGCCACTCATGCGCAGGCCAGGGCCAGTTCGGCATGCATCTTGGCGATGACTTCCTTGTAGTCCGGCGCGTTGAAGATCGCCGAGCCTGCAACAAAGGTATCGGCGCCAGCAGCGGCAATTTCACGAATATTGTTCACGTTCACGCCACCGTCGATTTCCAGGCGGATATCACGACCGCTGGCATCGATCAGCGCGCGCGCTTCACGCAGCTTGTCGAGGGTGCCGGGGATGAACTTCTGGCCACCAAAGCCTGGGTTGACGCTCATCAACAGGATCATGTCGACCTTGTCCATCACGTACTTGAGGGTGTCGAGCGGGGTTGCCGGGTTGAACACCAGGCCGGCTTTGCAACCACCGTCGCGAATCAACTGTAGCGAACGATCGATGTGCAGGCTGGCTTCCGGATGGAAGGTAATGTAGCTGGCGCCCGCTTCGATGAAGTCGCCGATGATGCGGTCGACCGGGCTGACCATCAGGTGTACGTCGATGGGTGCGGTGACGCCGTATTTACGCAGCGCGGTGCAAACCATCGGGCCGATGGTCAGGTTGGGTACGTAGTGGTTGTCCATCACGTCGAAGTGGACGATGTCGGCACCAGCGGCCAGGACGTTGTCGACTTCCTCGCCCAGGCGAGCGAAATCGGCAGAGAGGATGGAGGGGGCAATAGCGTAGGGCTGCATGGCGCACCTGTAGGGCAGAATCACGGTGGCGCGCATTGTACCTCAGTGAATCGGTCTGGGGCTGACCGACATCAAATCGCGGGGCAAGCCCGCTCCTGCGGCAGGAGCGGGCTTGCCCTGCGAAACATCACTCCGGCTGCTGGGTGCGCAACTTCTCGCTGCGCCCGCGCAACCATTCCAGGGTCAGCAACAGCACCACCGAGAACGCGATCAGCAAGGTCGCCGCCGCCGCAATGGTGGGGCTGAGGTTCTCGCGGATACCGCTGAACATCTGCCGTGGCAAGGTGGCCTGCTCCGGCCCTGCCAGGAACAAGGTCACCACCACTTCGTCGAACGAGGTGGCAAAGGCGAACAAGGCACCGGAAATCACCCCCGGGGCAATCAGCGGCAACGTCACCCGACGGAAGGTCGTCAGCGGCGAGGCGCCCAGGCTTGCCGACGCCCGCACCAGGTTGTAGTTGAAGCCCTGCAGGGTCGCCGACACGGTAATGATGACGAACGGCACACCCAGCACCGCATGGACCAGGATCAACGAAATGAAGCTGTTACCCAGCCCCAATGGGGCGAAGAACAGGTAACTGGCCACACCGATGATCACCACCGGCACCACCATGGGCGAAATCACCAGCGCCATGATCAGCGACTTGCCGGGGAAGTCGCCACGGGTCAGGCCGATCGAAGCCAGGGTGCCGAAGATCATTGCCAGTACCGTTGCCGCCGGGGCAACGATGATGCTGTTCTTCAGGGCCCGCATCCACTCGGCCGAGGCGAAGAAGTCCTGGTACCACTGCAGCGAGAACCCCTGCAGCGGATAGACCAGGAAGCTGCCGGAGTTGAACGACAACGGAATGATCACCAGCACCGGCAACACCAGGAACAACAGGATCAGCCCGCAAAGGATGCGCAAGCTGTAGAACCAGACCCGCTCAACGGGCGACATGTAGGGGCTCAGCATGACAACGCTCCTCAGCTCAGACGCAGGCGGCTGGCGCCGACCAGCCAGCTATAGATCAGGTACAACAGCACGGTCGCCAGCAACAGCAAGCCGCCCAGGGCGGTCGCCATGCCCCAGTTGATGCTGGTGTTGGTATAGAAGGCCACGAAGTAGCTGACCATCTGGTCGTTCGGGCTGCCCAGCAGCGCCGGGGTGATGTAGTAGCCGATGGCCAGGATGAACACCAGCAGGCAACCTGCGCCCACACCGGCGTAGGTCTGCGGGAAGTACACCCGCCAGAAGCTGGCGAATGGATGGCAGCCCAGGGAAATCGCCGCACGCATGTAGGTCGGCGAAATGCCCTTCATCACGCTGTAGATCGGCAGGATCATGAACGGCAGCAGAATGTGGACCATGGAGATGTACACACCCGTGCGGTTGAACACCAGCTCCAGCGGTTTGTCGATGATGCCCACGGCCATCAGCGCGCTGTTGATCAAACCGCCCGACTGCAGCAGCACAATCCAGGCGGCGACCCGCACCAGGATCGACGTCCAGAACGGCAACAGCACCAGAATCATCAGCAAGTTGCTCTGGCGGGTCGGCAAGTTGGCCAGCAGGTACGCCAGCGGGTAGGCCAACACCAGGCAGATGGCGGTGATGACAAAGCCCATCCACAGCGTACGGGTGAAGATATCCAGGTAAATCGCCTGGTCCGGGGTGGCCTTGGCCAGCTCACCCAGGTCATCGATACGATGGTCCAGGGCTGCCAACAGATAGAAAGAGGTGACGCTACTGGTGTTACGGCGAATCGCCTGCCAGTACGCCGGATCACCCCAGCGCTCGTCCAGTTCCTGCAACGCTTCTTTATAGGAAGCCGGCTCGGTCTTGAACGGCAGGGCTCGGGCAGTCTTGGCCAGCAGGCTGCGGTAGCCTGCCAGTTCCATGTTCAAACGCTTGGACGTATCGCCCAGGGTCTGGTTCTTGCGCGCCTGGCCAAGGTCTTCGCTCAGTGCCTTGTAGACTGACTCACCCGGCAAGCCCTTGCCATCCCAGGCGGCCACGGCCGTCACGGTCTGCGGCAGGCCGTTGACGACCTCCGGGTTGCCGACGCTCTTGTACAACAGCGCGGCAATGGGCACGAGGAAAACCAGCAGCAGGAACAGCGCCAGCGGCGCGATCAGGGCCTGAGCTTTCCAGCGGTTGACCCGCTCGGCACGTGCAAGACGCTGCTTGAGGGAGGAACCGGCGCCTTCTTTGAGGGGCACTGCGATGGCCATAGCGAACTCCGAAATCTTGAGAACAGGAAGCGCCGGCTGTACGCCGACGCTCCATCAGCCGACCTTACTTGGCAGCCCAGGCGTTGAAGCGTTGTTCCAGCTGTTCGCTGTTGTCAGCCCAGAAGGCGACGTCGATCTGTACCTGGTTGGCAATGTTTTCCGGGGTGGTCGGCATGTCTTTCTTGACCTCATCGGACAGCAGGTTCACCGCCGTGGCATTGGCCGGTCCATACGCGATGTTCTCCGAGTAGATCTTCTGCTGCTCAGGCTTGACCGAGTAGGCGATGAACTTCTTGGCTTCTTCAACGTTCTTCGCGCCCTTTGGAATGGCCCAGGCGTCGAAGTCGTAGATGCCGCCGTTCCAGACCACTTTCAGGTTGCTCTCTTTCTGCACGGCGGCGATCCGACCGTTGTAGGCCGAGCTCATGACTACGTCACCCGATGCCAGGTACTGCGGCGGCTGAGCGCCGGCTTCCCACCACTGGATGCTTGGCTTGAGTTGGTCCAGTTTCTTGAAGGCGCGGTCCTGGCCTTCCTTGGTGCCCAGCACCTTGTACACATCCTTGGGCGCGACACCATCGGCCATCAGCGCGAATTCCAGGGTGTACTTGGCGCCCTTGCGCAGGCCGCGCTTGCCCGGGAACTGCTTGGTGTCCCAGAAATCGGCCCAGCTGGTCGGTGCGGTTTTCAGTTTGTCGGCGTTGTAGGCCATGACCGTGGACCATACGAAGAAACCAACGCCGCAAGGCTGGATGGCACCCGGAACATAATCTGCTTCGTTGCCGAACAGCGCAGGATCGAGCTCCTCGAACATGCCTTCATCGCAACCACGGGCCAGTTCCGGCGACTCGACTTCAACCAGGTTCCACGACACGCTCTTGGTGTCGACCATGGCCTTGACCTTGGCCATTTCACCGTTGTACTCGCCGGCGACGATCTTGCCGTTACCTGCCTTTTCCCATGGTTCGTAGAACGCTTTGACCTGGGCGGCCTTGTTGGCGCCGCCGAAGGAAATCACGGTGAGGTCGGCGGCCATGGCCTGGGCCGCAGCAAACATACCCACTGTCAGGGCGGTCAACTTCAAGTGTTTGAGCATTATTATTCTCTCCACAGTGCAGGGTTGGTGAAGCAAACCTTCAATTGGCTTCCAGGATCGGATCAAGCGCGCGGGCGTGCTGGACCTCCCAGCCAAGCGGTACCACATCGCCCACGGCCAGGGCCGGGTCGAGTTCGGCAATCGGCTGCTTCACGAAGAAATCGGCCTTGCCGCAGACTTCCAGGCGGACCCGTACGTGGTCGCCCAGATAGATGAATTCGGCCACGCGGCCAGAGAAGCGGTTGACGCAGCTTTCGCTGTGACCATTGAGGCGCACGCGCTCGGGACGGATCGACAAGGTCACGGGGTCGCCGGTCTGGCCGACATTCACCGCCAGGGCCTCGACTTTCTCGCCGCGCGCCAGTTGAACCTGGCAGCGCTCGCCGTCCTGACTGATCAGGCGGCCATTGATACGGTTGTTTTCACCAATGAAGTTGGCGACGAAGGTGTTTTTCGGCTCTTCGTACAAGGTGCGCGGGTCGGCGATCTGCTGGATCTCGCCCTGGTGGAACACCGCCACCCGGTCAGACATGGTCAGCGCTTCGCCCTGGTCATGGGTCACATAGACCACGGTGACGCCAAGGCGCTGGTGCAGGTGTTTGATTTCCATCTGCATGTGTTCACGCAGCTGCTTGTCGAGGGCACCCAGTGGTTCGTCCATCAGCACCAGCTGCGGCTCGAACACCAATGCCCGGGCCAGGGCCACCCGCTGCTGCTGGCCGCCGGACAGCTGGCCGGGGTAGCGCTTGGCGAAGGCATCGAGCTGGACCATGTTGAGCACGCGCTTTACCCGCTCGCTGATGTCGGTCTTGCTCAGGTTGCGCACGCTCAGGGGGAACGCCAGGTTTTCGGCCACGGTCATGTGCGGGAACAGCGCATAGTTCTGGAACACCATGCCGATGTCGCGCTTGTGCGGCGGCACGTTGTTGATGGAGCGGCCGGCCAACTGGATTTCGCCAGCGGTCGGCGTTTCAAAGCCGGCCAGCATCATCAGGCTGGTGGTCTTGCCGGAGCCGGAGGGGCCGAGCAAGGTCAGGAACTCGCCTTTGCGAATATCCAGGTTGAGGTCTTTGACGATCAGCGATTCGCCGTCGTAGCTCTTCTGCACACCACGGAAGCTGACCAGCACTTCGCTGGCTGCAGCGCTCGAATTCACCTCACTCATACCCGTACCTTCTTGTTGGATGACTGCGTTTCTACAGCCTAGTGAAGGTGCAAGCGGGCGCAAATCGGGGGCGGAGAGAGATTGATATCAGCCGTGTGGAAGGGTTGGGGTAGGGATTGCCCTACAAGGATGGCGTTTTTAGATATGTAGAGACCAGTCGCGCGGCAAACCTGACCCTGAATGTGCTCACTGCACCTATATAGAGCTGGCTTGCCTCGCGATAGATGTCGCAAACAGAACACTCAGAGCAGCTTGTGCTCCATGGCGTACTTCACCAGCTCCGCCAGCGAATTCACATTGAGCTTCTGCATCAGGCGCGCCTTGTGGGTACTGATGGTCTTGTTGCTCAGCGCCAACTGCTGGGCAATGTCGTTGACATTGGCGCCCTGGGCCAGGCGCTCGAACACCGAGAACTCGCGCTCCGAAAGCAGCGAATGCAGTGGCCGGGCATCGGTCAGGCCAACCTCGAAGACCATCCGGTCGGCAAGCTCGGGGTCGATATAACGGCCACCGCCAGCCACCCGCCGAATGGCGGTCAGCAACAAGGCCGGATCGCTGTCCTTGGTCGCATAGCCCGCCGCGCCGACCTTCAACGCCCGCGCCGCCATTTGCGCCTCGTCATGCATCGACAGCACCAGGATCGCCGGCGGATTGCTCAACGCGCGAATCCGTGGGATGGCCTCCAGGCCGTTGACGCCGGGCATGGAGATATCCAGCAGGACCACCTCGCATTCGGTATGGCGCAGGGTGTCCAGCAATTGCTCGCCATTGCCCGCCTCCCCGGCTACCTGCATGTCCTTGGCCAGGCCAATCAACTGCTTGATGCCTTCACGGACAATGGTGTGGTCTTCGGCCACCAGAACTCGAATCACGCTGCCGCTCCTATTTCAGGGGAATACCCACGCTCAGGCTGGTGCCCTCGCCCGGTTCGCTCTCCAGGGTCATTTGCCCGCCCAGCATCAACACCCGCTCACGCATCCCGACCAGGCCGAATGAAGTGGGTCGGCTCTCTTCCAACGCAAAGCCGATGCCATCATCAATAACCGTCAGGCGCAATGTCCGGCCATCCAGGCTCAGGCTGATCTGCACAGTATGCGCCTGGGCGTGGCGCATGACGTTGGTCAACGCCTCTTGCAGGATGCGGAACAGGCCAATGGCCTTGGCATCGCTCAAGGGCGGTAGATTTTCCGGCACCTGGACCAGGCAGGGAATCTGTGTGCGCGCCTCGAATCGCCGGGCCTGCCACTCGATCGCCGAGGCAATGCCGGCATCCAGAATCGGCGGACGCAAGGCCGTGGCCACATCGCGAACCAGCTGGAACAGCTGGGCAATCAAGCGCTTCATGCTGGCCAGGCGCTCGTTCAGGCCGGGATCAAGGTCGGCATAGGCAAGCTCGCACATGGACGTCTCCAGTTTGAGCACGGTGAGCATCTGCCCCAGCTCGTCATGCACTTCCCGGGCAATGCGGGCCTTCTCTTCCTCCCGCACGCTTTCCAGGTGCGCCGACAGCTCGCGCAATTGCTCCTGGGAACGCTCCAGCGCAAGCTCGGCGCGCTTGCTCTGGGTGATGTCCCAGACCACCCCGTCCCAGACCACGCGGCCATTGCCCAGCATACGGGTACTGGCCTTGATATCGGCCCAGCGCTGCTCACCATCGCGGGTCAGTATCCGCCCCTGCCAGGACCAGTCCTGGTCGGTGGCCAGGGCCAGGTCCTGGACCTTGTGGTAATCCGCACGGTCATCGGGGTGGACGAGGTTACGCAGGCCCATGTCCGGACGCTGCAACGCCGCTGGCGAATAGCCGACCAGCGCCTCGCTGCCCTCGCTGATATAGGGAAACTCCAGCTCGCCTTCCGCCGGGTCGCGCTCAAGCCGGAACACCAACCCGGGTACGTTACCGGCGATCCCCTTGAGCCTGGCCTCGCTCTCGCGCAAAGCGGCCAGGGCACGGCGGCGCTCTGTGACGTCCGTGAGGAAGACCACCAGATACTCAGCATCGCGAAAGCGCAGGAAGCTCAGCGACACATCCACCGGCAGCAGGCTGCCATCGGCACGCAGGCACTGGGTTTCAAAATGCTGGGCGCCATCGTGGCTGGCCCGGGCGCGCTTCCACAGTTCCAGCCAGCGGTCCATGTGCAGGTTGGGTTCAAAGTCGATCAGCGGTCGGTCGATCACCGCCCCCTCGGCATAACCCAGCATGCTCTCGGCTGCCCGGTTGGCATAACGCACATGGCTATCCCAGTTGACCCAGAGAATGCCCACCGTGCTCTGGTCGATGGAGAACTGGCTCAGGCGAAGCGCTTCTTCCCGCGCCTGGCGCTGGTTGATGGTTTCCCGCGCCACCAGCAGGCTGTGCTCAAGCTGATGCAGTTGCCGCCGCTGCCAGACCACGATGGCCGTGCTGGCGAACAACAAGGCGGCGAACAGCAGGCCCAGGTTTTGCCAGAAGCCCGGTGACTCGCTCAAGCGTGGATACTTGGGCTCCAGCCAGCGCTGGTGAAGTTGCTCCAGGTCCTTGGCCGGGATGGCCTGCAGGCCCCGCTCGATAATGTCCGCCAACTGCGGCCAGTCACGCCGCGAAGCAACACGCAGCAACTGGGGCAAGCCAATATCGCCAACCACCGCCAGGTCGCTGAATTCGCTCTCGCGGGACAACCGGCTCAATTGCGCTTCATCCACCACGGCATAGCGGGCCTGCTCGCTGAGCACCAGTTGCAGCGCCTGGCGTTCCTGGGGCACGCCTTGCAGGTTGAGGTTCGAGTAGGTCGCGCGCAGATAATCGGCCACCGCGCTGGGCATGCGCACCGCCACCCGCTCCTTGCTGGTGAGCTTCTCCAGGTCTACCGCTACCGCACCGGTGCGCGGCCCGACGATCAATTGCGGCACGCGCATGTACGGATCACTGAACAACCACAGGCGCAACCCCGCAGGCGTCTGGGTCAGCCCTGGGGCCAGGTCGACTTCGCCAGCGGCCAGCGCCCGCTCCAGCGAGGCCTGGTCAGGGAAATTGCGCCATGTCAGGTCCAGTCCCAGCGAGCGCCCCAACCAGTTCATCAGCTCGACGTTGACGCCGTAGAGCTGCTGCAGGCGTCGGTCGAATTGCGCAAAGGGCGCCTGCAACACCAGCCCCACGCGCAGGCTGCGGTGCTGCTCAAGCCATTGCTGCTGCGCCGGTTCCAGGGTGACAGTGGCCGGCGACGCCGCAGGCGCCGCCAGCGCAATCAAGGGCAAGCAGATACAGCCGATAACCAACAGGCAGCGCAATGACTTCATCTACACGCTCTTCATAGGATGGACGGCCACCGAGCATGGCCGTCCCGGGGAAATACTATTAGGCTGCCGGGAATACTCTGGCCTGGATCACTCCATGTTCGTACTTTATCGCACGGCGCTTACTGCGCTATGCCTTGCATTTATTCTTCCTTGTACCGTACACGCGGCCACTGGCGAAACGCCAGAAGCCTCTGCCGACACCCCGCCCGCCGCCTTGCAGCGCCAGCCCCTGGCCGAGCGCAGCCAGGAGGACGCCCAGGCCCTGGAGCGCCAAGTGCCCAAGGCCGAGCAGCAGATGCTGCAAGCGGGCAGCGACACCTTCCTGGCCCTGTGGAAGCCGGCCAATAGCAGCGACCCCGAAGGCGCGTTGATCATTCTCGCCGGTGCGGGTGAAACGGCGGACTGGCCAAAGACCGTAGGCCCCCTGCGTCGCAAGTTCCCCGACGCCGGCTGGCATACCCTCAGCCTGGGCCTGCCTGACCTGTCGATCGACAGCCCGCAAGCGCGGGTCGACACCGCGCCGGCAGCCAGTGAAACCGTCGCTCAAGGTCAGACCGCCCCCGCCAAGGACACCCCTGACGACGCCAATGCCAGCGTCGAAAAAGCCACGTCGCTCGAGAACGAAACCAGCGAAAGTGCAGCGCCGACGCAAGGGCCAGACGCCAGCGAGAAGGCCGACGCCGAACGCATCTTCGAGCGCCTGGACGCCGCCGTTGCCTACGCCCAGCAACACAACGCCCGCAGCATCGTCTTGCTCGGCAATGGCAGCGGCGCTTACTGGGCCGCCCGGTACATCAGCGAGCGGCAGCCTGCCCAGGTCCAGAAGCTGGTCATGGTCGCCGCGCAAACGCTGGCGCAGGTCGAGCACAGCCTGGACAGCCTGGCGCCAGCATTGAAAGTACCCACGGCCGACTTCTTCTACACCGGCCAGCCCCAGGCCCGACGGGCAGCCGAGCTTCGCCTGCAAGCCAGCAAACGGCTCAAGGACAATCACTACCGCCAGGTGGGATTGGCTGCCATGCCCGGTAACGGAGCGGCGGAACAAGAGCAATTGTTCCGCCGGATCCGCGGCTGGCTAAGCCCGGAAAAGGCCGATTAGAACCCGCGACGTTTGCGGATGATGGCGTAGGCCTGATGCAACTCGCGCGTGCGCTCGGTGGCCTCGCGAACCTGGGACGGGCTGGCACCACTGCCGACCAGTTTGTCAGGGTGATGACGACTGAGCAGTCGCCGGTACGCCTGCTTGATCTGGCCCGGCTCCGCTTCGGCGGCGACGCCAAGCAGGCGCAGCGCCTGTTGATAACCCAGACCGGTACTGCTCAGCGCCGGCCGCTGGGGTTCGTACTCCAACGCCAGGGTCTGGACCCTGGTCGCTGACCATCCCAGTTGCTGGCCCCAGCCCAGCAGCAGTTCGCGTTCCTGGCGGCCAGCCCGGCCATCGGCCCAAACCATGCGCCAGCACGCGCGCAGCATGCCCTCGGCCGCATGGGGCTGCAGGCTCAGGCGGCGCAGGTAACCGCCCAGGCGCTCCTTGCCGCTCTTGCCGCGGTTGAAGGCAGCAATTGCCCGGCGTCGCGCGGTATCGTTCATTTCCAGGCGCTGCATTTCCAGACGCGCCTGCTGGATATGACCATCGACCACTCGCCCGTCACACTTGGCCAGGCGCCCAAGCAGCACGAACAGCACCTCGTCATCGCGCAACACCGAACGCCCGCCAAGGCGCTCGCGCAGGTGTGCCCAACTGTGCAGCTGCAATCGGCGGTCCATCGCCTGGCCCAGCAATGCACCCAGCAATGCGCCGGGAATACTGGCGATGGCGAAGCCCGCCCCGGCACCAATCACCGTGCTCGGCCACAGCATCTCAGCGACGCCCGGCGATCAGCTGTTCGACTTGCGCCAGGCGCTCCTGCGTACCGACGTCTACCCAGTGCCCGCAGTAATGCTCACCCGTCACCCGCCCGGCCGCCATGGCTTGGCGCAGCAACGGTGCAAGTTTGAAGGCACCGGCTGTGCAACCGTCGAACAGACGTGGGTCGATGACCGCGATGCCACTGTAGGTCAAGGTCGCATCCCCTTCCCCGGCATCGCTTACCCGGCCCTGCTGCAGGCAAAAATCGCCCTTGCCGTGATGCCCCGGGTTGTCGACCAGCACCAGATGGGCAAGGCCCTCGGGCTTTTGCGGCAAGCGGGTGAAGTCGTAGTCGGTCCAGACGTCACCGTTGACCAGCACAAAAGGTTCGCTGCCAAGCAACGGCAAGGCCTTGAAGATCCCGCCACCCGTTTCCAGCGGCTCACCTTCGGCGGAGTAGCTGATGCTCAGCCCCCAGCCCGCGCCATTCCCCAAGTGAGCCTCGATCTGCGCACCCAGCCAGGCGTGATTGATGACCACTTCCTTGAAGCCTGCCGCGACCAGGGACCGCAGGTGATACTCGATCAACGGTACACCGGCCACCGGCAACAAGGGTTTGGGCGTGTGCAGGGTGAGCGGACGCATCCGCTCACCTTTGCCCGCCGCCAGAATCATCGCCTTCATGGACGCGCTCCAGCACTGGCCTGCAGGCTCTCGATCAACTCATCCAGCTCGGCCAGCTCCGGACGACGGGCGATCACTTCATCTATATAGGCAAAGAACCGCGGCACATCGGTCAGGTAGCGCGGCTTGCCATCGCGGTGGCAGATACGGGCAAAGATGCCGATGACCTTGAGGTGGCGCTGCACCCCCATCAGGTCGCTGGCGCGCCAGAAGTCCCCGAAATCCGCCTGGACCGGGACACCCTTGGCCTGCGCGCGCTGCCAATAATCCTTCAACCACCCTTCCACCCGGGCTTGCGGCCAGCTCAGGAAGGCATCCTTGAACAGGCAGGTGATGTCATAGGTGACAGGCCCATAGACCGCATCCTGGAAATCCAGCACGCCTGGATTGGGCACGCTCTGCATCAGGTTGCGTGGCATATAGTCACGGTGCACCAGTACTTTTGGCTGGGCCAGGGCACTGTCGATCAGCAAGGTGCTGATGCGCTGCCAGGCGGCCAGTTGCGCGTCAGTGAAACCCAGGCCCAGTTCACGGCCCACGTACCACTCAGGGAACAGCTCAAGCTCCCGGCGCAGCAATGCCACGTCGTAGCTCGGCAGCGGCGCGTCCATGGGCAGTTGCTGGAAGGCCAGCAGCGCCTCGATGGCATCATCGAACAGACCGTCGGCGTTTTCGCCGTTGATCACGTCCAGGTAGGTCTGTGTACCCAGGTCGCTGAGCAACAGGAAACCACGCTCCAGGTCCTGGGCGTGGATCACCGGTACATTGACCTGCGCGCTGGCCAGCAGATGGGCGATATCGACGAAAGGCCGGCAGTTTTCCTGCGGCGGCGGTGCATCCATGACCACAAAGCTGCGGCCTTCGGCCTGCCAGCGGAAATAACGGCGGAAGCTTGCGTCACTGCTGGCGGCAGTCAGGGTACCTGTTGGTACGGCCCCCCAGCCCTGTTGCTGGAACAGATTTGCCAGTTGTTCGGCGAGCCAGGCTTGGAGGTATTGCAGGCGTACATCGTGATCGGGCATTACAAGGGTCTCCGACGGCCCTAGCCGTCAAGCGGGTCATGCTTTATTATCCAGCATCTTTTTCAGACCATCGAGAGGCGTGCGGCCCCACACGCGGGCAGATGGCACGCAGGAAGCCCGGACTAATAAGATGGCATTGAAATCCCCCGCGTTTCGTAAAAAATTCCCGTTGCTGGTCACCGGCGGTCTGCTGGCGCTGCAACCTCTGACCACCTCATTCGTGGTCGCCGCAGAGCAATTCGACTGCCAAGTGTCCGCTGCCGGAGGCTGGGACTGCAAGCCCAAGACCAACGCTGCCGCCCTGCCTCCTCGCCCGGTACATGATGGTGCGGCTGTCAGCTCGACTGGCGAAACGTCCGATTCCTCTGGTGAAGCCGTCGAAGACGCCGGCAAAGCCCCCATGCTCGTCACCGAGAGCAAAGGCCGTGGCCTGAAAACCCGCAGCACCGACTACAGCCACCTGGACTGGGTCCCTCGCGATCAGCTCACCCCCGCCCAGCTCGCCGAAACCGGGCCTTACTGCGCGGGTGCCTACGTCGAGCCGACCCGTCCCGGCATGAATGACACCACGCCGAAGGACGAAGCACCGACCTTCATCGGCGCCAAGGTTTCGCGCTACCAGCAAGAGCAGCAGATCGCCACCCTCGCCGGTGACGTGGTCATGCGCCAGGGCAGCATGCAGGTAGAGGCTGACGAGGCCAACCTGTACCAGGCCGAAAACCGTGGCGAGCTCAGCGGCAACGTCAAGATCCGTGACAACGGTTCGCTGGTCGTCGGCGATCACGCCGACATCCAGCTCGACACCGGTGAAGCCAAGGTCGACAACGCCGAATACGTGATGCACAAGTCACGCATCCGCGGTAATGCGCTGTACGCCAAGCGGGCTGAAAACGCCATCATCCGCCTCAAGGATGGTACCTACACCACCTGTGAGCCGAACAGCAACGCCTGGCAGCTCAAGGGCAACAACATCACCTTGAACCCGGCTACCGGCTTCGGTACCGCGACCAACGTCACCCTGCGGGTCAAGGATTTCCCGGTGTTCTACACACCGTACATCTACTTCCCGATCGACGACCGTCGCCAGTCCGGCTTCCTGCCGCCGTCGTTCAGCACCAGCAGCGATACCGGTTTCACGCTGGTCACGCCGTACTACTTCAACCTTGCGCCGAACTACGACGCCACCTTGTATCCACGCTACATGGCCAAACGCGGCCTGTTGATGGAAGGCGAGTTCCGCTACCTGACCAAATCCAGCGAAGGACAGTTCGGTGGTGCTTTCCTGAACGACAAGGAAGACGAGCGCAAGCTGCAGACTGACTACGAAGAAAAGCGCTGGATGGTCAACTGGCAGCACAAGGGCGGCCTGGATTCGCGCTTGATGACTGAGGTCGATTACACCGATATCAGCGATCCGTTCTATTTCCAGGACCTGGAAACGGATCAGATCGGGGTCGAGAGCCAGGACTTCGTCAACCAGCAAGGTGCGCTGACCTACCGTGGAGACACCTACACGGCGCGGTTGAACGCCCACGCGTATGAACTCGCGACCATCTCGCAGATCACCCCGTACGACCGGCTGCCTCAGCTCACCTTGAACGGCATGCTGCCGTATCACCCGGGTGGCCTGGATTTCAGCTATGAGTCCGAGGCCGTGCGTTTTGACCGTGACCTGAAAGACGACTTCGTCACCGACGAAAATGGCAATCCTGACACCAGCACCGGCGTACCGGGTCGCCGGCTCGACGAAAACATTTTCGGCGTCGCCCGCTCGAACGGCACGCGCCTGAATTTTGCGCCCAAGATCAGCCTGCCTCTGTCCGCTTCGTATGGCTATGTCACGCCATCGATTAAGTACATGACCACCCACTACGACCTAGACCTGGACGGCAAAGGCAAGAACGACGTGGCCGGTGCCTCACCAGAAAGCCTCGACCTTCTGGGTCGTTTCAGTGGCACTCAGAACCGCAACGTACCTATCTTCAGCGTTGACAGCGGTCTGTACTTCGACCGCAACACCCAGTGGTTCGGCAAGAACTATCGCCAGACCCTCGAACCGCGCCTGTTCTATCTCTATGTCCCATACGAAGACCAGGTCGACATCCCGATCTTCGACAGCGGCGAGACCCTGTTCGACTACGGCTCGCTGTTCCGCGACAACCGTTTCTCTGGCACCGACCGAATCGGTGACGAGAACAAACTGTCGCTGGGCGTGACCAACCGCTGGATCGAAGACAACGGCTTCCAGCGCCAGCGCCTCAGCGTTGGCCAGGCCATGTACTTCAAAGACCGCAAAGTCCAGCTGCCAGGTATCGACTACCGCACCCGTGCCGACGCCCAATCGGACGTTTCCCCGTATGCGCTGGAATACGAATACCGCTTCAACCGCGATTGGCGCTTCAACTCCGACTTCAACTGGGACCCGGACAGCCGCAGCACCCGCTCGGGCAGCGCGATGTTCCACTACCAGCCTGAAGATAACGTGAACAAGGTCGTCAACCTCGGCTACCGCTACCGCAACGATATGGTCATCTACGACCAGACCACCGGTCGCTGGCAGGTGGGCGGCGGTGACTACGGTACCCCGGGCGATCCGAACTACATCAAGGACTACTACAAGATCCAGCAACATGACTTCTCGGTCATGTGGCCGATCGTTCCCCAGTGGACCGCGATCGCTCGCTGGCAGCACGACTACAACCGCAACCGTACCCTGGAAGCCTTCGGTGGCTTCGAGTACGACAACTGCTGCTGGAAGCTGCGTCTGATCAACCGTTACTGGATCGATTACGACGACTTCAGCCAGGCAACCCCACAAAACGAAAAAGGCGACCACGGCGTCTTCCTGCAGATTGTGCTGAAAGGCCTGGGCGGCGTAGTGGGCAACAAGGTCGAGTCTTTCCTCGACCAGGGCATTCAAGGTTATCGTACACGTGAAGACCAAGCTTACTGATTGTCTGCGCCCGCTGTTGCTGGGCGCTGTATTGCTGAGCGGCACGGCGCATGCCGCCGTTCAGCCCCTGGATAGTGTCGTGGCCATCGTCGATAACGACGTGGTCATGAAAAGCCAGCTGGACCAGCGTGTGCACGAGGTCGAGCAAACCATCGCCAAGCGCGGTGGCGCTGCGCCACCCCCAGGTGTACTGGACCAGCAAGTGCTCGAGCGCCTGATCGTCGAAAACCTGCAACTGCAGATCGGCGAGCGTTCCGGCATCCGCATCACCGACGAAGAGCTCAACCAGGCCATCGGTACCATTGCCCAGCGCAACGGTATGAGCCTGGAGCAATTCCGCGCGGCCCTGGCCCGCGATGGCCTGTCGTTTGATGATGCGCGCGAGCAGGTTCGTCGCGAGATGGTCATCAGCCGCGTGCGTCAGCGCCGGGTAGCCGAGCGAATCCAGGTATCGGAGCAGGAAGTGAAGAACTTCCTCGCCTCAGACCTGGGCAAAATGCAGCTGTCCGAAGAGTTCCGCCTGGCCAACATCCTCATCCCGACCCCGGAACGCGCCGATTCTGCCGCGATCCAGGCCGCTGCCAATCAAGCGGGCCAGGTGTACCAGCAACTCAAGCAAGGCGCCGACTTCGCCCAACTGGCCATTGCCCGTTCGGCCAGCGAAACAGCACTGGAAGGCGGCGAAATGGGCTGGCGTAAAGCAGCGCAATTGCCACCTCCTTTCGATCGCCTGCTCAGCTCGATGTCGGTGGGTGATGTCACCGAGCCAATCCGTACCCCGGGTGGCTTCATCATCCTTAAGCTGCAAGAGAAGCGCGGCGGCCAGACCATGGTCCGTGATGAAGTCCACGTGCGCCACATCCTGATCAAGCCAAGCGAAATCCGCAGCGAAGCGGCGACCAAGCAACTGGCCGAGAAACTCTATGACCGGATCAAATCCGGTGAAGACTTCGGCGAGCTGGCCAAGAGCTTCTCTGAAGATCCAGGCTCTGCCCTCAATGGCGGCGATCTCAACTGGGTTGATCCGAACGCACTGGTACCTGAGTTCCGTGAGCAAATGGCCAGTGCACCACAAGGTGAAGTGACCAAGCCGTTCCAGACCCAATACGGCTGGCACGTGCTGGAAGTTCTCGGCCGTCGCGCCACCGACAGCACCGAACAGGCGCGTGAGCAACAAGCAATGAACGTACTGCGTAATCGCAAATACGACGAGGAGCTGCAGACCTGGCTGCGTCAGATCCGCGATGAAGCTTACGTTGAAATCAAGCTTCCTGGCGCCAATCAGGCCTCCCAGTGAAACCTGAACGCTTCGCCCTCACACCCGGCGAACCAGCCGGCATAGGTCCCGACCTGTGCCTGCTGCTTGCCGCGCAAGCCCAGCCTCATCCCCTGATTGCCATCACCAGCCGTGACCTGCTCGCCGAGCGGGCCACGCAACTGGGTGTGGCCGTCACGTTGTTGCCGGTGAGCCCTGGAACCTTCCCTGACCAGCCAGCCCCTGCCGGCAGCCTGTATGTCTGGGATACACCGTTGGCAAACCCGGTGGTCGCCGGCCAACTCGACAAGGCCAACGCCGCGTTCGTGCTGGAAACTCTGACCCGCGCCGGCCAAGGCTGCCTGGATGGGCACTTTGCCGGAATGATCACCGCCCCCGTTCACAAAGGGGTGATCAACGAGAGCGGTATCGCTTTTTCCGGTCACACCGAATTCCTGGCCGACCTGACCAGCACCGCACAAGTCGTCATGATGCTGGCGACCCGAGGCCTGCGCGTAGCCCTGGTGACCACTCACCTGCCCCTGCGCGATGTTGCCGATGCCATCACCCCCGAGCGCCTGGAGCGCGTTACGCGCATCCTGCATGCCGACCTGCAACAGAAATTCGGTATCGCCAACCCGCGCATCCTGGTCTGCGGCCTCAACCCGCACGCGGGTGAAGGGGGCCACCTGGGCCATGAAGAAATCGACACCATCGAACCCACACTGGCACGCCTGCGTCGCGAAGGCATGGACCTGCGCGGACCGTTGCCTGCCGATACCCTGTTTACCCCCAAATATCTGGAGCACTGCGATGCAGTGCTGGCGATGTACCACGACCAGGGCCTGCCCGTACTCAAGTACAAGGGCTTTGGCGCTGCAGTGAACGTGACCCTGGGCCTGCCGATCATCCGTACTTCGGTCGATCATGGCACCGCCCTGGACCTGGCCGGCAGCGGCCGGATCGACACCGGCAGCCTGCAGGTCGCGCTGGAAACCGCCTACCAGATGGCCGAGACCCGACTATGAGTGAGCAATACCAACACCGGGCGCGCAAGCGCTTCGGCCAGAACTTCCTGCACGACGCCGGCGTCATCGACCGCATCCTGCGCTCGATCCACGCCAAGTCCAGCGACCGCATGCTGGAAATCGGTCCGGGCCAGGGTGCCCTGACCGAAGGCCTGCTGGGCAGCGGTGCACAGCTTGACGTCGTCGAGCTGGACAAAGATCTGGTACCGATCCTGAACCAGCAGTTCGCCGGCCGTGACAACTTCCGCCTGCACCAGGGTGATGCCCTGAAATTCGACTTCACCAGCCTCGGCGCTGCGCCAAACAGCCTGCGCGTGGTCGGCAATCTGCCGTACAACATCTCCACGCCGCTGATCTTCCACCTGCTCAGCAATGCCGAGCTGATCCGCGACATGCATTTCATGTTGCAAAAGGAAGTGGTCGAACGCCTGGCCGCAGGCCCGGGCGGTGGTGACTGGGGTCGCTTGTCGATCATGGTCCAGTACCACTGCAAAGTAGAGCACCTGTTCAATGTCGGCCCAGGCGCGTTCAACCCGCCGCCGAAGGTTGATTCGGCCATTGTCCGGCTGACGCCCCATGAAACCCTGCCCCATCCAGCCAAGGATCACCGCCTGCTGGAGCGCATTGTTCGCGAAGCCTTCAACCAGCGCCGCAAGACCCTGCGCAACACCCTCAAGGCACTGCTCAGCAGCGACTCGATCGAGGCGGCTGGCGTCGATGGCAGCCTGCGCCCAGAACAGCTGGACCTGGCGGCCTTTGTTCGCCTGGCCGACAAGCTGGCCGAACAACAGGGCAACCACTAAAAGTCGTACACGGCCAGTCATGCTGCATGACTGGCCGGCAACCCCGCCAATGGCCTAGACTGGTGCAATTGCCGTATCCGCGTCTGCTTCCAAGGCCCCTTGCATGTCTGATCCTCGCTACCAGATCGACGTCAGCGTCGTGACCCGCTTTCTCAAAGAACAATCCGACTCCGAAAATGACCGCTTTGCCTTTGCCTACACCATTACCGTAGCGAACAACGGCACGCTGCCGGCCAAGCTGATGTCCCGGCACTGGCTGATCACCAACGGCGACGGGCAGGTCGAAGAAGTCCGCGGTGCCGGCGTAATCGGCCAGCAACCCCTGATCGACCCGGGCAAGAGCCATACCTACAGCAGCGGCGCAGTCATCAGCACCACGGTAGGCACCATGCAGGGCTCTTATCAGATGCTCGCCGAAGACGGTAAACACTTCGACGCCATCATTGCCCCCTTCCGCCTGGCAGTTCCAGGAGCCCTGCACTGATGGCTGTATACGCGGTCGGCGACCTGCAAGGTTGCCTGCAACCTCTCAAGTGCCTGCTCGAGCGAGTCAATTTCAACCCGGCAGTCGACCGCCTGTGGCTGGTGGGCGACCTGGTCAACCGTGGCCCGGAATCACTGGAAACCTTGCGTTTCCTTTATTCCATCCGTGAGTCGCTGACCTGCGTACTAGGCAACCATGACCTGCACCTGCTGGCGGCATGGCACAACATCGAGCGCCTCAAAAAGCACGACACCCTGCGGGAGATTCTCGAGGCGCCCGACGCCGGCGAACTTCTCGACTGGCTTCGTCGACAAAAACTTTTGCACTACGACGAGCAACGCAGTGTCGCATTGGTGCATGCCGGCATTCCCCCCCAGTGGACATTGGGCAAAGCCCTCGAGCTGGCCGGCGAAGTCGAAGAGGTATTGCGCGACGACAATCGCCTCAAACCCTACCTTGATGGCATGTACGGCAACGAGCCGAACAAGTGGAGCAAGGACCTCAGTGGCGTGACCCGCTTGCGATTGATCACCAACTACTTCACTCGCATGCGCTTTTGCACCAGCGAAGGCAAGCTCGACCTCAAGGGCAAGGAAGGCGCTGATACCGCACCGCCAGGCTACAAGCCGTGGTTTGCCCACAAGGGACGCCGTTCACGTCACGTGAAGATCATCTTCGGGCACTGGGCAGCGCTTGAAGGCCGTTGCAAGGAGCCCGGGGTCATTCCCCTGGATACCGGCTGCGTCTGGGGCGGGGCCATGACGCTGTACAACGTCGACAGCGGCGAATTCCACCGGTGCGACTGCAGCGACGAAGGAACGCCTCGCCCACAGTCAGCGCCAGAACAACCGGTTAGAATGAACGACCAGTCCTGAAGGAAACCACTCCCATGAGCGAGTTCAAACGCATCCCTCCCGAGCAGGCCCAGGCCCTGCGCGAGCAAGGTGCGGTCGTGGTCGATATTCGCGACCCGCAAACCTATGCCGCCTTGCACATCGCAGGCTCCAAGCACCTGGACAACCATTCGGTCGCCGACTTCATTCGTGGCGCAGACCTCGACGCCCCGACCGTAGTGGTCTGCTACCACGGCAACTCCAGCCAGAGTGCTGCCGCCTACCTGGTCAGCCAGGGCTTTTCCGACGTCTACAGCCTGGACGGTGGCTTCGAGCTGTGGCGCGGTACCTACCCTTCGGAAACCGCCCAGGGCACTGCCGAATAATTTTTTTCATTTCCTGCAGCCCGCGTCCCGTGCGGGCTCGCGCCTGACCTGACGAACGGTCGCCATCAACAATTCATCCAACCGCCCTTGACCTCCCCGAGAACGAACTATCCTTAAGCCCAGGCCATCCAAAAAGGGGAGAGCCGGTACACCGGCGTGCGGGTCATCGGTAGCGACTTTACAGGTGTTCTGGGGGGTATACAGCAATCGGTAATCCCGGTTGCATGCCAGCATCAGCTGACTGATCCGGCGTCGGCTCCACGTATCGAGCGAGGTGACGTCATGAGTATTTTTAGCCACTTCCAACAACGTTTCGAGTCCACCCGTCAGGAAGAACTTTCGCTGCAAGAGTACCTTGAGCTCTGCAAAAGTGATCGCAGCGCATATGCCTCGGCGGCCGAACGCCTGTTGATGGCTATCGGCGAGCCGGAGCTGGTCGACACCTCAAACAACTCCAGGTTGTCGCGGATCTTCTCCAACAAGGTGATCCGCCGCTACCCGGCATTTGAAGACTTCCACGGCATGGAAGAATGCATCGACCAGATAGTCTCCTACTTCCGCCATGCCGCCCAAGGGCTGGAGGAGAAGAAGCAGATCCTCTATCTCCTGGGTCCGGTGGGCGGCGGCAAGTCCTCCCTGGCTGAAAAGCTTAAGCAACTCATGGAGAAAGTGCCCTTCTATGCCATCAAGGGCTCGCCGGTGTTCGAGTCGCCACTGGGGCTGTTCAATGCTACCGAGGACGGCGCCATTCTTGAAGAAGATTTCGGCATTCCGCGTCGTTACCTCAATACCATCATGTCGCCCTGGGCGACCAAGCGCCTGGCTGAATTCGGGGGCGATATCAGCCAGTTCAAGGTGGTCAAGCTGTACCCATCGATCCTCAACCAGATCGCCGTGGCCAAGACCGAACCGGGCGACGAGAACAACCAGGACATCTCGGCCCTGGTCGGTAAAGTCGATATCCGCAAGCTCGAGGAATACCCACAGAACGATGCCGACGCCTACAGCTATTCGGGCGCACTGTGCCGGGCCAACCAGGGCCTGATGGAATTCGTCGAAATGTTCAAGGCGCCCATCAAGGTCCTGCACCCACTGCTGACTGCTACTCAGGAAGGCAACTACAACAGTACCGAAGGCCTCGGTGCCATCCCCTACTCCGGCATCTTGCTGGCGCACTCCAACGAATCGGAATGGCACAGCTTCCGCAACAACAAGAACAACGAGGCGTTCATCGACCGTATCTACATCGTCAAGGTGCCGTACTGCCTGAGGGTCAGCGACGAGATCAAGATCTACGACAAGCTGCTGTTCAACAGCTCGCTGGCCAAGGCCCACTGCGCGCCTGATACCTTGAAGATGCTCGCCCAGTTCACCGTGCTGTCACGGCTGAAAGAGCCTGAAAACTCGAACATCTACTCGAAAATGCGGGTCTACGACGGCGAGAACCTCAAGGACACCGACCCCAAGGCCAAGTCGATCCAGGAGTACCGCGACGCAGCCGGTGTGGATGAGGGGATGAACGGCCTTTCGACCCGTTTTGCCTTCAAGATCCTTTCCAAAGTATTCAACTTCGACCCACACGAAATTGCTGCCAACCCGGTGCACCTGCTTTATGTACTTGAGCAGCAGATCGAACAGGAGCAATTCCCGGCGGAGGTTCGCGAGCGCTACCTGCGTTATCTGAAAGAGTACCTGGCGCCGCGCTATATCGAGTTCATCGGCAAGGAAATCCAGACGGCTTACCTGGAGTCCTACAGCGAATACGGCCAGAACATCTTCGACCGCTACGTGCTGTACGCCGACTTCTGGATCCAGGACCAGGAATACCGCGACCCGGAAACCGGGGAGATCCTCAACCGCATCGCCCTCAACGAAGAACTGGAGAAGATCGAAAAACCGGCAGGCATCAGCAATCCGAAGGATTTCCGCAACGAGATCGTCAACTTCGTATTGCGCGCCCGGGCCAACAACAACGGCAAGAACCCGACCTGGCTGAGCTACGAAAAGCTGCGGGTGGTGATCGAGAAGAAAATGTTCTCCAACACCGAGGACCTACTGCCGGTCATCAGCTTCAACGCCAAGGCCAGCAAAGAAGATCAACAGAAGCACAACGACTTCGTCACCCGGATGGTGGAACGCGGTTACACAGACAAACAAGTTCGGCTGCTCTCGGAATGGTACCTGCGCGTCAGAAAATCGCAGTGACCGAGCTGTAAGTGGCAAGCCGCAGGCTCTACCCCAGGCATTTGCTGTCTGCCTGGCAGGGCTTGCGGCTTGAAGCTTGAGTCTTCAGCTCCCGGAGGGGCCTATGAGCTATGTGATCGACCGACGCCTGAACGGCAAGAACAAGAGCACGGTCAACCGCCAGCGCTTTTTGCGGCGTTACCGTGACCACATCAAGAAAGCCGTCGAGGAGGCCGTAAGTCGCCGTTCCATTACCGATATGGAACATGGCGAGCAGATCAGCATACCCGGTCGCGATATCGACGAGCCGGTGTTGCACCACGGCCGCGGTGGCAAGCAGACAGTCGTACACCCCGGCAATAAGGAATTCACTGCTGGCGAACACATCGCCCGACCCCAGGGTGGAGGCGGCGGGGGCGGACGCGGCAAAGCCGGTAACTCGGGTGAAGGCATGGATGAATTCGTCTTCCAGATCACTCAGGAAGAGTTTCTTGAATTCATGTTCGAAGACCTCGAACTGCCCAACCTGGTCAAACGCCATCTGGCCGGCACCGATACCTTCAAGACCGTGCGCGCGGGTATCAGCAATGAAGGCAACCCGTCACGAATCAACATCATCCGCACCTTGCGCTCAGCGCATGCCCGGCGCATCGCCCTGTCTGGCAGCAGCCGCGCAAAACTGCGCGAAGCCCAAGAAGAACTGGCACGCCTGAAGCGCGAAGAGCCCGATAACTTCGGCGATATTCAGGAAATAGAAACGGAAATTGAACGGTTGAGTGCCCGCATTCACCGGGTGCCTTTCCTCGACACCTTCGACCTCAAGTACAACTTGCTGGTCAAGCAACCGAACCCCAGCTCAAAAGCGGTGATGTTCTGCCTGATGGACGTCTCTGGCTCCATGACCCAGGCCACCAAGGACATCGCCAAGCGCTTCTTCATCCTTTTGTACCTGTTCCTCAAACGCAACTACGACAAAATTGAAGTGGTGTTCATCCGTCACCACACCAGTGCTCGCGAAGTCGACGAGGAGGAGTTTTTCTATTCCCGGGAAACCGGCGGCACCATCGTTTCCAGCGCCTTGAAACTGATGCAGGAAATCATGGCCGAGCGCTACCAGGCCAGCGAATGGAACATCTACGCCGCCCAAGCCTCCGACGGTGACAACTGGAATGACGACTCGCCGATTTGCCGCGAGATCCTCACCAAGCAAATCATGCCGTTCGTCCAGTACTACACTTACGTGGAGATCACTCCCCGCGAACATCAGGCATTGTGGTTTGAATATGAACGCATCGGCGAAGCCTTTGCCGATACGTTCGCCCAGCAGCAGCTGGTGTCGGCCGGCGATATCTATCCGGTCTTCCGTGAACTCTTCCAGCGCAGGTTAGTGACATGACCGCTAGAGAGCAGAAGCGCCAACCCATTTCCACCGGGTCCGAATGGACATTCGAACTGATCCAGGCCTATGACCGGGAAATCAGCCGCCTGGCCGAGCGCTATGCCCTGGACACCTACCCCAACCAGATCGAAGTGATTACGGCTGAACAGATGATGGACGCCTATGCGTCCGTGGGCATGCCTCTGGGCTACCACCACTGGTCCTACGGCAAGCACTTCCTAAGCACCGAGAAATCCTACAGCCGTGGTCAGATGGGCCTGGCCTACGAAATCGTGATCAACTCTGATCCCTGCATCGCCTACCTGATGGAAGAAAACACCATCTGCATGCAGGCCCTGGTGGTTGCCCATGCCTGTTACGGACACAACAGCTTCTTCAAAGGCAATTACCTGTTCCGCACCTGGACCGACGCCAGCTCGATCATCGACTACCTGGTGTTCGCCAAGCAGTACATCACCCTATGCGAGGAGCGCCATGGCATCGACGCGGTCGAAGACCTGCTCGACTCCTGCCATGCCTTGATGAACTACGGTGTTGACCGCTACAAGCGGCCGTACCCGATTTCCGCGGAAGAGGAGCGGCGCCGGCAGAAGGAACGCGAAGAGCACCTGCAAAAGCAGATCAACGACCTGTGGCGCACCATTCCCAAGGGTGCGGACAAGAACAGCGACCGCGACAATGCCCGCTTCCCCGCCGAACCCCAGGAAAATATTCTCTACTTCATCGAAAAACACGCACCGCTGCTCGAACCCTGGCAGCGGGAAATCGTGCGTATCGTGCGCAAGATTGCCCAGTACTTCTACCCGCAACGCCAGACCCAGGTGATGAACGAAGGCTGGGCCACGTTCTGGCACTACACCCTGATGAACGACCTGTACGACGAAGGCCTGGTGACCGACGGCTTCATGATGGAGTTCCTGCAGTCGCACACCAGCGTGGTGTTCCAGCCCGGCTTCGACAGCCCCTACTACAGCGGCATCAACCCCTATGCCCTGGGCTTTGCCATGTACCGCGACATCCGTCGCATGTGCGAACACCCCACCGAGGAAGACCGCCGCTGGTTCCCCGACATTGCTGGCAGCGACTGGCTGTCGACCATCAAGTTCGCCATGAGCAGCTTCAAGGATGAAAGCTTCATCCTGCAATACCTGTCGCCTACCGTGATCCGCGACCTGAAGCTGTTCAGCATTCTCGATGATGACCAGCGCGAAGATCTGCTGGTGCCGGCCATCCATGACGAAAGCGGCTATCGGATCATCCGTGAAACCCTGGCCGCCCAGTACAACCTGGGGAACCGCGAACCGAACGTGCAGATCTGGAGCATCGATCGGCGCGGTGACCGCTCCCTGACCCTGCGTCACCAGCAACACGACCGCAAACCGCTGGGCGACTCCACCGAGGAAGTGCTCAAGCACCTGCACCGCCTCTGGGGCTTCGACATTCACCTGGAAACCCTGCAGGGCGACCAGATCATGAAAACCCATCACGTACCACCCAAAGGCGAGCACAGCGAAGCTGAGTACGGACGTCTGGACCTCGCGGTCGTTCACCTTTAGCCCCCCTGCCCTCCGTTGCTGCCAGACAGGTTATCCTGTGGCATCAACGGAGGTTTTTCATGCAGATCTACAAAGTCGGGGGCGCCGTACGCGATCGCCTGCTCGGCCGTCCGGTCAGTGATATCGACTGGGTCGTGGTCGGTGCCACGGCTGAACAAATGCAGGCGCTGGGCTTCAGGCCGGTGGGGGCTGATTTCCCGGTATTCCTTCATCCCAAAAGCGGTGAGGAATATGCCCTGGCCCGCACCGAACGCAAGAGCGGGCGCGGCTATGGCGGCTTCACTTTCCACGCAAGCCCCGAGGTGACGCTCGAAGAAGACCTGATTCGCCGCGACCTGACCATCAATGCCATGGCCGAAGATGAGCACGGCAACGTCAGCGACCCGTATCACGGCAAAAAAGATCTAGAATCCCGCATCTTGCGCCATGTATCCCCGGCATTCGCCGAAGATCCCCTTCGCGTCCTTCGTGTCGCCCGCTTTGCCGCACGCTATGCCAGCCTGGGTTTTCGCGTAGCCCCGGAAACCATCGACTTGATGCGTCAGCTCAGCGAGTCCGGAGAACTCCAGGCGCTCACCGCCGAGCGCAGCTGGAAGGAGATTGCCCGCGCGCTGATGGAAGATCACCCCCAGGTGTTCATCCAGGTGCTGCGCGAGTGTGATGCCCTAAAGGAACTGCTACCGGAAGTCGATGCGCTGTTCGGTGTGCCACAACCCGCCATTCACCACCCGGAGATCGACAGCGGCATCCATACCCTCTCGGTTCTTGAGCAGGCCGCCCTGCATCAACAACCCCTGACGGTGCGCTGGGCTTGTCTGTTACATGACCTGGGCAAGGGCACAACACCGGAGACGCAATGGCCACGACACATTGCCCATGAGCATCGTGGCTTGCAGTTGATCGAGGCCGTCAACCAACGCTTCAAGGTGCCGCGGGATTGCCAGGAACTGGCGATGCTGGTGGGTGAGTTCCACACCCACTGTCACCGGGCACTGGAACTCAAGGCCTCGACACTGCTTGAACTGCTGCAGCGTTTCGATGTGTACCGTCGGCCTCAGCGTTTCGAGGAGTTTATTTGCGCTTGCGAGATGGACGCACGGGGCCGCAAGGGACTGGAGCAAAGAGATTATCCACAGGCGGACTACTTGCGCGGCGCAGCGGCAGCGGCGCGGGCCGTGCAGGTGCAGCCACTGGTGCAGCAAGGGCTGACCGGCCAGGCGCTGGGAGAGGCGCTCAAGGGCGAGCGGCTGAAGGCCCTGAAGACCTACAAAGGGTAATAAACATCGCGGGGCAAGCCGGCTTCTGCAGGAGCCGGCTTGTCCCGCGCTTGCTCAAATATTGGTCAACTGCTGCCCGCGCCACTCGAACGGTACGGGAGCCAGCACTTGCGCTATCTGAGCCTCGGCCCACAGCTGGGCCATGGCCTTCCCCACCCCCGAATGCACCAATTGCGGCGCAATCAATGACAGCGGCCAAAGCACGAATGCATTCTTGAGGATCTCGGCACGGGGCAGGACCAATCCGTCGAAGCTGCCACACAGGTCGTTGTACATCAGCACGTCGATATCCAGCGGCAGGCCTTTGCGCTCGGGCGCATAACGGCCATTGTCCGCCTCAATGAACTTGAGCCGGCGATCCAGTTCCATCAACGGCAGGTCGGTCAGCCCTGTGACCACCAGGTTGAAGAATGGACCACTCTTGATACCCACCGCCTGACTCTCGAACACCGCTGAACAACGCATGTCCTGAAGAAACCCGGCCAGTGCATCAAGGCCCGCACACAGATGCCGCTCACGCTCGACATTGCTGCCAAGGCCAAGGTAAACCCTGTTCAGAGACATCCGCGCTCGATCTCCACGCCCACGCCGGTGGCTGCCGACACGGCGCCGGGCTTGGTCAGCTTCAGGTGCAGCCAAGGAATCTGGAATTCGCTCATCAGCACGGCCGCCAAACGCTCGGCGAAGGTTTCAACCAACTGGAACTGAGCCTCTTCGGCAAACGCCTGAATACGTGCCGACACACTGGCATAGTCCAGCGCCAAGGTCAGGTCGTCACCCGCCGCAGCCGGGCGGTTGTCCCAGGCAAAACGCAGGTCCAGACGCAGGCACTGGCGAATACCGCGCTCCCAGTCATAGGCACCGATCACGGTATCAACTTCCAGGCCTTCGATGAACACTCTGTCCAAGCACTTCTCTCCACTGCACGACAAGGGCGACTGGCGCCGTTAGAATCAGGGCGTCCTCGCCCGGAATAGTTAGCATGTTTTGGTTACTGGCACTGCTCGCCTACCTGCTCGGCTCGCTGTCCTTTGCCATCGTCCTGAGCCGCCTCAATGGCAGCCCGGACCCACGCATGAGCGGTTCAGGCAATGCCGGTGCAACCAACATGCTGCGCTTGGCCGGTCGCAAACTGGCGGTCCTGACCTTGCTTGGCGACCTGTGCAAGGGGCTTGTGCCCGTGCTGGTCGCCAGTGTTGCCGGCCTCGACTTGCAACAACAAGCCTGGATTGGCTTGTGCGCAGTGGTCGGGCACCTGTTCCCGATCTACTTCTGCTTTCGCGGCGGCAAAGGCGTCGCCACCGCCGCGGGCATGCTGCTGGGGCTTTACCCGCCAGCGGCACTGCTGGCCATCAGCGCCTGGCTGTTGACCTTCTACCTGACCCGCACCAGCTCCCTGGCGGCGCTGATCGCCACTCCGCTGACCCTGCCATTGCTGGCCTGGCGCGAACCAGAAGCACTACTGCCGATCAGCGTACTGACCGTGCTGATCGTCTGGCGTCACCGCGGCAATCTACGCGACCTCTTTGCCGGCCGCGAACGACATTTCTGAAGTCGCCGCATGAATGCCGCTCATCACAGCGGCGACAACTGCTCCATCGGCCAGCGCGCCTGCACACTGATAGCCAGGCTCTCCTGCTGCCCCGCCGCCAGGCGCTGACAACCGGCATAAGCGATCATTGCACCATTGTCGGTGCAAAACTGGGGGCGTGCGTAGTACACATTCCCCTTGATGCCCGCGAGCATATCTTCCAGCGAAGCGCGTAGCGCCGTGTTGGCACTCACGCCACCTGCGATTACCAGGCGCTTGAGGCCGGTTTGTTTCAGGGCACGCTTGCACTTGATGGTCAAAGTCTCCACCACCGCCTGCTGGAAGGCCAGCGACACGTCGCAACGGGTTTGCTCGCCGTCGTCTCCAGCTTTCTGGCACTGCTGCCAGGTGTTCAGGGCGAAGGTTTTCAAGCCGCTGAAGCTGAAGTCCAGGCCCGGGCGATCGGTCATCGGCCGGGGGAACACAAAGCGTCCAGGCACGCCCTGGGTCGCCAGACGAGCGATTTCCGGGCCACCTGGATAGTTGAGCCCCATCAGCTTGGCGGTCTTGTCGAAGGCCTCGCCAGCGGCATCATCAAGAGACTCCCCCAGCAACTCGTACCGACCGATACCATCCACTCGCACCAACTGGGTGTGCCCACCGGATACCAGCAAGGCGACGAACGGGAATTCTGGAGGTTGCTCCTCGAGCATCGGCGCCAGCAGATGGCCTTCCATGTGGTGCACGCCCAACGCTGGAATACCCCAGGCAAAAGCTAGCGCCTGGGCGCACGAAGCACCGACCAGCAGGGCGCCGACCAGCCCTGGACCTGCGGTGTAGGCAATGGCGTCGATCTCGGTGGCGACGCAGTCGGCCTCGGCCAGGACCTGGCGGATCAACGGCAGCATTCGCTTGACGTGATCGCGGGAGGCGAGCTCTGGCACAACACCGCCATAGACGCGGTGCAGGTCGATTTGACTGAACAATGCATCGGCCAAAAGACCGCGTTCACTGTCGTATAATGCGACGCCGGTTTCGTCGCAGGATGTTTCCAATCCCAGTACTAGCATGGGTCTGCGCCTTGTGGAGGCTGAATTTGAAGCCGCGCATGATAGTCCCCACTCCGGGTGCCGACCAGCGGTTTTCGATCAGAGGCTTTGCATTCCGGCTGGCTAAGGGTTAACATCCGCAACCCTTAAAAACCGACGTTCTCCAGTGCACAGTTTTGCCACGAGTTCGTTGACCCCCGGTAATGAATGAAGGTAGCTCTGGATGCCAGCCGTCAAAGTTAAAGAGAATGAACCCTTCGACGTAGCTCTGCGTCGTTTCAAGCGCTCCTGCGAAAAAGCCGGTGTTCTGGCTGAAGTTCGTAGCCGCGAATTTTACGAGAAGCCGACTTCTGAGCGTAAGCGCAAAGCAGCAGCCGCTGTTAAACGTCACGCCAAGAAAGTTCAGCGCGAACAGCGCCGCGCCGTTCGTCTGTACTAATACAGACGCCCGTCGCAAGCTTCTGCCTCGCCCGGCCCAAAGCCGGGCTGCCGGCAGTAGTTGCTTGAACCTTTGGCCTTCGTGCCCGAGGCGTCCCGTTTGTTAAAACGCGGACAACCTGCCTGAATCGTCAGAACTGGCCTCAACGCCAGCTGTGCACGTCATTACTGACGAGCCTTTACCGGCTACCGACGAGCACGACTTTCCTACTTTTGTGTTACGCCATTCGACATCGCTCGAACGCGAAGCCGTCCCTGCAGCATTAGCGATTACACTGGTTTATCGCCTGATGATGAGAGCGCCATGGCCGGGCTGATTCCCCAAAGTTTCATTGACGACCTTCTCAACCGTACCGACATCGTCGATGTGGTGAGTTCGCGCGTGCAACTGAAAAAAGCCGGCAAGAACCTCACCGCCTGCTGCCCGTTCCACAAAGAAAAAACCCCGTCTTTCAGTGTCAGCCCCGACAAGCAGTTCTACTACTGCTTTGGTTGCGGCGCAGGCGGCAACGCCCTTGGCTTCATCATGGACCACGACAACCTGGACTTCCCCCAGGCCGTCGAGGAACTGGCCAAGGCTGCTGGCATGGAAGTGCCACGCGAAGAAGGCGGACGCGGGCAAAAGCCCCGCCAACCCACGGACTCGCCGCTTTACCCGCTACTGGAAGCCGCCGCCGAATATTATCGCCAGGCGCTGAAAAGCCACCCTACCCGTCGCTCGGCCGTTGAATACCTCAAGGGCCGCGGGCTGTCCGGCGAGATCGCTCGCGATTTCGGCCTGGGCTATGCACCACCGGGCTGGGACAACCTGTTCAAGCACCTGAGCAGTGACACCCTGCAACAGAAGGCCATGATTGATGCCGGCCTGCTGATCGAGAACGCCGAGAGCGGCAAGCGCTACGATCGCTTTCGCGACCGCGTGATGTTCCCGATTCGCGACAGCCGCGGTCGTGTCATCGCATTTGGCGGCCGAGTGCTGGGCGACGACAAGCCCAAGTACCTGAACTCCCCGGAAACCCCGGTTTTCCACAAGGGCCAGGAACTGTACGGGCTGTACGAAGCACGCAAGTTCAACCGCAACCTTGATGAAATCATCGTGGTCGAAGGCTACATGGACGTTATTGCGCTGGCCCAGCAAGGCTTGCGCAACGCGGTAGCAACCCTGGGCACGGCCACCAGCGAAGAGCACCTGAAGCGCCTGTTTCGCGTGGTGCCCAGCGTACTGTTCTGCTTCGATGGCGACCAGGCAGGCCGCAATGCCGCCTGGCGCGCCCTGGAGTCTACGCTCTCGAGCCTGCAGGACGGCCGCAAGGCGCGCTTCCTGTTCCTGCCCGAAGGCGAGGACCCGGATACCCTGATCCGCACGGAAGGCACCGATGCCTTCCGCGCCCGGATCAACCAGCACGCCCAACCCCTGGCCGACTACTTTTTCCAGCAGTTGACCGAAGAGGCCGACCCGCGATCGCTCGAGGGCAAGGCCCACATGGCCACCCTCGCGGCACCGTTGATCGAAAAAGTACCCGGTGCCAACCTGCGCGCCCTGATGCGCAATCGCCTCAAGGAAATCACCGGCCTCGACAACCAGCAAGTCGAGCAACTGAGCCACAACGCGCCTGCCGAAGCACCGCCCAGTTATGACCCAGGCATCGACTACGATGCCATCCCCGACTACACCCCGGACTACGGTGACTTTCACCAGCCCGACTACGCGCCACCGCAACAGCAGTGGACACCGAACAAGGGTGGCAAGAAGAAATGGGAAGGAAAGCCCTGGGACAAGAAAGGCAAGCCCTGGGATCGCAACGGCCAACGCCAGGATGCACCACCCCGGATACCGACTTCGGTGGAACCCCCGACCTTGAGCGCTTTGCGCACCCTGCTGCACCATCCGCAGCTGGCTAAAAAAGTCGAGGATGCTGGCCACTTCGCGGCCGAAGAACACGTCTACGCTCAGTTGCTGGTAGCCCTGCTCGAGGCCCTGCAAAAGAATCCTGAGCTACGCTCACTACAGTTGATCGCCCGCTGGCATGGCACCGAACAGGGTCGTTTGTTGCGGGCATTGGCGGAAAAGGAATGGCTGATCGATGCCGACAACCTTGAACAACAGTTTTTCGACACCATAACTAGCTTGTCCGCTCGCCAACGCGAGCGAAGCCTGGAACATCTGCTCAGGAAAGCACGTCAAAGTGAGTTGAGCGCAGAGGAAAAAAATCAGCTGCGCGACCTGCTAAGCCGGAATGTTCCCGCACAAACCCCGACCTCAACTGGCGCGTGAGGTCCTAGCTCGGGTATAATCCTCGGCTTGTTTTTTGCCCGCCAAGACCTTCAGTGGATAGGGTGTTATGTCCGGAAAAGCGCAACAGCAGTCTCGCATCAAAGAGTTGATCACCCGCGGTCGTGAGCAGGGTTACCTGACTTACGCGGAGGTCAACGACCACCTGCCAGAGGATATTTCAGATCCGGAGCAGGTGGAAGACATCATCCGCATGATCAACGACATGGGGATCAACGTATTCGAGAGTGCTCCGGATGCGGATGCCCTTTTGTTGGCCGAAGCCGACACCGACGAAGCCGCAGCTGAAGAAGCCGCTGCTGCGTTGGCGGCTGTGGAAACCGATATCGGTCGCACGACAGACCCAGTGCGCATGTACATGCGTGAAATGGGTACCGTCGAGCTGTTGACCCGCGAAGGCGAAATCGAAATCGCCAAGCGTATCGAAGAAGGTATCCGTGAAGTCATGGGCGCTATCGCTCATTTCCCCGGTACCGTCGAACACATTCTGTCCGAGTACGATCGCGTCACCACCGAAGGTGGCCGCCTGTCCGACGTCCTGAGCGGTTATATCGACCCGGACGACGGCATCGCGCCACCGGCCGAAGTGCCGCCGCCGATCGACCCGAAAGCACCGGCCAAGGCCGATGCCGACGACGATGAAGACGAAGAGAAAGAAGGCGCCGAGGAAGAGGAAGAGGCCGAAAGCGGTCCCGATCCTGAAGTTGCTCGTCAGCGTTTCGGTGCAGTTCAGGACCAACTGAACGCCACCCTCAAAGTCTTGAAGAAGAACGGCCGCAGCCACAAGGACAGCATCAAGGCGATGCTCGACCTGGCTGAGCTGTTCATGCCGATCAAGCTGGTGCCCAAGCAGTTCGAAGGCCTGGTCGAGCGCGTACGTAGCGCCCTTGATCGCCTGCGTCAGCAAGAGCGCGCGATCATGCAGCTGTGCGTACGTGATGCACGTATGCCTCGCGCCGACTTCCTGCGTCTGTTCCCGAGCAACGAAACCGACCAGACCTGGAGCGGTGACCTCGCCAAGCGCAGCACCAAATGGGCTGCGGCCCTGGGTGAGAAGGACGCTGCAATCGTCGCTTGCCAGCAGAAGCTGATCGACCTTGAGAACGAGACTGGCCTGACCATCGCCGAGATCAAGGACATCAACCGTCGCATGTCGATCGGTGAAGCCAAGGCTCGTCGCGCCAAGAAAGAGATGGTCGAGGCCAACCTGCGTCTGGTTATCTCGATCGCCAAGAAGTACACCAACCGCGGCCTGCAGTTCCTCGACCTGATCCAGGAAGGCAACATCGGCCTGATGAAGGCGGTGGACAAGTTCGAATACCGTCGCGGCTACAAGTTCTCGACCTATGCCACCTGGTGGATTCGCCAGGCAATCACCCGTTCGATTGCCGACCAGGCCCGCACCATCCGTATTCCGGTGCACATGATCGAGACGATCAACAAGCTCAACCGTATTTCCCGGCAGATGCTGCAGGAAATGGGTCGCGAACCGACCCCGGAAGAGCTGGGCGAACGCATGGAAATGCCTGAGGACAAGATCCGCAAGGTACTGAAGATCGCCAAAGAGCCGATCTCCATGGAAACGCCGATCGGTGACGACGAAGATTCGCACCTGGGTGACTTCATCGAAGACTCGACCATGCAGTCGCCAATCGATGTCGCCACGGTCGAAAGCCTCAAGGAAGCGACCCGTGACGTGCTCTCCGGTCTGACCGCACGCGAAGCCAAAGTGCTGCGCATGCGATTCGGTATCGACATGAACACCGATCACACCCTCGAAGAGGTCGGCAAACAGTTTGATGTGACCCGTGAACGGATCCGTCAGATCGAAGCCAAGGCGCTGCGCAAGCTGCGCCACCCGACGCGAAGCGAGCATCTGCGCTCCTTCCTCGACGAGTGATGACAAACCCCGGCCCAGGCCGGGGTTTTTCTTTAGTGCCGTAGAAAACTTTAAGACTTTCGCCACTACCCCGCTGGCGAAATGCCCGTCTACACTCGAATGCAACCCACATGTGTGACGAGGCCGCTATGCCCAGAATGCCGGCCCTTCTGTTGTTGCTCCAATTACTCTGGAGCGCAGCGGCCGGCGCCCTGCCCCTGACAGACGATGAACAAGCCTGGCTCAGCGCCCACCCACAGCTGCGCCTGGGCGTCGACGCATCCTGGCCACCGTTCGAGTTCCGTGACCAGGAGGGCCGCTACCAGGGATTGGCCGCCGATTACATTGCTTTGATGCAAGACCGACTGGGCATCACGTTCAAGCCGGTCGGCGAACAGACCAGTTGGACCGCCGTCCTGGAACAGGCACGCCAGAACAAACTGGACGTGCTGCCCGGGATCATGTCGACCCCCGAACGCCAGGGCTTTCTCGCCTTCACCCGCCCCTACCTGGACTTTCCGATTGTCATCCTCGCCCACAAGGGAGGCGCACAACCCCGCACTATCAAGGACCTGTACGGCCTGAAGATTGCCGTCGTGGAAAACTACGCGCCCCACGAGCTGCTGCGCACCCACCACCCCGACTTGAACCTGGTCGCCATGCGCAATGTCAGCTCGACCTTGCAGGCGTTGGCCACCGACGAAGTCGATGCCGTGGTCGGCGATCTCGCTTCGAGCGTCTGGAGCCTGCGCCAGCTCAAGCTAGAAGGCATGTATGTCAGCGGTGAAACGCCCTATCGCTATCAACTGGCCATGGCGGTACCGCAAGAGCAGAAAATCCTGGTCGGCATCCTCGACAAGGTCATCGCCGACATGAGCGCCGCTGAGATCAGCGATATTCAAGAGCGCTGGGTCGGCAAGGTATTGGACCATCGCACGGTCTGGTACGACCTGCTCATCTACGGGCTTCCCGCTGTACTGCTACTGGTGGCGATCCTGGCGGTGATGATGCGGGTCAACCGACGCCTGAGCTCGGAAATTTCTCGCCGCGTTGCCCTGGAACAGGAGCTGCGCAGCAGCGAATACCACTACCGCGGCCTGGTCGAAAGCCTCTCGGCGATTGCCTGGGAAGCCGACGCCAACGACTTCACCTACAACTATGTTTCTCCCCATGCCGAAGACCTGCTGGGCTACCCATTGAGCCACTGGCTGCGCCCGGGCTTCTGGCGCAGCATCATCCACCCCGACGATGCCCTCTGGGCCCAGGCCTTCTGCGACAGCGAAACCGCCGCCGGGCGCGATCACAGCCTCGATTACCGGGTGATCTGCGCCGATGGCCGCAGCCTCTGGGTGCGTGACATCGTCAGCCTGATCGAACATGGGCACAAACCTGTGATGCGCGGGCTGATGATCGACATCAGCGAAACCAAGAACGCCGAAGAAGCCCTGCGCCTGTCGGAGCAGAAGTTTGTCTCGGTGTTCCAGCAATGCCCGGACATCCTGCTGATCGCCCGCCTCAGCGACGGCTGCTTGCTGGAAGTCAACGAGGCCTTCGAGGAGCAGATTGGCCTGGACGCCGACAGCGTCGTTGGCCGTACCACTACCGAACTGAATATCTGGGGAATCGACGGTATCGGCCCAACACTGCTTGAACGGTTGCAGTCCGGCAGCATCCGCAACCTGGAGACACTCTTCCGACGCAGCAACGGCCAACTGTTCACCGGCCTCATCTCAGCCGAAACCATAGAGCTCGACAGCACCCCGGCGCTGGTCGTGGCGGTACGCGACATCAGCCAACTGAAGGAAACCCAGGAGCAGCTGCGCACCTCGGAAGAGAAATTTGCCAAGGCCTTCCATGCCTCCCCTGATGGCCTGCTGCTGTCCCGGCAAAGCGACGGCCTGCTGATCGAAGTCAACGAGGGCTTCTGCCGCCTGACGGGGTTCGACAGCCATACTTCGCTGGACCAGACCTCACTGGACCTGGGTATGTGGGTGGACCTGAACGAGCGGCGACGCCTGCTGCAGATGATCAAAAGAGATGGCTTCGTGCGCGACTTCAGTTGCCATATCCGCCGCAGTGACGGGCAGATCCGCCTCTGTGAACTGTCGGCCCGCCCCCTGCCGATTGCCGGTGTCGACTGCATGCTGACCATCGCCCGGGACATCACCGAACGCCACCTGATGCAGGAAAAACTGCAATTGGCCGCCACGGTATTCGAGAACACCGCTGAAGGCGTACTGATCACTGACACCGACCAGCGCATCAGCGCAGTCAACCGCGCATTCAGCGAAATCACCGGCTACAACGAATTTGAAGCCCTGGGCCAAACGCCGCGCCTGCTTGCCTCCGGCCAGCACGACAGCGCGTTCTTCGCGGCCATGTGGCACCAGCTGACCGCGGAGGGCCATTGGCAAGGCGAAATCTACAACCGACGTAAAAGCGGCGAGCTCTACCCCAGCTGGCTGACCATCAGTGCCGTGCGCAACTGCAACCGGGTCATTACCCACTTCGTCGCCGTGTTCGCCGACATTTCCAGCCTCAAGCACGCCCAGGCCAAGCTGGACTACCAGGCCCACCACGACCCGCTCACTGGCCTGCCCAACCGCACCCTATTCGAGAACCGCCTGCAGGCTGCGCTCACTTGCCCCCAGGCCTCCCGCCGCCAAGGCGCGGTGCTGTTCCTGGACCTGGACCGTTTCAAACATATCAACGACAGCCTTGGTCATCCGGTGGGCGACCTGCTGCTCAAGGGCATCGCCCAGCGCCTCAAGGAGCAAGTGCGTGACATCGACACCGTGGCGCGCCTGGGTGGTGACGAGTTCATCATTCTGCTCCCCGGCCTGCACCAGCCCGGCGATGCCAGCCTCATCGCCAACAAGCTGCTGGCCTGCTTCAGTGCCCCGTTCCAGGCGGGAGAACACGAGTTCTTCACCAGTGCCAGTATCGGCACCAGCCTGTACCCACAGGACGGCACCGATGTCGCCTCACTGATTCGCAATGCCGACGCCGCCATGTACCGTTCCAAGGCCAAGGGCCGCAACCGGGTCGAGTCCTACACCCGCGACCTGACCGCCCAGGCCAGCGAACGCATCGCCCTGGAGCATGAGCTGCGGCGCGCCATAGAGCGCAACGAACTGAGCCTGAGCTACCAGCCCAAATTCAGCCTGAAAACCCAGAGCCTGGTGGGTGCCGAAGCGTTGATCCGCTGGAAGCACCCCCTGCTTGGCGAAGTGCCGCCGGAACACTTTATCGGCCTGGCCGAAGAGAACGGCATGATCCTGCAGCTGGGCGACTGGGTGCTGGAACAGGCCTGCCGGCAGATGCAAGACTGGAAGAAAAACTACCTGGCCTTCGGTCCCCTCTCCGTCAACCTCGCCGGTGCCCAACTGCGCCAGACAAGCCTGGTCAAACGCATCGAACATCTGCTCAAAACCCATCACCTGAAGGCCGGCGACCTGCAACTGGAAATCACCGAGAACTTCATCATGAGCCAGGCAGAAGAAGCCCTGGCCATTCTTCACCAACTCAAGCAGTTGGGCGTGCAACTGGCGATTGACGACTTTGGCACTGGTTACTCGTCGTTGAGCTACCTCAAGCGACTGCCCCTGGACATCCTCAAGATCGACCAATCCTTCATCCGCGGGCTGCCTGATGACCCCCATGATGTGGCCATTGCCCGGGCGATCATCGCCCTGGGGCGCAGCATGCAACTGACCATCATTGCCGAAGGCGTGGAAACCCAAGCTCAACAACGCTTCCTGGCCGCCGAAGGGTGCGAACAGATACAGGGCTACATCGTCAGCCTGCCCGTGTCGGCCGACGATTTCGCCGCAACGTTTCTACGCATAGCACTTTCGGATCTTTCGGATGGCACAGGCAGGAAACCCTCGTTATAATCCGCGACCACTGGGGCCTATAGCTCAGTTGGTTAGAGCAGAGGACTCATAATCCTTTGGTCCACGGTTCAAGTCCGTGTGGGCCCACCAAATAAAAAACCGCGCAATGCGCGGTTTTTTTATGCCTGTATCAGGGCAAGGTGTCTGGTTTCTATCAGCGACGCGGCCCCTGGCGCTTGAGCTTTTCCACTACCCAGTCCCCCACAATCAACGGCACCCAAACCAGCGGCACCAGCACCAGGCTGAACGCTGCCAGCGCGCTGAGCACGACGTTTTTCACTGATTGAAGAACGCGAACGGCCTTATCCTGACTCATCTCGACTCCAGAGCATGGGTACCCGCACGGCATCCCTTGCGCCGGCAACTCCAGACTCTAGTTCGATTCCCTCAGAAACGCACTCGCAATACGGTGCGCCAGAAGTTCTTCAGCGGCGAAATGCGATGTTTATCCCAGTTGCGCTGCCAGAACGCATCCTCGTTTCGGACCACGCTTTCGATATCGCTGCCGGTAGCTGAAGCCGCGTGTTGGCGAAACAGCATGGGGAATGCGCAGTGCTGTTTGATCCGCTGCTTGAACACGACATCCACGGGGGTTCCGTCGTAAGGCGTCTGGGCCAGGATGCGGCAGCCTTCGGGCGAAAGGATGTAGGCGTGAAGCGCCACCACGCGGCCACGGGCGATGTACGGGAACCAGGTGAGCCAGGTTTTGCCCATGCTGTACCCCAGATGCAACGCCTCGAACTTGCGCGTGCGGATAAAGCGGTTGATCCAACGGACCGGCGTCGCCTTGAGCGTATAGGCTTTGACGTCATCCTCGAAAATCAGCACGCGCTGCAGGCCCAGGTCCAGCGCCTTCTGCGCCAGTGCCTGGTGTGACTCATAACAACCCTTTACCGGGTCATCGCAACGCTCGGCCAAGTGAAAGGTCACCGGATTTCCAATCAGGCTGCCAACGGTCTGGTTGAACAGCTCCCGTCGGTCGTGCCGCTCTTTGAGGGAAATGCAGTAAACGGCATCTACATCGAACTCGATCTTGCTCACCACACACTTCCTTTGAACACTAACCGCTCGCCCGTGTGGCATAGCCGAAAAAACGCGATTTTACGCACCCCCGACTGCCATTACAAAGCCACTAATCAGCGCCCCCCTCGTGGCGGAACCGTTTTTATGCGATCTGGGTCAAACGTATTAACTGAACGTTGACGCAAGGTTCACCGTGCACAACTTCGAGGACTGTCGGAACATCCGCTCGGGCGCAGTCTTTATCATCGCCTCGGGCCAATCTGCGAAGGACTTTCCCATCGAGGACTTCAGTGACGTCCCCATGATCACCATGAACGGCGCCATCTCCCTGTTCATGGACACGCCGGTAAGACCGTTCTTCTACACCTGCACCGACACTCACTTTTCTGTTCAGCAACCGGAGCTGTTTGCCGAGGCCTTGCAGCGCAGTGAGCGAGTTGCGCTCTGGGAACATCACTTTCGATCCCTTGAAGTCGAGACCAACGCAGAGGTGTACTTCCTGAAAAAAGCGCCCAAGGCGCACCTGATGGATCTGATGTTCAAGAAAGACCCGGAACTGATCCGCTACCGATCGCTTGCAGGCTGTAGCAAGAAAGCCGGGTTCAGCAAGAACTTGCAGCGCGGCTTTTTCGATGCGCGCACAGTGGCTTACCTGGCCTTGCAGATTGCCTATCATGCCGGTTTCAGCAAGGTGTTCCTGGTGGGTGTAGACCTCAATCAGAACCTGCCCAGGTTCTATGAGCATCAGGGTATGGAGCGCTCTCCCTGTGGCCTGGACCAACATTTCGAGTCACGCATATTGCCGTCATTCAACCTGGTGGCCACCTCGGTCATCGATGAGCGATTTGCTGTTTACAACCTCTCCCCCGACTCGCGCATTCCACGCAGCGTCATTCCCTACAAGACCCTGGACGAGGTGAAAGCGCTGGTTCACGCCGGTTGAACTGCCCCCAACCGCGAGGCGTATAAACCCGGTGTCACGCCATAGTGGCGGGCGAACAAAGCGATGAATGCCGACACCGAGTCATACCCCAGCTCATTGGCGAGGGTCGTGACACTCATGCCTTGCGCCAGCAACGGTAACGCTGCCAGCAAACGCAGGCGTTGACGCCACTCCCGAAACGACAGCTGTGTCTGCGCCTGGAACAACCGCACCAGCGTACGCCGCGAAGCCCCCACCCACTGCGCCCAGTCTTCGATACTGCGGTTGTCTGCAGGGTTGGCCTGCAGGGCTTCGGCGATCCTGCGCAAGCGCGGGTCACTCGGCAGGGGTAAGCCAAAAGGGGCCTCGGGCAGTTCGCGCAATTCGTCGACCAGCACCTGCAACAGCCGCGCCTGCCGGCCCTGGGCGGGACAGTCGGCGGAAAATTGGTTGGCCTTCTCGATCAGCTCACGTACCAGCGGTGTCACCTGCATTACGCCGCAGGGGCGCTGATAGCCGTTGAGCAGGGAATCATCCAGGTACAACCCCCGAAACTCGATGGTCTGCCCGCTGTAGGCGGTGTGCCGGACCCCGGCCGGAATCCACAGCGCGCACTGTGGCGGCAGCAGATAACTGTGGTGTTCGGTCAGCACCTGCATGATGCCTTCGCTGGCATAGGTGAACTGCACCCAGGGATGGCTGTGCATCTCGACCCGATGGCCTGCGGGAATGGCAAACATGCGTCGGTAAACAGGCCCCGGCAGTTGCTGGAAATCCGGAACGGGGGGCACATCCGGGATTTGGCTCGCTTGCGGCATTGCCTGTCTCCTTTGCTCAAGTGAGCCGACAAAGACCGATGTTAGCCTGCGCCCGCACTCGTTGAACAACCCCTTTGGAGAACCCCATGAGCAGCCATGTGCAAGCAAACCGAACGAGCATTCCTGCAATCGAGCAGCGCAAAGGTGCCGGCGCGCTGGTAGTGCTGACCGCCTACAGCACACCCATGGCTCGCTGGGTGGACGCCGCGGCCGATGTGATCATCGTCGGCGACTCGGTGGGCATGGTGCTGTATGGCATGCCCAGCACCCTGGGCGTGACCCTGGACATGATGATCGCCCATGGCCAGGCCGTGATGCGGGGTGCCCAGCGCGCTTGCGTGGTCATCGACCTGCCGTTCGGCAGCTATCAGGCGTCGCCCGAGCAGGCTTTTACCAGCGCCTCGCGCGTGCTGCGGGAAACCGGCGCCCAAGGCGTCAAGCTTGAAGGCGGGGAAGAAATGGCTGAAACGGTGGCCTTCCTTGTTCGCCGTGGCATCCCGGTGATGGCCCATGTCGGGCTGATGCCCCAGCAGGTCAACAGCCTGGGCGGGTTCAAGGCCCAAGGCCGGGATGAGTCCAGCGCCGCCAAGGTCCGCCGGGATGCACAGGCCATGCAGGCCGCCGGCGCCTTCTCGATAGTGCTCGAAGGCATCGCCGAGCCCGTGGCACGACAGCTGAGTGAAGAGTTGCGCATTCCCACCATCGGTATCGGTGCATCTGCAGCCTGTGACGGGCAGGTATTGGTGACCGAAGACTTGCTGGGCCTGTTCAGCGACTACCAACCGCGCTTCGTCAGACGCTTTGCCGACCTGCAAGGGCAGATCATCCAGGCCCTGGACAACTACGCCCAGGCGGTACGCGACGGCAGTTTTCCCGCGGCGCAGCATTGCTTCAAGGCCCACTGACCGCAGGCGCCTTGCTGGGCGGTAGGTGGAGTGGATAGGCTATCGCGCTTATTCCGTGTGCCAGAGAGTGCCCATGTCCGACAGCCGCCCCGTCGCCCTCGATGAAATCGACCGCCAGCTGATCTCGCTGCTGCAGATCAACGCCCGCGAAAGCGTCGCCATGCTCGCCCGCCAACTGGGCATCGCCCGCACGACCGTCACCTCGCGCCTGGCGCGCCTGGAAAAGACCAAGGTCATCAGCGGCTACGGCGTGCGCCTGGGCCAGCGCGTGATGGATGGCGGCCTGCAGGCGTATGTCGGCATCACCGTGCAGCCGCGCTCCGGCAAGGACGTGGTGCGCCGCCTGAGCGCCATGGGACAGATCCAGCAACTGTGTGCGGTCAGTGGCGAGTTCGACTACGTAGCCTGGCTGCGCAGCGACTCCCCCGAACAACTGGACCAGTTGCTCGACCAGATCGGCAGCGTCGAGGGCGTGGAAAAAACCACGACCTCCATCATCCTCAGCAGCAAAGTCGACCGCGGCCACCTGTAGGAGCGGGCTTGCCCCGCGAGCCGGTGTAACTGACAGAACGCTATCGCGGGGCAAGCCCGCTCCTACTGCCGTCATTTTGATTTATATATTCGTCATATCGACCACAGATAGATCAAATAGACGACACTCTGCATCTTAATTACGTAATCCCCGCCCTCTAAACTGACCGCCAGCGTTTTCCTATACTCAAGCTCCGCACCCCGCGCAGCCCTGGCAAGGTCCCCCATGAACAAGAACAATCGCCACCCCGCCGACGGCAAGCAACCCATCACCATCTTCGGCCCGGACTTTCCGTTCGCCTTTGACGACTGGATCGAGCATCCGGCGGGCCTGGGCAGTATTCCGAGCGAACGCCACGGCGAAGAAGTGGCGATTGTCGGCGCCGGTATCGCCGGCCTGGTGGCCGCCTACGAACTGATGAAGCTGGGCCTCAAGCCGGTGGTGTACGAAGCCTCGAAGATGGGCGGGCGCCTGCGCTCCCAGGCCTTTGAAGGCACCGACGGGATCATCGCCGAACTGGGCGGCATGCGCTTTCCGGTGTCGTCCACGGCCTTCTACCACTACGTGGACAAGCTGGGCCTGGAAACCAAACCCTTCCCCAACCCACTGACCCCGGCATCGGGCAGCACGGTCATTGACCTGGAAGGCCAGACCCACTACGCCGAAAAACTCGCCGACCTGCCCAAGCTGTTTCAGGAAGTAGCCGACGCCTGGGCCGATGCCCTGGAAGACGGTGCCCGCTTCGGCGATATCCAGCAGGCCATTCGCGACCGCGATGTGCCGCGCCTCAAAGCGCTGTGGGACACCCTGGTCCCACTGTGGGACGACCGCACCTTCTACGATTTTGTCGCCACCTCCAAGGCCTTCGCCAAGCTCAGCTTCCTGCACCGGGAAGTCTTCGGCCAGGTGGGCTTCGGCACCGGCGGCTGGGATTCGGATTTCCCCAACTCGATGCTGGAAATCTTCCGCGTGGTGATGACCAATTGCGACGATCACCAGCACCTGGTGGTGGGGGGGGTCGAGCAGGTGCCCCTGGGCATCTGGCGCCATGTGCCCGAGCGTTGCGCCCACTGGCCGGCAGGCACCAGCCTCAGTTCGTTGCACCGTGGCGCGCCGCGCCCGGGGGTCAAGAGCATCGCCCGCGATGCCGACGGGCGACTGGCTGTCACCGACAACTGGGGCGATACCCGCCACTACGCCGCCGTACTCACGACCTGCCAGAGCTGGCTGCTGACCACCCAGATCGAATGTGAGGAATCGCTGTTCTCGCAGAAGATGTGGATGGCCCTGGATCGCACCCGCTACATGCAGTCGTCGAAAACCTTCGTGATGGTCGACCGCCCGTTCTGGAAGGACAAGGACCCGGAAACCGGCCGTGACCTGATGAGCATGACCCTGACCGACCGCCTGACCCGCGGCACCTATCTGTTCGACAACGGCGACGACAAGCCGGGCGTGATCTGCCTGTCATATTCGTGGATGAGCGACGCCCTGAAAATGCTCCCGCACCCGGTGGAAAAGCGCGTGAAGCTGGCCCTGGATGCCCTGAAGAAGATCTACCCGAAAGTCGACATCGCCGGGCACATCATTGGCGACCCGATCACCGTGTCGTGGGAAGCCGACCCGCATTTCCTTGGCGCCTTCAAAGGTGCCCTGCCCGGCCACTACCGCTACAACCAGCGCATGTACGCCCACTTCATGCAACAGGACCTGCCCGCCGAACAACGCGGCATTTTCATCGCCGGTGACGATGTGTCCTGGACCCCGGCCTGGGTCGAAGGGGCCGTGCAAACGTCGCTCAATGCGGTGTGGGGTATCATGACTCACTTCGGGGGTCATACCCATCCAGACAACCCGGGCCCAGGCGATGTGTTCCACGAGATCGGCCCCATCGCCCTGGCCGACTGAACGGAGAATCGTCATGCGCATCGGCCTGTATCAAGGTGCCCCACAGCCACTGGATGTACCGGGAAATCTCGAGCGCCTGCACCAGCAGGCGCAGCTGGCCGCCGCGCGCGGGGTCGAGCTGCTGGTCTGCCCGGAAATGTTCCTGACCGGCTACAACATCGGCAGTGAAGCGGTGGCGCGCCTGGCCGAGGCCGACGATGGGCCTTCGGCGATGGCCGTGGTAGAGATTGCCCAGAGCAACCGCATCGCCATCGCCTACGGCTACCCCGAACTTGCCGATGACGGCCGGGTCTACAACGCCGTGCAGTTGATCGACGCCCACGGCAGCAGCCTGTGCAACTACCGCAAGACCCACCTGTTCGGTGGCCTGGACCGGGCGATGTTCAGCCCCGGTCCCGACCACTTCCCGGTGGTGGAACTCAACGGCTGGCGCCTGGGCATGCTGATCTGCTACGACATCGAGTTCCCGGAAAATGCCCGGCGCCTGGCCCTGGCCGGTGCCGAACTGATCCTGGTGCCAACGGCGAACATGGTGCCCTACGACTTCGTTGCCCAGGTCACCGTGCGCGCCCGCGCCTACGAGAACCAGTGCTACCTGGTCTACGCCAACTACTGCGGTGCCGAAGACGAAATCCACTACTGCGGGCAAAGCAGCATCATCGGCCCCGACGGCAGCATTCTGGCCATGGCCGGTCGCGACACTGCCCTGCTGCAGGCCGACCTCGAGCTGCAACGGGTACACGAAGGCCGCGCCAGCACGCCTTACCTGCACGACCTGCGGCCGGAGCTCTACGCGCCGCGCCACGGATAATCCGCTAGCATGACGGTTCGTGCTGCAACGGAACCGTCATGCCCACCTCCCTTCGACATCTCACCCTCGACAATGGCCTGCAGGTCACCCTGCGCCATGCGCCGCAGCTAAAGCGCTGTGCCGCGGCAATGCGGGTCATGGCAGGCAGTCATGACGCGCCACGCGCCTATGCCGGCCTCGCACACTTTCTTGAACACCTGCTGTTTCTCGGCAACGAGCGCTTCGGCCTCGATGACGGCCTGATGCGCTACGTGCAACGCCATGGCGGCCAGGTGAATGCCAGCACCCGCGAGCGCACCACCGATTACTTTTTCGAGGTGCCCCAGGCGGCATTTGCCGGGGGGCTGGAGCGCTTGTGCGAGATGCTGGCCCGGCCCTCGTTCGAGCTGCAAGCCCAGGCGCGTGAACGCGAAGTCATCCATGCCGAGTTCATCGCCTGGTCACGCAATGCCCAGGCTCAGGCGCAGTTCGCACTTTTGCAGGCCGTTTCCAAGCGCCATCCCTTGAGCGGTTTCCAGGCGGGAAACCGCTACAGCCTGCCGATCCACAGTGCCGATTTTCAGGCAGCGCTGCAGGGCTTTCACCAGCGCTACTACCAAGCCGGTCAGATGACCTTGAGCCTGTGCGGGCCGCAAAGCCTCGACGCGCTGGAAACAATGGCGACCCGCGTAGCAAGCCAGCTAGCGGCAGGTCAGAAAGTGCTTCAGCAACCGCCACCGCCGCTTGTCGACCCAGTACTGGAGGCGACGCTGAACGGGGCTCAATTGGAGCTGTTGCAGGCCGTGGAGAATCTGCCCGCCGGCACGGAGCAGGCCATCGACTTTCTCACCACCTGGCTGACCGATACCCGGCCCGGCGGCGTACTCGCAGCACTGCGCGAACGCGGCTGGGCACACGCCGTTGAATGCTCGGCGCTGTACTGCTTTGCCGGCCAGGCGCTGCTGCACACGCGCCTGACGCTCAGCGATGTGGCCATCGCCGATGATGCCAAAGCCTTGCTGAACGACTGGCTAAGGTTTTTCCGTGACGCCGACTGGGCCGCGCTGAATGAAGAATATGCGGGGCTGCAGCGCTGCCGTGCCCAGGCCGCGACAGCGCTCGACCTCGCCCGCCGCGACAGCACCGCGCAACCCTATTGCGCACTCACCGAGCAAGGCCGAACAGCCTTGCGCGCCTTGCTCGACACACTGCTGCAAAACACCTCGCCACCGAGCCACGAAGCATGGCAACTGCCCGCCCCCGAACCGCTGCTCAACCCGCAACGTCCCGACACCACCGCGTGCACGCCAACCGTGGGTTTGACCTGGAGTCCGATACTGCCTTCCGTGCGCCAGCATGGCGTGGTGTACCTGCGCTGGCAGCTCACGTCGGCCCTGCGCGAGCCTTTGTGGCATGTCCTCGACCGCGCCTTGCAGCCGCTGCGCGAGCGTGCGGCCAGGGCTGCGGTGCAACTGCAGTTCGACACCACTGGCGAGTTCTGGCAACTGCGCTGCGCGGGAGTGCCGGCGGCCGTCATTGTGGTGATCCAGGAAGTGATGGCCGTGCTGCCCCTGCCTCAGGCCAGCAGTTGGCTCACCGAGGCAATCGCCGAGCCTGATTCGATGCCGATCCGTGCCTTGATCAAGCAACTGCCGGAGCAGCTCGTTAGCCAGCATCAGGGGCCTTTACCCGCCTGTGCACTCAGCCAAAGCGATCTGGATGCCTTGTGGACACACGCCACTTGGCAGGCCCTGGCTACCGGCTTCGATGAACTCATGCAACAGGCGCTCAATCGTGTGTTGCAGGCAGTCCCCGGACAGCCGGGTGCGCAGCGTGCCGTGACCGTCGCTCCCGTTCGCCGCTGGCAGATGCTGCCGCCGCCTGCCAGTGAGCAGGCACTGCTGCTGCTCTGCCCGGTACCGGCGAGCGACGAAGCCTGCGCGCGGCTACTGGCGCAGCAGGTCCAGGGCCCGTTCTACCAGCGCCTGCGCGTCGACCTGCAATTGGGTTATGCCGTGTTCAGCGCCTTCCGTCAGGTGCACGGCTGCAGTGGCCTGCTGTTTGGCGTGCAGTCTCCCAGCGCCAGCCATGCGCAGATCCTCGGCCATATCGAGGCCTTTCTCGCCGCGCTGCCTGCGAAACTGAACTGCACAGCCGAGACTCGTCAGGCCCTGGCCGAGCAATGGGAAGAAGCCACGATGAGCAATAACGAGGTGGCCGAGTGGGCCTGGCAGGCGCATCTGGCGGGGCAGCCGGGCGCACGACTGGAGGATTTGCAGGCGGCCATACTCGCCACCGGTGAAGACCAACTGCAGCGATTGGCCGCGGACTTGCAGCAAGCCACTGGCGGTTGGCTATGCCTGGCCAATGGTCCCGCGCCCACCCGGGACTGGCACACCAACCGCTCATTATTACCGAACATGTAACAGCGTTTATCGCAGGTTTAACCATTCAGTCCGTATTTTTTAGTAAGATAGCGCAATCCCGGCTATTGGAACCCCTCACCCGGAGGGTGGACTAAGTAAGTAGCTGCCAAACCCCAGACCTATCCGGAAGGAGTAATTCCATGTGGACCAAACCTGCTTACACTGACCTGCGTATTGGCTTTGAAGTGACCATGTATTTCGCAAGCCGCTGAGTCTGCTTGCGGTACAACGCCTCGGTCAGCCGGGGCGTTTTTATTTCAAGACGCGGCAGGAGTGGCCATGTACATCCAGATTTTAGGTTCTGCCGCCGGTGGCGGGTTTCCGCAGTGGAACTGCAACTGCGTGAACTGCAAAGGCTTTCGCGAAGGTACCTTGCGCGCCACGGCGCGGACCCAGTCGTCGATCGCCCTCTCTGACGACGGCGTCCACTGGGTACTGTGCAACGCATCGCCGGATATCCGTGCGCAACTGCAGAGTTTTGCACCGATGCAGCCAGCCCGTGCCCTGCGCGACAGCGGTATCGACGCCATCGTCCTGCTCGACAGCCAGATCGACCACACCACGGGCCTCTTGAGCCTGCGCGAAGGCTGCCCGCATCAGGTCTGGTGCACCGAGATGGTCCATCAAGACCTGACCACCGGCTTCCCCCTGTTCACCATGCTCAGTCACTGGAACGGCGGGCTTGAGTGGAACCGCATCGAGCTTGAAGGCAGCTTCGTCATCGACGCCTGCCCTAGCCTGCGTTTCACACCCTTCCCCCTGCGCAGCGCGGCGCCGCCCTACTCGCCCCACCGCTTCGACCCGCACCCGGGCGACAACCTCGGGCTGATGGTCGAAGACCTGCGCACCGGCGGCAAACTCTTCTATGCCCCAGGCCTGGGCCAGGTCGACGACAACCTGCTGCAGATGATGCGCGCGGCCGACTGCCTGCTGGTCGACGGCACCCTCTGGGAAGATGATGAGATGCAGCGCCGCGGTGTCGGCACCCGCACCGGGCGGGAGATGGGCCACCTGGCCCAGAACGGCCCGGGCGGCATGCTCGAGGTACTGGAAAGCTTCCCTGTGCAGCGCAAGGTACTTATCCACATCAACAACACCAACCCGATCCTCGATGAAGACTCGGCCGAGCGCGCCGAGCTGGACCGACGCGGCGTCGAAGTGGCCTTCGACGGCATGAGCATCGAGCTGTAGGGCGCTGCAGGAGCGGGCTTGTCCCGCGAACACCGGCCAAGCCGGTGCCATGAGCCACGGTACATGCTTCGCGGGGCAAGCCCGCTCCTACAGGTGGCGCATCATGCCGCGATATCGCATTACAGGAGTCCGCTAAATGAGCGACGCAACGCCGATGTCCCCTGCCGAATTCGAGCAGGCCCTGCGCGCCAAGGGTGCGTACTACCACATCCATCACCCCTACCATGTAGCGATGTATGAGGGCCGCGCCAGCCGCGAGCAGATCCAGGGCTGGGTCGCCAACCGGTTCTATTACCAGGTGAACATCCCGATGAAGGACGCTGCGATCCTGGCCAACTGCCCGGACCGCGAAGTCCGCCGCGAGTGGATTCAGCGCCTGCTCGACCATGACGGCGCGCCCGGTGAAGACGGCGGCATCGAGGCCTGGCTGCGCCTGGGCCAGGCGGTTGGCCTGGACCCGGACCAGCTGCGTTCCCAGGAGCTGGTACTTCCCGGTGTGCGCTTCGCTGTCGACGCCTATGTCAACTTTGCCCGCCGTGCCAGTTGGCAAGAGGCGGCCAGCAGCTCGCTGACCGAGCTGTTCGCCCCGCAGATCCACCAGTCCCGCCTGGACAGCTGGCCGCAGCACTATCCCTGGATCGACCCGGCCGGCTACGCGTACTTCCGCACCCGTCTGGGCCAGGCCCGCCGCGATGTGGAGCACGGGCTGGCGATCACCCTGCAGCACTACACTACAGTTGAGGGCCAGCAGCGCATGCTGGAGATCCTGCAGTTCAAGCTCGACATTCTCTGGAGCATGCTCGACGCCATGAGCATGGCCTATGAACTGAACCGCCCGCCCTATCACAGTGTCACCAGTGAGCGGGTCTGGCACAAAGGAATCGCCCTATGAGTTTCGATCGCGCGCAAATCCCGAAATGGCGCCCGGGCTACCGCTTCCAGTACGAACCGGCGCAAAAGGCCCATGTGCTGCTTTACCCCGAGGGCATGATCAAGCTCAACGAGAGTGCCGCGCTGATCGGCGGGCTGATCGACGGCCAGCGGGATGTGGCGGCGATCATTGCCGAGCTCGACAAGCAGTTTCCTGGTGTACCCGAGCTCGGTGACGACATCGAGCAATTCATGGAGGTCGCCCGTGCCGAACACTGGATCGTCCTTGAGTGAAGTACCGGCCAAGCCGGAAGTCGGCCTGCCGCTGTGGCTGCTCGCCGAGCTGACCTACCGCTGCCCGCTGCAATGCCCGTACTGCTCCAACCCCCTGGACTTCGCCGCCCAGGGCCAGGAGCTGAGCACCGAGCAATGGTTCAAGGTCATGGCCGAGGCCCGGGAGATGGGTGCGGCGCAGCTGGGCTTTTCCGGCGGCGAGCCGCTGGTGCGCCAGGACCTGGCCGAGCTGATCGGCGAAGGGCGGCGCCTGGGCTACTACACCAACCTGATCACCTCCGGCATCGGCTTGACCGAGCAGAAGATCGCAGCCTTCAAGGAAGCCGGCCTGGACCATATCCAGATCAGCTTCCAGGCCAGCGACGAGCAGGTGAACAACCTACTGGCCGGCTCGAAAAAGGCCTTCGCGCAGAAGCTGGAAATGGCCCGGGCGGTAAAGGCCCACGGCTATCCGATGGTGCTGAACTTCGTCACCCACCGGCACAACATCGACAAGATCGACCGCATCATCGAGCTGTGCATTGCCCTTGAAGCCGACTTTGTCGAGCTGGCCACCTGCCAGTTCTATGGCTGGGCGCACCTGAACCGTGTCGGCCTGCTGCCGACGCGCGCGCAGCTCGAACGCGCCGAACGCATCACCAACGAGTACCGGGAAAAGCTCGCTGCCGCCGGCAACCCGTGCAAGCTGATCTTCGTCACCCCGGACTATTACGAAGAACGCCCCAAAGCCTGCATGAACGGCTGGGGCAGCGTGTTCCTAACCGTCACTCCCGACGGCACGGCCTTGCCCTGCCACGGCGCCCGCCAGTTGCCGGTGCAATTCCCCAACGTGCGCGATCACAGCATGCAGCACATCTGGTACGACTCCTTCGGCTTCAACCGTTTTCGCGGTTACGACTGGATGCCCGAGCCGTGCCGCTCCTGTGATGAAAAGGAAAAGGACTTCGGCGGCTGTCGCTGCCAGGCCTTCATGCTCACCGGCGATGCCAGCAATGCCGACCCGGTGTGCGCCAAATCGGCCGAACACGGCATCATCCTCAAGACGCGCGAGGAAGCCGAGCACGCCCAGTTGAACATCGACGAGCTGACTTTCCGCAATGAGCGTAACTCCCGTGTCATCGCCCGTGGTTGAGCGGTTCAGTGCCGAGCAGGCGGTAGCCGCCGGCACCGACTTCGCCGAGTTGCGGGTTGGGCCTCAGGGCCTGTTCTGGAACGAATTTCGCCCCCGCGATGGTGCCTGCAGGATTTGGCACTGGCGCAATGACCAGGCCCATTGCCTGACCCCCGATGGCTTCAGCGTACGCAGCCGGGTGTATGAATACGGCGGCGGCAGTTTCTGCCTGAGCGACAGCGGCCTGGTGTTCGTCAACGAGGCCGATCAGCAGCTCTACACCCAGGACCTGACCGGTGGATTGCCCCAACCGCTCACCCAGGGGCAATGCCGCTATGGCGACCTGCGCTGGGCCAACGGGCAAGTGCTGGCCGTGGAAGAAACCCATACCGCCGAGCAGGTCGAGCATCGCCTGGTGGCCATCAGCGCCAGCCAGCGCGAGGTGCTGGCCGAAGGTGCTGACTTCTATGCATCGCCCACGCTCAGCGCCGATGGCACGCGACTGGCCTGGGTCGAGTGGAGTCGCCCCGAGCAGCCCTGGACCGCCACCCGCCTGTTCTGCTGCGAGCGCGTGAGTGACGGGCAATGGACGCCGCCACATTGCATCGCTGGCGACCTCGGGCCGGCGCAATCGCTGCAGCAACCTCGTTTCGATGATCGTGGCCGCCTGTATTGCCTGTCTGATCACAATGGCTACTGGCAACCCTGGGGCGAAACCGCACAGGGCTGGTCGGCGTTGCCTGCCGCGCAGGCCGACCATGCCGCAGCGCCCTGGCAACTGGGTGCCAGCACCTGGCTGCCCGTGGCTGAGCAGCATTACCTGGCGACCTGGCTTGAAGACGGCTTCAGTCGCCTGGGTGTGCGCCATGTCGATGGCACGGGAGAAAACATCGAGGTCGGCTACAGCCGCCTGCGCTGTCTGGACCTGGATCAGGACCACCTCTACGCCATTGCCGCCTCACCGGTCAGCCCACCCGCCGTCATTGCCATCAACCGCCACAACCACCAGGTGCAGGTGTTGGCCGGTGGCGTACCGCCGTTGCCGGCCGAACGCATCAGCCAGCCGCAGTCCCTGCGCTACAGCAGTGGCGACGGCATCGCACACGGTTTTTTCTACCCGGCCATCGGCGCAGCAGAACGCCCGCCGTTGGTGGTGTTCGTCCACGGCGGCCCGACCTCGGCCTGCTACCCGGCGCTCGACCCTCGCATCCAGTACTGGACCCAGCGCGGCTTCGCCGTGGCCGACCTGAACTACCGGGGCAGCAGCGGCTATGGCCGCGCGTACCGCCAGGCCCTGCACCTGCGCTGGGGCGAGATTGATGTCGAAGATGCCTGCGCGGTGGTCAGTTACCTGGCCGAACGCGGGCTGATCGACCCGGCCCAGGCCTTTATCCGCGGCGGCAGCGCTGGTGGCTACACCACACTTTGCGCCCTGGCGTTCCACAACGTCTTCCGTGCCGGCGCCAGCCTCTATGGCGTCAGCGATCCCCAGGCCCTGGCGCGGGCCACACACAAGTTCGAGGGTGACTACCTGGACTGGCTGATCGGCGACCCGCTCAAGGATGCCGAACGCTACCGGCAACGCACACCGTTGCTGCACGCGGCGCAGATCAAAGTGCCGGTGATCTTCTTCCAGGGCGAACTGGATGCCGTCGTGGTCCCTGAACAGACCCGTTCGATGCTGGCTGCGCTCAAGGCCAATGGCATCCGTGCCGAAGGACATTTCTACCCTTCGGAACGCCATGGATTTCGCACGGCGGCTAATCTGGCGCATGCGCTGGAGGAGGAGTGGAAGTTTTATCGGCGGGTGCTGGACAGTTAGGCCTCTCGCGGGGCAAGCCCGCTCCTACCGGAGCGGGCTTGCCCCGCGGTTTCGCTTATCGTTTGGCGATGATGTACACCGCATGCACGATCCCCGGGATGTACCCCAGCAGCGTCAGCAGAATGTTGAGCCAGAAGGCGCCGCCGAAGCCGACCTGCAGGAAGACGCCCAGCGGCGGCAGCAGAATGGCGATGATGATGCGGATAAAGTCCATGGGCAGCTCCCTTCAGTGATGTACAACAACTGACTGTAGCGCTGCGCCGGGGTTCAACGCGTCATGCGTGGACAAAAAAACGCCCCAGGCCAAAAACTTCAGGCCCGGGGCGATGCGCAGGAACGCGAGACGGTTCGGTTACTTCACTGAACGTGAGAAATCAGGCAGTGGCTTCACGCCGCTGGTGTTGCTGTGCCGCGTGCACGCGGGCAAAGGCCCGGGCCAGGCGCAGGAGCATTTCATCGATGTTGCCCTTGCTCACCGTCAGTGCCGGCGAGAAGCGCACTACATCCGGTTGAGGGGCATTGAGCAGCAAGCCTTCCTGGAGGGCGGCCTTTACCAGCTCGTCGGCGTTGTCTTCGCTCAGTTGCAACGCCCACAGCAGGCCCTGGCCGCGTACCTGGTTCTGGGCATAGCGACCGGCCAGGCGGCTCAAGCCATCGCGCAGATGCCGACCGGAATCCCGAACCTGCTCGAAAAAGCCCGGTTCCAGTACGGTTTGCAGTACGGCGAGGCCTGCCGCACTCATCAGCGCATTGCCGTGATGACTGCCCTCAAGCTCACCCGCTTCAGCGCAACAGGCACTGCCACGGGCCAGCAAGGCCGCCAGTGGCACGCCGCCACCCAGGCCCTTGCCCAGGGTGATGATGTCGGCGCGCACGTCGTAGGTTTCTTCGGCCAGCAGCGCCCCGCAGCGGCCGACACCGGTCTGCACTTCATCGAGAATCAGCAGAATCCCGAGTTCGCGGCACAGGCGTTCGACACCTTTGAGGTACTCCGCCGTGGCGGGAATCACCCCGGCCTCTCCCTGGATCGGTTCCAGCATGATCGCTACGGTGCGTGAGTCGACCGCCGCATGCAGCGCGTCGAGATCGTTGAAGGGCACCTTGCTGAAGCCCGGCAGCCCCGGCTCGCACCGGTTGCACGGCGACGGGTCGGAGGCCGACAGCGCGCCCAGGCTGCGACCATGGCAGCTCTGGCTGGCGGTAATGATGTGGTAGGCGCCGTTGCGATGCAGTTGCCCCCACTTGCGCGCCAGCTTGATCGCCCCTTCGCAGGCTTCGGCACCGCTGTTGAGCAGGTAGGCCTGGTCGCTGCCGGTACTCTCGCACAGGCGATTGACCAGGGTCAGCAAGCCACGGTTATGAAAGCCCGCACCCGGATTGATCAGCGCCTGGGCCTGGCCGCTCAAGGCCTTGACCAGCACGTTGGGGCTGTGGCCCAGGCTGTTGACCGCGCAGCCCTGGGTGAAGTCCAGGTAGGCATGGCCTTCGCTGTCCCACAGCCAGGAACCCTGGCCACGCACGAACACCTGGGGCGCACGCTCGGTAGCGGGCATCAGGCAGTCGCGAGACAGCTCTTCGCTGGCTGGCCGCGCCACTGGCGCGACCTTGCGCTCGGCCACGACCTGCGCCGAGCGCCGCAAATTGAAAAGGTTCATGGGTGAAGCGCCTCCGGCGACAGGCAAAACGGGCGTGAAGTGCCCCGCCACGTTTTTTTGCCTTTCCTATGTAACCGCAATCCAACGTACACGGTATTCATCGCGCCTTCTGGCCCTGTAAACCTTGTGAATACGGGATAGACTAGGCTTCTTGCAGGCCAACGGCCATTTGGTTTTTCGAGCTTTTTTGATAAGTATTTCTTATGGATTTTCGCCAACTGCGTTATTTCGTCGCGGTGTATGAAGAGGGCCATGTCGGCCGGGCTGCCGAGCGGCTGTCGTTGTCGCAACCGGCCCTCTCGCAGCAGATCCGCCAACTCGAACACAGCCTGGATGTCAGCCTGTTCGAGCGCGGCAACAAACGCCTGTTGCCCACCCTGGCCGCGCACACTTTGTACAACCACGCCCTGCCCTTGCTCGACGGCCTGCAGCGGGCTCGCGAGGCCCTGCGCAACTTCAAGGGCCAGTCGCTGCGCACCCTGGCCATTGGCGTTTTGCAAACCGTGCGCCCGAGCCTGGTGCCACAGCTGCTCGACCGGGTGCGCAAGGCACAGCCGCATCTGGTGGTACAGATCTACGAGCTATCGGGCCTGGAAATCGAACGGCGGTTGCTCAATGGCAGCCTGGATATCGGTATCAGCTACCTGCCGCCCCGCCAGCCCGGCCTTCACGGTTTGCTGCTGTATGAAGATGAGTTGCAGCTGGTAATCCCCAGCTCCCACCCTCTGCGTGAATTCAAGAAAGTCTCGCTCAAGCAGGCGGCAGAACTGCCCATGCTGCTGCTCGGCGAAGAGTTTCAGGTGCGGCAGATCTGGCAGACGCAACTGGCCAACCTCGGGCGGCGTCCACAGGTGCAGGCCGAGATGAACAATATGGGCGGGATTCTCGACAGCCTGGCGCATACCTCACTGGCAACGGTGTTGCCGGGACGGGCCAAGGAAGTGGTCGAGGACGATCAGGAGCTGCTCTGGAAGCCCCTGAGCGAACCACGGGTGCCGTTGAAGATAGGCCTGGTGTTTCGCGATGCGCAGCGCCAGCAGGCGTCGGTGGAGCTGCTGCGTACACTGCTGGAGGAGGAAGCCGATCCCCGTCAGATCGGGGTGTCGCCGCTGGATGTGCTGGGCTGATGCAGCCTGGCACTTTTCTTCAGGCAAAAGAAAACCCCGCCGAAGCGGGGCTTTGCAGACTATTTCCCTGACATCCATTTCGCCCCGCCACCCTGGCAGGAATCCTTCGTGTCCATGTTCTGTACAGTGCGCTTCCTGCGCGACGTCCATGTAAGAAGATTAACTGTGGATCCAATCTTCCGATAGAGGCGAAAAGTCACCGCGTTGTGTAGGAAAAAGCTTACAAACTCCAAACCCTGTTAAAACTGGGCTGCCTCTAGCAGGTACAGCGACTCGCTACCGGCTTTTACCGAGGCGCTGAGCGAGTGGATACGCGGCAGCAAACGGTCGAAGTAGAAGCGTGCAGTGCCCAACTTGCTGGCGTAGAAATCATCCTCGCCCTGCTTGGCCAGCGCCGTGCGGGCCATCAGTGCCCACATGTAGGCATAGGCGGTGTAGCCGAACGCCTGCAGGTACTCCACCGACGCAGCGCCGATTTCGTTCGGGTTGTTCTTGGCCCGGTCCAGTACCCAGGCGGTGAGGTCGTCGAGGTTGTCCAGGGCGGCGTTCAGCGGTTTGACGAACGCTTCCAGGTCGGCATCGGCACTGGCGGTGAAATGGCGAATCTCGTCGGCGAACAGCTTGTACAGCGCGCCACCGCTACCGACCACCTTGCGCCCCATCAAGTCCAGTGCCTGGATGCCGTTGGTGCCTTCGTAGATCTGGGTAATGCGCACATCACGCACCAGTTGCTCCTGGCCCCACTCACGGATGTAACCGTGTCCACCGAACACTTGCTGGCCGTGTACCGCCGACTCGAGGCCAAGGTCGGTCAGGAACGCCTTGGAAACCGGAGTCAGCAACGCAACAAGCTCTTCAGCACGCTTGCGGGTAGTGGCGTCTTCGCTGTACTTGGCGGTGTCCAACTGCATGGCTACGTAGGTGGAGAACGCACGGCCGCCCTCGTTCAACGCCTTCATGGTCAGCAGCATGCGACGCACGTCCGGGTGGACGATGATCGGGTCGGCAACCTTGTCCTTGGCTTGCGGCCCCATGGGTGCGCGGCTTTGCAGACGGTCGCGGGCGTATTCGATCGCGTTCTGATAGGAGCGCTCCGCCGTGGCCAGGCCCTGGATACCGACACCAAGGCGCTCGTAGTTCATCATGGTGAACATCGCCGCCAGGCCTTTGTTCGGCTCGCCGACCAGATAGCCAACGGCCTCATCGAAGTTCATCACGCAGGTAGCCGAGGCCTGGATGCCCATCTTGTGCTCGATCGAACCGCAGTTGGCCGGGTTGCGAGCACCCAGGCTGCCATCGGCGTTGACCAGGAACTTGGGCACCAGGAACAGCGAGATCCCCTTTGGCCCAGCCGGTGCATCCGGCAGCTTGGCCAGCACCAGGTGGATAATGTTCTCGGTCAGGTCGTGTTCACCGCCGGTGATGAAGATCTTGGTGCCGCTGACCTTGTAGCTGCCATCGGCCTGGGGCTCGGCCTTGGTGCGAATGATCCCCAGGTCTGTACCCGCATGCGGCTCGGTCAGGCACATGGAGCCTGCCCAGACACCGGCATACATGTTCGGCAGGTAGGTTTCCTTGAGTTCATCGCTGGCGTGGGCGTTGATCGACAGGCACGCACCGGCGGTCAGCATCGGGTACAGGCCGAAGGCCAGGCTCGACGAATTGACCATTTCCTCGACCTGGGCCGAGATCACCTTGGGCATGCCCATGCCACCGTAGGCAGGGTCGCCGCCTACGCCCACCCAACCGCCTTCGGCGTAGGTTTTGTAGGCGTCGATGAAGCCTGCGGGGGTGCGCACTGCACCGTTGTCCCAATGGCACCCTTCTTCATCGCCGCTGCGGCTCAGTGGCGCGATGCTCTTGCCAGTGACCTTGCCGGCCTCCTCCAGCACCGCCAGGGCGGTCTCTTCATCAACGGCTTCGGCCAGGCCGGGCAATTGTGCCCAGAGCTTGGATACCTCGAAGACTTCATTGAGGACGAAGCGCATATCGCGCAGGGGCGCTTTATAGTCAGCCATGGCAACCTCTCACACTTGAGTCGGGACGGTCCTACAGGACCGTTTCACTGTTTTGAAGTCAGTGTACCCGAACAACTTTTGCGAGACATAGGGTCATCTAGCGACCAAATAGTCACTTACAGTCACACAGTGCGTACCGCGCCCCGCTTGGCCTGATGACCATGGGCCATGACGCAGTTGCGCCCCGCGCCCTTGGCGCTGTAGAGCGCCTGGTCGGCCGATTTGAGCACTTCGTCGGGTGAGCGGTGATCTGCCAGACGCTCGCTGACGCCAATGCTGATCGTCACCGACACACTGGACGCCGCCGATGCCCCACGCCGCTGCCGCCCCTGGTAATCGTCGTGGGGCCGGCTGTCCTGGTTCCGCAGTTGAATGTTGTAGTTGGCAATCACCTCGCGCACCGCCTCCAGGTGCGGCATGCACTCCTCGATACTCTTGCCGGCGAACACCAGGGCAAATTCCTCGCCGCCATAGCGGTAGGCACGACCGCCACCGGTCACCTTGGACAGCTTGCTGGCCACCAGGCGCAGCACCTGGTCACCGACATCGTGGCCGTGGGTGTCGTTGAATTTCTTGAAGTGATCGACGTCGGTCATTGCAAGCACATAGTTGCGCCCCAGGCGCTGCATGCGCTCGTTGAGGGCGCGGCGACCCGGCAGGCCGGTCAGCTCATCGCGAAAGGCCATTTGATAAGCCTCATGAGAAACCGCCGCAGCGATCATCAGCATCACCTGGCTGCACATGATGTTCAGGGTGAACGGCAGGATGAAGGTTTGCGGCAGCATCCAGAAAATCCCGATCAGGCCAATGATCTGCGCGGCATGCAGAGGCCTGGGCTCGCGCAGGTACTGCACCACCAGCACCCCGAAGGCAATGAAGAACACGGGATAGGCCAATTGGATCAGGCTCATCCACTGGCCATGCAGCGACGGCCAGCGGATCTCCGCCAGCCAGCCGAGCAGCACCTGTGGGTAACTCTGCTCCAGCCCCAGCGCCACGCTCCCGACCGCCAGCAATACGGCGAAGCGCGCGACCATGTCCTGGAACAAGTGCGTGCGTTCCTGCCAGGCGCTGTACAAGGTGAACATCAGGGGCAATAGCAGGCAGACCAGGTGGAAGACCACCGCGGCATCCTCGCGTACCCGGCCGTTGTCCCGGTAGAAATCGGTCTGGGTATCGAGCAGGTAATAGGCGATGTACACCGTGACCATCAGGAACAGTTCGCGCTGGCGGCGATAAACGGCGCAGTAGGCGCCGCCCAACAACAGGACCAGGGTAGGCAAGACATTGAACAGCGACGTGAAGAAGACGCTGAGGTCCCTCACATAGGCGGCCGCGAGCCCCGACACCAGCAAACAGACGGATGGCAGGAAGTGGCTCGGGCGTACAGCGGATAAACGAAACAAGGGTAATCTCCGACCCGGCAGATCAATAATGGCATTGTGCCTTTAATGTGTCGGCAGCGCTCATGAATAGATGAGCGCCATTGTCGGAGTAGGCGTGGGTTTGACCCGCGAGCGGGTCTGGCAGATGTACTGCAATCGCGGGGCGAGCCCGCTCCTACAGATGCAAAAAAAAACGCCTGCCGGTGAGGGCAGGCGTTTTCGCTACAGCGCTGTGACTCAGTACGAGAGACCGAAGTGCTCTTCGTTCATGTCCATCAGGTTGTTGGCACCCGACAGCATGGTTGCTACGTGAGTGCGGGTACGCGGCAGGATGCGCTGGAAGTAGAAGCGCGCGGTCTGCAGCTTGGCGGTGTAGAAGGCTTCTTCGCTGGTGCCGGCAGCCAGTTTCTCGGCAGCCAGGCGTGCCATGTCGGCCCAGAAGTAGGCCAGGCAGGCGTAGCCGGAGTACATCAGGTAATCCACCGAAGCGGCACCGACTTCTTCGCGGTCTTTCATCGCAGCCATGCCGACCTTCATGGTCAGCTCGCCCCACTCTTTGTTCAGTTGGGCCAGCGGTGCAACGAACTCGCTGATGGCTTCGTTGCCTTCGTTACCCTGGCAGAACTTGTGCACGATCTTGGTGAAGCCCTTGAGCGCTTCGCCCTGGGTCATCAGCACTTTACGGCCGAGCAGGTCCAGCGCCTGGATGCCGGTGGTGCCTTCGTACAGCATGGAGATACGGCTGTCGCGAACGTTCTGCTCCATGCCCCACTCGGCGATGAAGCCGTGGCCGCCATAGATCTGTACGCCGTGGTTGGCCGCTTCAAAGCCGACTTCAGTCATGAAGGCCTTGGCGATCGGCGTCATGAACGCCAGCAGTGCGTCGGCTTTCTTCTTCTCTTCTTCGTCCTGGCTGTACTTGACGATGTCGACCTGCTTGGCAGTGAAGTAGACCATGGCACGGTTGCCTTCGGCGAAGGCCTTCATGGTCAGCAGCATACGACGTACATCCGGGTGCACGATGATCGGGTCAGCGGCTTTTTCCGGTGCTTTCGGGCCAGTTAGCGAACGCATTTGCAGGCGGTCGCGAGCGTATTTCAGGCCACCCTGGAACGCTACTTCAGCGTGGGCCAGGCCTTGCAGCGCGGTACCCAGGCGAGCGGTGTTCATGAAGGTGAACATGCAGTTCAGGCCTTTGTTGGCCGGGCCGATCAGGTAGCCGGTAGCCGCGTCGAAGTTCATCACGCAGGTAGCGTTGCCGTGGATGCCCATCTTGTGTTCGAGGGAGCCACAGGACACCGCGTTACGCTCGCCCACGGTGCCTTCGGCGGTCGGCAGGAACTTCGGCACGATGAACAGGGAAATACCTTTGGTGCCAGCCGGTGCATCGGGCAGGCGGGCCAGTACGATGTGGACGATGTTGTCGGCCATGTCGTGTTCACCGGCCGAGATGAAGATCTTGGTGCCGGTGACTTTGTAGGAACCGTCAGCCTGAGGTTCGGCCTTGGTGCGCAGCATGCCCAGGTCGGTACCGCAGTGTGGCTCGGTCAGGCACATGGTGCCGGTCCACTCGCCGGATACCAGCTTGGTCAGGTAGGTCTCTTGCTGCTCGGCGGTGCCGTGCTCGGAGATGGTGTTCATCGCGCCGTGAGACAGGCCTGGGTACATGCCCCAGGACCAGTTCGACTCACCGACCATTTCGCTGACCGCCAGGCCCAGCGACTCCGGCAGACCCTGACCGCCGTGATCGACGTCATGGGCCAGGCTCGGCCAGCCGCCTTCGACGAACTGCTTGTAGGCTTCCTTGAAACCGGTCGGGGTCTTAACGCCCGACTCGCTCCAGGTGCAGCCTTCCAGGTCACCCACACGGTTCAGCGGAGCCAGTACCTGTTCACAAAACTTGGCGCCTTCCTCGAGGATGGCATTCACCATGTCTGGAGTGGCGTCCTGGCAAGCCGGCAGGCTCTGATAGTGCGCTTCGTAGCCGAGCAGCTCGTCACGAACGAAGCGAATATCACGCAAGGGGGCTTTGTAATCAGGCATAGCGATGAACCTCGACTGATGAATCCTGGATAGGGAGACCGCGATATACCGACCAGCTCTAGGCGGCTTTCGGTCAAACAGTTGTTTGAAACATACGTTTACGCCGAAAACTTGTCAAGCATCAACCAGAGGGCAGTTCTGCCATGCCAGACTGCGCGATCGTCGTGGAAAAAATGCCTGAAACAGGCAGCCGGGCGCCCACCTGCAAGGCCAGGGCACTGATACACAAAGATTAGTTGAAGGCTCGCAGCGTGTGCGGCGGGAGGTTCAGGCGTAGGTGTCGATCAGGGTGCCGAGCATTTCGTCCGATGCTTTGGCCAATTTGACACCTATTTCGACCTGATGCTTGCCCAGGGCCATTTCCACGTTGCTGGTGGCCAGGTCCATCTGCTGGCTGCGATCGACCGCGCGCAGGCGCTCGGCCTGATAGTCGCTGGACTGGCTGGTGGCGGAACGCTCTACGGTGGTGTTGGCGATCTGGCTGGCGGCTTGATCGACCCGCTGGTGCCCGGCCTGCATTGCGCCAAGGCCGGCATAAAACACTGAGCTGCCCGAGATTTCCATGTCAAAACTCCCTGTCGCTGAAGGCGAACAGCCCCCATTGAAGCAAACCTTGCGGTAAAAGGCCCGTTGAAATCAGTAATGGCATGTAGCCACACGATAGACGCGGGCTAGTCCAGCAAATCCAGCTGCAAGTGCTCTGCCACCAGTTCTGCCGACGCCTGCTTGAGCTTTGGCACCCGTCCAAGGCACGGTGCCGGCAACCGCTCGGCAAGGCTGGCGAGGTTTTCCTCCAGGCGCGAAGTGCGCGGATCGACAATATTGGCCACCCAACCGGCCAATTGCAGACCGTCTCGGGCGATGGCCTCGGCGCTCAGCAATGCGTGGTTGATACAGCCCAGGCGCACACCCACCACCAGAATCACCGGCAGCTTCAAGGCAATAGCCAGGTCCGACAGATTGGCCTCGCCCGACAACGGCACACGCCAGCCACCGGCCCCCTCGATCAGGGTGAAGTCCGCTCCCTGCTCCAGAATCTGGCGCATGGGCGCCAACAGCGCTGGCACACTCAACGCCACACCCGCCTCGCGGGCCGCCAGGTGCGGCGCGATTGCAGGCTCGAAGGCGAAGGGATTGACCTGTTCATAGGGCAGCTTGTGCGAACTCTGCGCGATCAATGCCAGCGCATCGTCATTGCGCAGCCCCTTGGCCGTGACTGCGCATCCTGACGCCACGGGCTTCGCGCCCAGGGTGCTCAAGCCCGCTTGTTGCGCGGCATACAGCAACCCTGCGGCAATGGTGGTCTTACCGACGTCTGTGTCGGTGCCAGCGATGAAATAGGCTGGGCTCATCTCACTCCCCTTCTAGCAACGGCTTTTGCAGTACACCGTAGACCACTTGATAAGTGGCGGGCAGTCCTTGCGCCTGACGAAACTGTTCGTAGGCTTGCAGCAAACCCTGCATCCGCGCCCGTCCGGTCAAACCGGCAGGACGCCCGGGGTTGAGGTTGTGCGCGCCCAGGGCCTTGAGTTCATGGGTCAGGCTGCGCACGTCAGGGTAGTACAGCACATGGGGCCGGGCCTCCAGGCTCAGCACCTGCAACTCGCTCTCGGCACACAGGCGCTGGTAATCGGCCATTTGCCGAAAGCGGTTCACATGCACCAGCCCATCCACCGCCTGCCAACTCTCGCGCAGCTCATGCAGGGTGCCGACGCACAGGCTGGCAAAGGCCAGCACGCCGCCCGGCTGCAAGGCTCGATGAGCCTCGGCAAGTACTGCACGAAAGTCTGAACACCACTGCACTGCAAGGCTGGTAAAGATCAGCTCGACCCCCGCATCGCGCAACGGCAGACGCTCGGCATCACCAGCCACATGGTAGTGCGCCCCGCCCAGTGTTCGTGCGTGCTGGAGCATGCCTTCCGCGATGTCCACGGCAATGCCGCTTGCCTGTGGAAAACGTTGTTGCAAGGCGCGGCTGAAGCACCCCGTGCCACTGCCAAGATCCAGCCACCGCCGGGGTTCCAGGGCTGCGGGCAACTGCTCAAGCAATCGGTTGCCCACCGCCCGCTGCAATTCAGCGACGCTGTCATAGCTGGCTGCTGCGCGGGAAAACGAGGCCGCCACCTGACGCTTGTCGGGCAGTGCACCGGGCAAGCCCGGTAGAGAAAGATCAGTCATCGCCACTCTCATGTACAAAGGCCTTGATTGCCGCCGCCAGCTCATGAGGTGTTTCCATCACAAAACCATGAGCACTGTCTTCCAACAGCCCGACTTCCACGTCAGGCAGTTCTTCCAGCAATACCCCGGCAACCTCGGCCGGCACCAGCCCGTCGCGCCCGGCAAACAGGTGCAACTGCGGGCCGCCGTAGGCTTGCAATGCCGCCCGGGTGTCGAGCTTGCCAAGCACTTCGAGCCCGGCCACCAACAGCTCTGGCGCAGGCTCCGGCAGGCTGGCGCCAAGCAGGCGCGCCAGGCTGCGAGGCTCTTCTGCCCCCTGGCTGCACAGCGACACAAAGCGCTTGAGGGTGACCTGGGTGTGATAGCGGCAACCTTCAAGAAAGGTCTGGAAGGTGTCTACCGCCATGCCGTGAGGCCAATCCGCGCGGCTGACAAAACTGAGGTTGCTGCCCAGGGTGATCAGGCCGCGGCAGTCATCGCCACGCCGTGCGGCCAGTTCGGCGGCGAGCATGCCGCCCAGCGACCAGCCGCCCAGCCAGACATTGCGTGGCAACTGGCGGTCCAGCTGATCGAGCCAGTCCTTCGGGTCATGGGAAGCAAGGTTCGGCAGGGCCTGGATCTCGACCCGCAATCCCGGGTCAATGGCGCGCAGGGATGCCACCAACGGCTGCAACGCAGAACTACCCAGGCCCCAGCCTGGCAACAGAATCAGGTGATTACGCATCAGCAGGCTCCAGCAGCGGATAACAGTCAGCCAATGCATCCAACAATAGCTGCACCTGCGCCTCGCTGTGCGCCGCGCTCAAGGTCACCCGCAACCGCGCGCTGCCTGCCGGTACGGTCGGCGGGCGGATCGCCGTCACCAGCAAACCGCGCTCGCGCAGCATCTGCGACAGACGCAAGGCCCGGCCACTGTCGCCAATCAGGATCGGCTGGATCGGCGTGAAGCTGTCCATCAACTGCAGGCCGATCTGTTCGGCGCCGGTGCGAAACTGCTGGATCAGCGTCGCCAGGTGCTCACGCCGCCAATGCTCGCTGCGCAGCAGTTGCAGGCTGCGCAAAGTAGCGCACGCAAGGGCCGGGGGCTGGCTGGTGGTATAGATGTAGGGACGGGCGAACTGGATCAGGCACTCGATCAATTCTTCGCTACCCGCCACAAATGCCCCGGCAGTACCGCATGCCTTGCCCAGGGTACCGATCAGCACCGGCACCTGTTCGTGGCTCAAACCGAAATGCTCGACGATCCCGCCGCCATTGCGGCCCAGGGTGCCAAAGCCGTGGGCGTCGTCGACCATCAACCAGGCATCTCGCGCCTTGGCCGTGGCCGCCAGCGCCGGCAGATCGGCGATATCGCCGTCCATGCTGAACACCCCGTCGGTGACCACCAGGGTGTTGCCCACCGCCTTGTCCAGGCGGTTGGCCAGGCTGGCCGCGTCGTTATGCAGGTAGCGATTGAAGCGCGCCCCGCTGAGCAGCCCGGCATCGAGCAGCGAGGCGTGATTGAGACGATCCTGCAGCACCGTATCGCCCTGGCCGACCAGCGCCGTCAGGGCGCCGAGGTTGGCCATGTAGCCGGTGGTGAACAGCAGCGCACGCGGGCGGCCGGTCAGTTCGGCCAGCGCTTCTTCGACCTCGTGATGGGGGGTGCTGTGGCCGATCACCAGATGAGAGGCCCCGCCTCCCACACCCCAGCGCTCGGCACCGGCGCGCCAGGCGGCAATCACCTCCGGATGATTGGCCAGCCCCAGGTAATCGTTGCTGCAGAACGCCAGCAACGGCTGGCCGTCCACCACCACCTGCGGGCCCTGGGGGCTCTGCAGCAAGGGGCGCTGGCGATACAGGTCAGCGGCGCGGCGTTGTTCCAGCCGCGCGCGAAGATCAAAGGCCATGGCCGCCTCAGGCCGAGACGGCGTTATAGAACAGCTCGCTGCTCTTCTGCTCGATCAGGGCCTGCTCGATGGCAGCCTGATGAACTTCGTCGGCATGCTCTTCGCGCGCTTCAGGCTGGATGCCCAGGCGGGCGAACAGCTGCATGTCCTTGTCGGCTTGCGGGTTGGCGGTGGTCAGGAGTTTTTCGCCGTAGAAAATCGAGTTGGCGCCGGCGAAGAATGCCAGTGCCTGCATCTGCTCGTTCATCGCCTCGCGGCCGGCCGACAGGCGCACATGAGATTTGGGCATCAGAATCCGGGCAACGGCGAGCATGCGGATGAAGTCGAACGGATCGACCTCCTCGGCATTCTCCAGCGGCGTTCCGGCGACCTTGACCAGCATGTTGATCGGCACCGACTCCGGATGCTCCGGCAGGTTGGCCAGCTGGATCAACAGGCCCGCGCGGTCGTCCAGCGACTCGCCCATGCCGAGGATCCCGCCCGAGCAGATCTTCATGCCCGCATCGCGCACATAGGCCAGGGTCTGCAGGCGCTCGCTGTAGGTGCGGGTGGTGATGATGCTGCCGTAGAACTCTGGCGAGGTGTCGAGGTTGTGGTTGTAGTAGTCCAGCCCGGCTTCGGCCAGGGCCTGGGTCTGTTCCTGGTCGAGCTTGCCCAGGGTCATGCAGGTTTCCAGGCCCATGGCCTTGACCCCTTTGACCATCTGCAGCACGTAGGGCATGTCTTTGGCCGAAGGGTGTTTCCAGGCGGCGCCCATGCAGAAGCGGGTGGAACCGATGGCCTTCGCCCGGGCCGCCTCTTCAAGGACCTTCTGCACTTCCATCAGCTTCTGCTTTTCCAGCCCGGTGTTGTAGTGGCCGGACTGTGGACAATATTTGCAATCTTCCGGGCAGGCGCCGGTCTTGATCGACAGCAAGGTGGAGACCTGGACGCGGTTGGCGTCGAAGTGCGCGCGATGCACGGTTTGCGCCTGGAACAGCAGGTCATTGAACGGTTGCTGGAACAGCGCCTTGACCTCGGCCAGGTTCCAGTCGTGACGTGTTGTTGCAGTTGTGCTGGCGCTCATCGGCGGTTCCTTGTTTAGGCTTTGTCTGGCGCCGGTACAGGAAACCCGCCAGCGCATCACGGTTAGTTCGCATAGTTAAGGAAGCCCGATGCGCTGTCAACCACGACTCAAAAACATGGTTTACAAGTGGTTAAATAGTAACCATATCTGCTTGCTGTGCAATGAACCCGCCGAACAGCCATACCCGCTGTGCGTCGCCTGCGAAGCCGAACTGCCCTGGCTGCAGGACGGTTGCCAGGTCTGCGCCCTGCCCTTGCCCATGCACGGCCTGACCTGCGCCGAGTGCAGGCGCCGCGCTCCGGCCTTCTTTCGGGTCGAAGCCCCCTGGCATTACGGCTTTCCGCTGGATGCCCTGATCAGCCGGTTCAAATACAACAGCCAGTGGCCACTGGGGCATCTGCTGGCCCAGTTGCTCGGCCGCTGGCTGTGCTATCGCTACAGCGAAGACTTGCCGCGTCCGGCGTTGTTGCTCCCGGTGCCCTTGGCCCGACGTCGTTTGCGCCAGCGCGGCTACAACCAGGCGGCAATGCTGGCGAAATGGCTGAGCGGCCACACCGGCATCGCCTGCAATGAGCAGGTGCTCAAGCGCGTGCTCGACACACCGGCCCAGCAAGGCTCGAAAGCCCGGGCGCGCAAACGCAACCTGCGCCAGGCCTTTGTCGTCGCCAATGCCCAGGCAATCGAAGGCCGCCACCTGGCCTTGGTCGACGATGTACTGACCACCGGCGCCACCGCCCAGACCCTGGCCAGCCTGCTGCTCAAGGCCGGTGCTCGGCGGGTCGATGTCTATTGCCTGGCGCGCACGGCCAAGCCCGGCAGCGCTTGACTTGCCGCCGGGGTGCGGGCACTTTTCACGCTCGACAATTCCTGCATGCCAGCCATCACTCATGTCCTTGCCCGCCCTGCTCACCCAGCACATCGTTCGCCGCCCGCAGCGTATTGCGTTGCTGCAGCACATCGCCGAACAAGGCTCGATCACCCGTGCCGCAAAAAGCGCCGGCATGAGCTACAAAGCGGCCTGGGATGCCATTGATGAGCTCAACAACCTGGCCGCCAAACCGCTGGTGGAACGCAGTGTGGGCGGCCGTGGTGGCGGCGGGGCAAAACTGTCGCAGGAAGGCCAGCGGGTGCTGCGCCTGTACCAGCACTTGCAAGCCCTGCAGACACAGATTCTGGAAGCCGCCGAAGACGCCAGCGACCTCGACTTGCTGGGCCGTCTGATGCTGCGCACCAGTGCGCGGAATCAGTTGCACGGGCAAGTCAGCGCAATTGAGGCACAAGGGCATTACGACCGGATTACCCTGGCCCTGGCGGGCGACTTGAGCATCGATGCGCTGATCACCCGCGACAGCACCCAGCGCCTGGAGCTGACCCCGGGCACCACGGTGGTGGCCTTGATCAAGGCCGGCTGGCTGAACTTGCTCAGCCCGCAGGAACAACCGCTGGAGGGCTACAACTGCCTGCAAGCCAAGGTCGAGGAACTGCTCGACAACGCGCCCGACCCCACCGAAGCCCGCCTGACGCTGTGCAACGGCCAGACCCTGTGCACCTTTGCCGAACCCGCCTGGCTCAAATCTCATGGCGTTGCCGCCGGCAGTGATATTCGCGTCCAGTTCCAGCCGTCCTACGTGCTGATCGGCACACCGTTATAAAAACCGACACAAAACCGTCACAACCCCTGACTAAGGTGACTGCCTAAACCGCAGGAAGCCTGTCATGAACCTATTAGAAGAACACCAGCACACTGACCTCGAACAGCTGGTCAACCTCAGCCGTCGCCGTTTCATCGGAGCCGGCGCCTTGTGCGGCGCCGCCCTGTTCCTCAGTGGCAACCTGCTCAGCCGCAGTGTCATGGCCGCCAGCGTAGACGCCGCCAACAGCAGCCTGCTTGGCTTCACCAGCATTCCGGCGGCGACCGCCGACAGCATCAGTCTGCCGCCGGGCTACAAAGCCTCGGTGCTGATCAGCTGGGGCCAGCCCTTGCACACCGACTCGCCGGCCTTCGATGTGTCTGGTCATGGCAGCGCCAAAGCCCAGGAACTGCAGTTTGGTGACAACAACGACGGCATGAGCCTGTTCCCCTTCCCGGGTGACGACAACCGCGCGCTGATGGCAATCAACAACGAATACACCAACTACCGCTACCTGTTCGCCCATGGCGGTCAGCCCACTTCGTCGCAAGACGTGCACAAGGCCCAGGCGGCCGAAGGCGTCTCGGTGATCGAGGTCAAGCGCAGCAACGGCCAGTGGCAATTCGTCCAGGGATCGCCCTACAACCGGCGCATCCACGGCAACACGCCCATTCGCGTCAGTGGCCCTGCCGCAGGCGATGCCTTGCTCAGAACCGCCGCCGACAACAGCGGCCGCAAAGTGCTGGGCACCTTCCAGAACTGCGCCAACGGCAAGACGCCGTGGGGCACCTACCTGACCTGCGAAGAGAACTTCACCGACTGCTTTGGCAGCAGCGACACCGCCCAGGTGTTCGATGCCGGGCAAAAACGCTACGGCGCGACAGTGACCGGCAAAGAGGTGGGCTGGCATCAACACGACCCGCGCTTTGACCTGGCAAAGAACCCCAATGAACTGAACCGCCATGGTTGGGTCGTGGAAATCGACCCGTTCGATCCGGACTCGACCCCGATCAAGCGCACCGCCCTGGGCCGCTTCAAGCACGAGAATGCCGCGCTTGGCGAAACCCGCGACGGCCGTGCAGTCGTCTACATGGGCGACGATGAACGCGGCGAGTTCATCTACAAGTTCATCAGCCGCGACCGCATCGACCACAAGAACCCCAGCGCCAACCGCAACCTGCTCGACCACGGCACCCTGTATGTCGCCCGCTTCGACGATGGCGACAGCAACGCCGATCATCCGCGTGGCAAAGGCCAATGGCTGGAGCTGACCCACGGCAAGAACGGCCTGATCGCCGCCAATGGCTTTGCCAGCCAGGCCCAGGTACTGATCCACGCCCGCCTGGCTGCCAGCCAGCTCAAGGCCACGCGCATGGACCGCCCGGAGTGGATCGTGGTGAGCCCCAAGGATGGCCAGGTCTATTGCACCCTGACCAACAACGTCAAACGCGGCGAAGAAGGCCAACCCGCCGGCGGCCCCAACCCGAGGGAGAAAAACCTCTACGGGCAAATCCTGCGCTGGCGTGAAACCGAAGACGACCACGGCGCCATGAGCTTTGACTGGGACCTGTTCGTGGTCGCCGGCAATCCCGCCGTGCATGCGGGCGACGCCAAGGGCGGATCAAGCAACATCAACCCACAGAACATGTTCAACAGCCCGGATGGCCTGGGTTTCGACGCCGATGGCCGGCTGTGGATTCTCACCGACGGCGATTACAGCAATGCCGGCGACTTCGCCGGCATGGGCAACAACCAGATGCTCTGTGCCGACCCGGTGAGTGGCGAGATCCGCCGCTTCATGGTCGGCCCCGTGGCCTGTGAAGTGACCGGCATCGCTTTTGCGCCAGACCAGCGCACCTTGTTCGTCGGCATCCAGCACCCTGGCGAAACCGGTGGTTCGACCTTCCCGGATCACCAGCCCAACGGCAAGCCACGTTCATCGGTCATCGCCGTCAGCCGTGAAGACGGCGGTATCGTCGGCACCTGATTGCCCCGCACAAAACCTTTGTAGGAGCGGGCTTGCCCCGCGATATCGCTATCGCGGGCCAAGCCCGCTCCTACAAAAATGTGCGGTACCATGCCTGCATGATGCGGCCACCTGCCGCACAGCAGGAGCGAACATGTCCCACCCCTTTGAAACACTTACCCCCGACCTGGTCCTCGACGCCGTCGAGAGCATCGGCTTTCTCAGCGATGCCCGCGTGCTGGCACTCAACAGCTACGAGAACCGCGTCTACCAGGTGGGCATCGAAGGGAGCGAGCCGCTGATTGCCAAGTTCTACCGCCCGGATCGCTGGACCGATGCGGCAATCCTCGAAGAGCACAGCTTTACCGCCGAACTGGCTGAATGCGAGGTGCCTGTGGTGGCGCCACTTATCCACAACGGCGAAACCCTGTTCGAGCACAGCGGCTTTCGTTTTACCCTGTTCCCCCGCCGCGGCGGCCGCGCACCGGAGCCGGGCAACCTGGACCAGCTCTATCGCCTCGGCCAACTGCTGGGGCGTTTGCATGGAGTCGGCGCCACGCGCCCCTTCGAGCACCGTGAAGCCCTGGCAGTGGATAACTTTGGCCATGCCTCACTGAACACCCTGCTAGAAGGCAACTTCGTACCCAAGAGCCTGCTGCCCGCGTTCGAGTCGGTGGCCCGCGACCTGCTCAAGCGGGTCGAAGCTGTCTATGCCAGTACCCCGCATCAAAATATCCGCCTGCACGGTGACTGCCACCCCGGCAACATGATGTGCCGTGATGAGGTGTTTCACATCGTCGACCTTGACGACTGCCGCATGGGCCCCGCCGTTCAGGACCTGTGGATGATGCTCGCCGGTAGCCGCCAGGAACGCCTGGGCCAGTTGGCCGAGTTGATGGATGGCTACAACGAGTTCCACGACTTCGATCCACGAGAGCTGGCCTTGATCGAGCCGTTGCGCGCCCTGCGCCTGCTGCACTACAGCGCCTGGCTCGCACGCCGCTGGGACGACCCGGCGTTCCCTCGCAGCTTTCCGTGGTTTGGCCAGGAGCGCTACTGGGGCGATCAGATACTTGCCCTGCGTGAGCAGATGGCTGCCCTGGATGAAGAGCCACTGAAATTGTTCTGAAGCGCGGGCCAGACTGTCTACAATAGCCACTGCTTTTAGTTAGCTGCCTAAGCAAGGAATCTGCATGCATGCCGCCAACCCGCGCCGCGGGTACATCCTGGGCCTGAGCGCCTACATCATCTGGGGCTTATTCCCGCTCTACTTCAAAGCGCTGCAAAGCGTACCCGCCGTAGAAATCATCGTTCACCGGATACTCTGGTCGGCCCTGTTCGGCTCACTGTTGCTGTTGGTGTGGAAGCACCCGGGCTGGTGGCGTGAACTGCGCGACAATCCCAAGCGCCTCGCCATCCTGGCCTTGAGCGGCTCGTTGATTGCCGGTAACTGGCTGACCTATGTGTGGTCGGTGAACAATGGCCGCATGCTCGAAGCGAGCCTGGGCTACTACATCAACCCACTGATCAATGTGCTGCTGGGCATGTTGCTGCTCGGCGAGCGCCTGCGACGGTTGCAATGGGTGGCGGTAGGTCTGGCGGCAGCGGGTGTGGCGCAGCAGGTCTGGCAGGTGGGCAGCTTGCCCTGGGTTTCACTGATACTGGCGCTGAGCTTCGGCTTCTACGGCCTGATCCGCAAACAGGCGCCGGTAGCGGCCCTGCCTGGGCTTGTAGTGGAAACCTGGATGCTGGTGCCCCTGGCCATCGGCTGGCTGCTGCTCAACCCCTTGGCCGCCAGCGCCCAGCCAAGCTTCTACAGCACCACCGAAGCGCTCTGGCTGATGGCTGCAGGGCCAGTCACGCTGATCCCGCTGGTGTGTTTCAACGCCGCCGCCCGTCACCTGCCCTACACCACCCTGGGGTTCTTGCAATACCTGGCACCCACCCTGGTATTGCTGCAGGCCGTGCTGCTGTTTGGTGAACACTTGTCGAGCAGCACCCTGGTTGCCTTCATGTTTATCTGGGCGGGCCTGGCTCTCTACAGCGTCGATGCCTGGCTGAGTTTGCGCCGGCGTAGCTGATCAAAAAACGTACAAACCTTTGCAGGCCACGTAATCCGTGGCCTGCAGCAACCTCTCCCAAGGTTATCCACACCCTCATCCCCGCGCTTTGTGCACAAGCCACTGATTATTGGTGGTTTTTTGCTCAATTGCCGCAAAGCCACGGCCCGCTTGGGCTGGCGTCGGCTTCCCCCAGCTTATCCACAGGCCGGTCCCCGGCAAACCGGGATAACTATTCTTCAGGGCGCAGCTTGAGTTCCACCATCAAATCGTCGGCCAGCGCCTCAAGCTTGGCCTGCAGGCTGTCCAAGGACAACGTCAGCGGCATGGCCAGCAAGGCATCGGCATGGAACAGCGGTTCGCTGCTCATCGGTGCCGGCCGCACATCGGTGGTAAAGCGCTCCAGGTTGACCCCTTGCTCGGCCAACAGGCGGGTGATATCGCGCACGATGCCGGGGCGATCGTTGCCTACCAGTTCCATTGCAATCGGCTTCCAGGTGCAGGACGGCTCGATGCCGCTTTCGGCGATCAGCACGCGAATGTCGTACTTGCCCAGGGCCTGCAGCGCCTCGACCAGTTCGTCATACGACTCCGCCGGCACCGCCACTCGCAAGATCCCGGCAAATTGCCCGGCCATGCGCGACATGCGACTCTCCAGCCAGTTACCGTTATGCTCGGCAATGCACTCGGCGATACGCTCGACCTGGCCTGCCTTGTCCGGGGCGATTACTGTCAATACGAGATGATCCACGCGCCTTACCTCTGCTGGTTGCCGTTCGGACGCCCGAAAATCAAGGGCGCGCAGAAAGTATAGGCAAGGCGCGGCAACCTGCCGCAGCCGGCCTTCAGAACAAATCGTGTACTGTTTCAAGATTTATCTGGAACAATCTGCCACTTTTTTGAGAACATGCTGTTTCCCAGCGTGACCCTCTGCGACCAAATGGTCGCAGAACGACGTATTTAGTCTGATTTTCACAACCGCAGCGCATCATGTAGTATGCCGCAGCGCGGACTACAAAACGTCGAATCGATGTCTGCCATAGGCGCCTGTGAAAATACGCAACCGCCCGCCAGCCCGTCTGGCTGGCCGCACCCAGCCGCCCAGAGGGCAAGTTCTGGTGCCGTGTTTAGAGAAGCGCGCAAGGCTTAAATAGAAGAGCTGAATAGCTGAGCAGAGTGAGGCAAGCAATGACTGAACACGTTCAAGTCGGTGGCCTTCAGGTCGCCAAAGTCCTGTTCGACTTCGTGAATAACGAAGCCATTCCCGGAACCGGCGTCAACGCCGAGCAGTTCTGGGTGGGGGCAGAAAAACTCATCAACGACCTCGCTCCAAAGAACAAAGCACTGCTGGCCAAACGTGACGCACTGCAGGCGCAGATCGACGCCTGGCACCAGGCGCGCAAAGGCCAGGCTCACGATGCCGTGGCTTACAAAGCCTTCCTCCAGGACATCGGATACCTGCTGCCAGAAGCTGCAGACTTCCAGGCCTCGACCCAGAACGTCGATGACGAAATTGCCCGCATGGCCGGCCCGCAGCTGGTAGTGCCCGTGATGAATGCGCGCTTTGCCCTGAACGCCTCCAACGCCCGCTGGGGCTCGCTGTACGATGCCTTGTACGGCACCGACGCCATCAGCGAAGAAGGTGGTGCGGAAAAAGGCAAAGGCTACAACAAGGTCCGTGGCGACAAGGTCATTGCCTTCGCCCGCGCCTTCCTCGACGAGTCCGCGCCACTGGCTGCCGGCTCGCATGTCGACTCCATCGCTTACCGCATCGAAGGCGGCAAGCTGGTCGTTGCCCTCAAGGGCGGCAGCAACAGCGGCCTGCGCGATGACGCACAACTGATCGGCTACCAGGGCGACGCCTCGGCACCGACGGCCATCCTGCTCAAGCACAACGGCCTGCACTTCGAGATCCAGGTCGATGCCAGCACCCCGGTTGGCCAGACTGACCCGGCCGGTATCAAGGACGTGCTGATGGAAGCCGCCCTGACCACCATCATGGACTGCGAAGACTCCGTCGCCGCCGTCGATGCCGATGACAAGGTCGTGATCTACCGCAACTGGCTCGGCCTGATGAAGGGCGACCTGTCCGAAAGCGTCAGCAAGGGCGGCCAGACCTTCACCCGTACCATGAACCCGGACCGCGAATACACCGCGCCCAACGGTGGCTCGGTCACCCTGCACGGTCGTTCGCTGCTGTTCGTGCGTAACGTCGGTCACCTGATGACCATCGACGCCATCCTCGACAAGGACGGCAACGAAGTGCCGGAAGGCATCCTCGACGGCCTGGTCACCAACCTCGCGGCGATCCACAACCTCAACGGCAACACCAGCCGCAAGAACAGCCGCACCGGTTCCGTGTACATCGTCAAACCGAAGATGCACGGCCCTGAAGAAGCAGCGTTCACCAACGAGCTGTTCGGTCGCATCGAAGACGTGCTGGGCCTCAAGCGCAACACCCTGAAGGTCGGCATCATGGACGAGGAGCGCCGTACCACGGTCAACCTCAAGGCCTGTATCAAGGCCGCCAGCGAGCGCGTGGTGTTCATCAACACCGGCTTCCTCGACCGTACCGGTGACGAAATCCACACCTCCATGGAAGCCGGCGCCGTCGTGCGCAAAGGCGCCATGAAGACCCAGAAATGGATCGGCGCCTACGAGAACTCCAACGTCGATATCGGCCTGGCTACCGGTCTGCAAGGCCGTGCCCAGATTGGTAAAGGCATGTGGGCCATGCCGGACCTGATGGCCGACATGCTCGAGCAGAAGATCGCTCACCCGCTGGCCGGTGCCAACACCGCCTGGGTACCGTCGCCAACTGCCGCCGCGCTGCATGCGCTGCACTACCACAAGGTCGACGTGTTCGCCCGCCAGGCCGAGCTTGCCAAGCGCGCCCCGGCATCGGTGGATGACATCCTGACCATTCCGCTGGCGACCGACACCAACTGGTCGGAAGAAGAAAAGCGCAACGAGCTGGACAACAACGCCCAGGGCATCCTCGGCTATGTCGTGCGCTGGATCGACCAGGGCGTTGGTTGCTCGAAGGTACCGGACATCAATGATGTCGGCCTGATGGAAGACCGTGCCACCCTGCGTATCTCCGCCCAGTTGCTGGCCAACTGGCTGCGCCACGGTATCGTCACCGAGGCCCAGGTGCTGGAGAGCCTCAAGCGCATGGCGCCGGTGGTCGACAAGCAGAACGCCAACGACCCGCTGTACCGCCCGCTGGCACCCGACTTCGACAACAACATCGCCTTCCAGGCGGCGGTCGAACTGGTTGTCGAAGGCACCAAGCAGCCAAACGGCTACACCGAGCCAGTGCTGCACCGTCGTCGTCGTGAGTTCAAGGCCAAGAATGGTCTGTAAGTGAACAGTCGCGGGGCAGGCCCGCTCCTACAGGAGCGAGCTTGCCCCGCGATCATTTGATCCCGAGTTCCCTGCGCACCAGCTCCATCAATTTCCCCAGATCGATCGGCTTGAGCAAGAAGTCGACGACACTCAAATGCATCGCCGCAATGGCGTCCGGCACATCGGCATCACCCGACACGATAATGATCGGCAACGCCGCCTTCTCCGACTCGCGAATCTGGCGAATCAACTCCAGCCCGTCGAAGGGCTCCATCCGCAAATCCGTAATCAGCAAACCGATGTCGCGCTCGCCCGTCAGGTACACCAACGCCCGCTCGGCATTCTGCGCGGTCAGGCACTGGATGCCTTTGCTCTTGAGGTAACTGGCGAGGGCTTCGCGGGCCTGCTGATTGTCATCGACGATCAATACCTTCTGCGGCGCAGCAGTGGGCGCGGTCACCGCCGCCAGTGCTTCACGCTCGGCGTCACTCAGGATGTCGTCTTGGTCAGGCATGGCCGTCTCGTGGAAAAGCGCTCAAAAAAATTCCCTTGAATCAAGTTCAGACCGCTTTTGATCGGCTTGCAACCCACCGTCGTCGAGAATTTGACACCCGTCGTAATTCTCACCCTGGCCGTCGCGCCATTTAGACTTACGTCCAATGGGCACTGGGCGCCTGGCGACCGACCATGAAAGCCGAAAACAACAAGGCCGGCGCCCCTGCGCTGCCCATAAAAGACGCGGTAAGGTTCATGAGCAAAATGGACGCCTTCGCCCAGGCAGGAAAGACTGCAGTACTGCAGAACATCCAAGGGACCCTGCAGTTTCTGCAACGCTTTCCACCGTTCAACCAAATGGAAAATGCCCACCTGGCGTTTCTCGTGGAACAGTGCCAGCTGCGTTTCTACGCGGCCAACGACAGCATCATCAAGCCCAGCGACGGGCCGGTGGAGCACTTCTACATCGTCAAGCAGGGCCGCGTCGTCGGTGAGCGCCAGCACGTGACCCGCCCCGGCACCGAAACCACCTTCGAGATCGCCAGCGGCGAGTGCTTCCCCCTCGCCGCCCTCCTGGGCGAACGCGCCACCCGCACCGAACACCTCGCCGCCGAAGACACCTTTTGCCTGCAACTGAACAAGGCGGCGTTCATCCGCCTGTTCGCCCTGTCCGAAGCCTTTCGCGACTTCGCCCTGCGCGGCGTCAGCAGCCTGCTCGACCAGGTCAACCAACAGGTCCAGCGCCGCGCGGTAGAGACCCTGGGCACGCAGTACTCGCTCAACACCCGCCTGGGCGAACTGGCCATGCGCCACCCGGTGGTGTGCGACCGGCAAACACCACTGCGCGAGGCGGTAGCCTTGATGCATGAACAGCAAGTGGGCAGCATCGTGATCGTCGATGCCCAGCGCTTTCCCATCGGTATCTTCACCCTGCGCGACCTGCGCCAGGTGGTGGCCGACGCCAGTGCCGACTTTGCCCAGCCCATTGGCGGCCACATGACCGCCAACCCGTTCTATCTGAGCCCCCAGGCCAGCGCCTTCGATGCAGCCATTGCCATGACCGAGCGGCACATCGCCCACGTCTGCCTGGTGGAAGACAAACGCCTGTGCGGCGTGGTCTCCGAACGTGACCTGTTCTCCCTGCAGCGGGTCGACCTGGTCCATCTGGCCAGAACCATTCGCCATGCCACGCGCATCGAAAGCCTGGTATCGCTGCGCGGTGAAATCGGCCAGCTGGTCGAACGCATGCTGGCCCATGGGGCGTCGTCGACGCAGATCACCCAGATCATCACCCTGCTCAACGACCACACCGTGTGCCGAGTGATCGAACTGGCCATCGAGGACAAGGGCGACCCGGGCGTGCCGTTCAGTTGGCTGTGCTTTGGCAGTGAAGGCCGCCGCGAACAGACCCTGCACACCGATCAGGACAACGGCATCATTTTCGAGGCTCGCGATGCGGCCCATGCCGCCGAAATCCGTGGCCGCCTGCTGCCATTGGCGCAATACATCAACCAGGGGCTGGCCCAATGCGGCTTCACCCTGTGCAAGGGCAACATCATGGCCGGCAACCCCGAGCTGTGCCTGTCTCGCGCCGAGTGGGCCCGGCGCTTCGCCGCCTTCATCCGCGAGGCCACGCCGGAAAACCTGCTGGCCTCAAGCATCTACTTCGACCTGCGCGTGGTCTGGGGCGATGAGGATGCCTGCGAGCAACTGCGCCAGAGCATTCTCGGGCAGGTCGCCGACAACCGCCTGTTCCAGCGCATGATGGCCGAGAACGCCTTGCGCCAGCGGCCGCCCGTTGGACGCTTCCGCGAGTTCGTGCTGACCCGCAAAGGCAATGACAAGGCAGCCACCCTCGACCTCAAGGTCCAGGGCCTGACCCCCTTCGTCGATGGCGCACGCCTGCTGGCCCTGGCCAATGGCGTCAGTGCCAACAACACCCTGGAGCGCCTGCGCGAACTGGTCACCCGCGAGGTGATTGATCCCCTCGATGGCGCCGCCTATGAAGAGGCCTACCACTTCATCCAGCAGACCCGCATGCAGCAACACCAGCTGCAGAGCCGCCAGAACCTGCCCTACTCCAACCGTGTCGACCCCGACAGCCTCAACCACCTGGACCGGCGCATCCTGCGCGAGTCCCTGCGCCAGGCCCAGCGCCTGCAAGGCAGCCTGGCCCTGAGGTATCAGCTGTGAGCCTGTTTGCCTGGCTGCGACCGCGGCAGATCGAAGCCAGCGTGCGCCAACGGGTGACCGAGTTGCCTGCACCTGCCCCCCTGAGCGACGACAGCCTGCGCAGCCAGCGCTGGGTGGTACTGGACCTGGAAACCAGTGGCCTGAACACCAACCGCGACCAGGTGCTGTCGATCGGCGCCGTCGTGATCGAAGACGGCGCGATCGACTTCAGCCAACAGTTCGAGCGCACCCTCTACCAGCGCGATCACAAGCTCACCTCCAGTGTGCTGATTCACGGCCTGGGGCCCAGCGCCATCGCGGCCGGCTGTGATCCCGCCGATGCCTTGCTCGACTTGATGACCTTTATCGGCGACAGCCCGGTGCTGGCCTTTCACGCGCCCTTCGACCAGCGCATGCTGACCCGGGCACTCAAGGACCACCTGGGCTATCGCCTGCAGCATGTCTTCCTGGATGTTGCCGAGCTTGCGCCACTGCTCAACCCGCAAATCACCCTGCGCGAAGCCGGCCTGGATGACTGGACGGCCTGTTTCGGCCTGGAGGCGATCGAGCGGCACAACGCCAGTGCCGATGCCATGGTCACCGCCGAACTGGCGTTGATTCTGTTCAGCCAGGCCCGCCGCCAGCAGCTCGACAGTCCGGCACTGCTCGACCAGCACCTGCAACGGTGGCGGCGCCGACGACACCAGAGCCACGGCTTCTAGCGTCACCCGATGAGCGTCAATTGCGTTTAGCGAACACATTCTGCGACAATCGCGAATAATTCTCGTTAGTTAACGCATCTTTTCGGGGAACGTCTTGTCGTCCGTGCAAAGCCCACACAGTGAGCTGGTCGGTACCCTCTATCGCGACCACCGCAGCTGGCTACTCGCTTGGCTGCGGCGCAACATCGTCTGCGCCGAACGCGCCGAAGACCTGAGCCAGGACACCTTCGTGCGCCTGCTCGGGCGCGATGAGCTGCCTGCCCCCCGCGAGCCCCGAGCGTTTCTCCTGGCCATTGCCAAAGGCCTGTTGTTCGATCACTTTCGTCGTGCAGCCCTGGAACAGGCCTACCTGGCCGAACTGATGCTCATCCCCGAAGCTGAACAACCCTCCCCGGAAGAACAACACCTGATCCTCGAAGACCTCAAGGCCATCGACCGTCTGCTCGGCAAGCTGTCGAGCAAGGCGCGCGCGGCCTTTTTGTACAACCGGCTCGACGGCCTGAATCACGCCCAGATCGCCGAGCGCCTGGGGGTTTCGGTTTCGCGGGTGCGCCAGTACCTGGCCCAGGGCATGCGCCAGTGCTACATCGCCCTGTACGGTGAGCCGACATGAACAACAAGCCGGTCAGCGCCCGGGTGCTCGACGCCGCAATCGCCTGGCAGCTGTGCCTGGACTCGGGCAGCGGCAGCAGCGAGGAACGCGCCGAGTTTGCCCGCTGGTACGCCGCCGACGAAGAACACGCCCGGGCCTGGATGCAACTGGGCATGCTCGACCAACGCTTCAGTGCGGCGGCAGGTCCTGCCCGCCAGGCCCTGCTGCAATCGCGCGCCGGCCTGCGCCAGCGCGTGCGCAAACTGGGCCGCGGCGTGGCCAGCCTGGTGCTGGTGGCAGGCTTGCTCAGCTGGGTCAGCGCGCACCAGTCGCTGGGTTACTGGCTGGCCGACCAGCGCACCGCCACCGGCGAACAGCGCACCCTGCGCCTGACTGACGGCACGATGATCAGCCTCAACACCCATTCGGCGGTCGACATCCGCTTCGATGAGAAAGAACGCCTGATCGTGCTGCACGAGGGTGAAATCTCCATCGAAACCGGCCACAAGGACGACCGCCCGTTCGTGGTCGCCACCGAAGACGGACGCATGCGTGCCCTGGGCACGCGCTTCCTGGTCAAGCTGGAAGAGCAAGGCACCCGCCTGAGCGTATTGCAGTCGGCCGTGGCGGCACGGCCCCAGGACAGCGGTGACGAGCAGATCCTGCATGAAGGCCAGCAAGTGCTGATGACCCATGACCAGTTTGGCCAGATCGCCGGCCTGAACATGGGCGCCGATGCCTGGACCCGCGGCATGCTGGTGGTCGACAACGTGCGCCTGAGCGAGCTGATCGACGAACTGGGCCGCTACCGCAGCGGCTACCTGAACGTTGCCCCGGAAGTGGCCGACCTGCGCATCACCGGCAGCTTCCCGCTCAACGACACCAACCTGGCCCTGACCTCATTGCTGCCGACCTTGCCGGTGCAGATCGAGCAGCACACCCCCTGGTGGGTGACGGTGGTGGCTCGCGAGTAATCCCCTTCCCCTACCGCAGGCGCGGGCTCGCCCCGCGAACCCTGCGCAATACAAATCAAAATAATTTTCACTAAGCCCTGTCACTTTTCCCAACTCACTCGGCAAGGAAGCTAGTTAGCACTTATCCGTCGAGGAGCCGCTGCATGACCCGTGCCTTTGAAACCTTCCTGCGCCCCAGCCTGCTGGCCATGGCCATTGCCTTGTCCGCCCCGCTGGCGAGCAGCCCGCTGATCGCTGCCGAGCAGTCGGCAATGCGCAGCTACGACCTGCCCGCAGGCCCGCTGTCCAGCACCCTGAACCAGATCGCCAGCCAGGCCGGCATCGCCCTGAGCCTGGACCCGAGCCTGGCCGCAGGCCGCACCTCGGCACCGGTCAAGGGCCAGTACAACGGCGCTGGCGCCCTGCAGGCAGCCCTGCGCGGCACCGGTCTTCAACTGCAGCAGAGCAGCGCGGGCACCTACAGCCTGATCGCGACTCCCGAGGGCACCCTGGCCCTGCCGGAAACCAGCATCAATGCCACCGGCGACTATGAAAGCGCCTGGGGCCCGGCCACCGGCTTTACCGCCACCCGCACCGCCGCGGGCACCAAGACCGATACGCCTATCGTTGAAATTCCACGCTCGATGACGGTGATCACCCGCGAGCAGCTGGATGACCGCCAGGTCCTCAACCTCAACGATGCCCTGCGCTATACCGCCGGCGTTCAGAGCAGCGGCTACGCCTCCGACCCCCGCTCCGACTGGCTGCGGGTACGCGGCTTCGACCCGACCCAGTTCCTCGACGGCCTGCCGCTGCCCAAGGGCTCGTTCGCCAACCCGAAAGTCGAACCCTGGAACCTTGAGCGCATCGCCGTGTTGCGCGGCCCGGCCTCCTCGGTCTACGGCCAGACACCACCCGGCGGCATGCTCGACATGGTCAGCCGTCGCCCGCAGGCAGAAAGCGCCAACCAGGTCGAAGCGCAGGTGGGCAGCAACAACCACCGCCAGTTCAATTTCGACAGCACCGGCAAGATCGACGATGAGGGCCAGTTCCTCTACCGCGTCAGCGGTGTCGTGCGTGACAGTGATTCACCAACCGACCACGTCCCGGACAAGCGCTACAACATTGCGCCGAGCCTGACCTGGAACATGGATGAAGACACCAAGCTGACCTTCATCACCCAGTACACCCGTGACGATACCGGCATCTCCGGCCAGTTCCTGCCACTGCAAGGCACCAAGCTGGACTCGCCGGCAGGCGACATCTCCCACCACAAGAACCTGGGCGATCCGGACTGGGAATTCTACGACCGCACCTACTACGCACTCGGGTACGCCTTCGAGCACCGCCTGAACGATGTCTGGCAGTTCCGCCAGAACCTGCGCTACACCAAGAGCGATCTGTCGTTCCAGGGCATCAACGTAGCGACCATGAACAACGGCACCATCCAGCCCGATGGCACCGTCCCGCGTGAAACCGGCATCGTCAACGAAGACATCAGCCAGTTCGCCGTGGACAACAACTTCCAGGCCGACTTCCAGACCGGCGACCTGACCCATACCCTGTTGATCGGCCTGGACCACCAGCGCTCGAACACCAACTACAGGTGGGACTACGGCTTGAGCTTCAGCGTGCCGCCAGGCAACGTGATCCGCCCACCGTACGGCCAGGACTTCTCCAATGTGTCGTACTTCACCATGTACGACTACGGCCAGAAGACCTACCAGACCGGCTTCTACGTCCAGGACCAGATCGCCCTGGACAACTGGCGCCTGACCCTGGGCGGCCGTGAAGACTGGGTACACACCGGCACCACCTTCCACAACCAGAATGACGCCACCAGCACCGAGCGCGACAAGGCCTTCACCGGCAACGTCGGCCTGAGCTATGTCTTCGACAACGGTGTGACGCCGTACATCTCGTACACCGAGTCGTTCCAGCCGACCACCGGCGCCGCTGTCGCCGCCACCGAGTCGTTCAAACCGACCGAGGGGCGCCAGTACGAAGTGGGCGTGAAGTACCAGCCGGTGGGCAGCAAGAACCTTTACACCGCTGCGGTGTATGACCTGCGCCAGGAAAACGTGAAGGTTGCCGAAGGCAACATCACCCGCCAGGTCGGTGAACTGCAGGTTCGTGGCCTTGAACTGGAAGCCACCACCCAGGTGACCGACAACCTCAAGCTGATCGGTTCCTACAGCTACACCGACACCGAGATTCTCAAGGGTGCCGCCGGCGAGCAAGGCAACCGCATGGCGCTGATCCCGCGCAACCAGGCAACCCTGTGGGCCGACTACACCTGGCACAACGGTGTGCTTGATGGCTTTGGCGTGGGTGGCGGTGTGCGCTATGTAGGCGACAACTACGGCAACACCACCAACACCGACCTGGGTTATGTCGGCTCCTACACCGTCTACGACGCCTCGGTGCATTACGACCTGGGCCGCAAGGTCAGCACCCTCAAAGGCATGACCGTGGCCGTGGAAGCCAAGAATCTGTTCAACAAGGACTACCTGGCCAACTGCGACGGTTACTGGTGCTACTACGGTGACGAGCGCAACGTGGTTGCCAGCGTGAACTACAAGTTCTGATGAAAAGCCAGACCATACGCCGCTGGTCCTTCGTTCATACCTGGACCAGCCTGACCTGCACCGTGTTCCTGCTGATGCTGGCGGTCACCGGCTTGCCGCTGATCTTCCACCACGAAATCGACCACTTGCTGGGCGATGCGCCGGAACTCAAGGAGATGCCGGCCGACACACCCAAGCTGGACCTCCAGCAACTGGTGCTCAAGGCCCAGGCCCATCGCCCTGGCGAAGTGATGCAGTACTTTGGCTGGGATGAGGACGACAGTAACGGGGTGGTGGCGATCATGGCCGCCACGGCCGGTACCGAGCCCAATTCCTCGCACACCTTCATGCTCGATGCCCGCACCGGTGATGCGGTGGAAATGCCCTCGGCCAACGGTGGCTTCATGATGACCATGCTGCGCCTGCATGTGGACATGTTTGCCGGCTTGCCCGGCAAGCTGCTGCTGGCGTTCATGGGCGTGCTGTTCGTGGTAGCGATCATCTCTGGCGTGGTGCTGTACTCACCGTTCATGCGCCGGCTCAAGTTCGCCACCGTGCGCCACGAGAAATCGCGGCGCCTGCGCTGGCTCGACCTGCACAACCTGATCGGCATCGTCACCCTGACCTGGGCGTTGGTGGTGGGTGTGACCGGCGTGATCAGCGCCCTGTCGGACCTGGTCATCGCCGCGTGGCGCAACGATAGCCTCAGTGCCATGGTCGCCCCCTACCGCGATGCTCCGCCGCTGACGGCGCTGGCCCCCGTCAGCCGGGTGCTGGACATCGCCGCCGAGGCAGCACCGGGCATGGTGCCGGACTTCATCGCCTTCCCCGGTACGCGCTTTTCCAGCGAGCACCATTACGCGGTGTTCATGAAAGGCGGCACCCACCTGACCGCGCACCTGCTGACACCGGTACTGATCGATGCGAGCACCCTGGCGGTCACCGCCGTGGGCGAACGGCCCTGGTACATGGATGCCATGGGTCTTTCACAGCCACTGCACTTCGGTGACTACGGTGGCCGGCCAATGCAGATTCTCTGGGCCGTACTGGATGTGCTGACCATCATCGTGCTGGGCAGTGGCGTGTACCTCTGGGTGGTTCGGCGCCGGGCCGCAGTGCCGGCCGTTCAGGCGGAGGTGGCGGGGTGAAGCGCAAAGCATCAAGCCTGAGAACCGTGTTCGGGATGCCCGCACTGATCGCCCTGCTGGGTGCAGCAGGGCTGTTTGCGGCGTTGCTGGGGGATGGTTGGTGGGATGCCCTGGCCTGGGTCGGGCTGGGGTTGCCGGCCTGGTACAGCGTTCGCGGGTTCTGCAGATAGCCATCGCGGGGTAGGAGCGGGCTTGCCCCGCGATGCGATGTGCCTGACAGATCGCGATCGCGGGGCAAGCCCGCTCCCACTGCAAGCCTGCTCCCACAGCAGGCCCGCCCCTACTCTTTCAAAGCTTGGGCAAATACTCGTCCAGCCGCTTGTACAGCGCACTGCCACTGGGCCAGTTACGCAACAGCCGGGCCCGGTCACGGGCGAAGGCCGGAGCAAAGCTGAGCTGGGTGGCATGCTGACACATGGCATCCAGGTCGATCAGCGACCACTGGCCGTCCTGCCAGAACAGGTTATGCCCCTTCATGTCGCCATGGCTGATGCGCTCGTGGATCAGCTGCGTCAACAGCGCGTGCAGGGCCTGCAACTGCGCCTCGGGCACCTCGCCACTCTCGACGTAGGGCGTAAAGCATGCGATCAGGTCTGGCCCGTCGGCGTACTCGGTCACCAGGTAGGCACGGCTGCGCAAGCCCATGAAGCGCAGCTCCTGCACCGCCAGCGGCTTGGGCGTGGCAAAGCCGAGAAACTCCAGGCGATGCCCTTCGATCCATGAATGCCAGGCCCGGCTCGGGCGCCAGAAGCGCTTGAACCAGTGGGCGGTGTTCTTGATGTTGTAGCGCTTGAGTACCAACGGCCGCCCATCCACCTCAACACGCGCCACACTGGCCGCACCGCCTGTCTTGTACAGGTGGCCCTGGTCAATCAGCGCGTCGGCCTGCTCCAGCACCGGCAGCAGGGCCTGCACTTCGTTGCGACGGATCGAACGCAAGCCCGAGGGGCCGCGTTCAACGCTGAACAGCGTGCACTCCCGCCCGGCCTTCTCCAGATAATCCTTCAGGCGCCAGCTGCGCACCTTGTCGATCTGCTTCTGCAGCGCTTCGAGCGGCAGCGCATGCTCGGCATTGGCCAGCAGGTAATGCACCAGCAGCTCTTCAATGAACGGCTCCAGGCGCTTGGGCAACTGGGCAAACAGCACGCCCAGGTTCTGCAGCACCTGTGGGCGCGACAGCGGCGTGCCCGGGGTTTCGGCCTTGATGCCGGCACCGTCGATCAGGTACAGCTTGCCGTCATGGCGCAACAAGTTGTCCAGGTGCAGGTCTTCCTGCCACAAGCCCTTGGCGTGCATCTGCGCCACGGCCGCCAGGGCTTCGCCCAGCACGGCGTGCTGCTCATCGGCCAGGGGCGGCAAGGCTTCGACGTCAGCCCAGGCATCGGCAAGGCTTTGAGAACCTTCGAGGAACTCGAACAACAGCCAGCCACCCTCGCCTTCGCGCAAGCCATCGGCCAGCAACAGCGGTGTGGTCAGGTTCTGGGCGGCCAACAGGCGCGCACCGTCAAGCTCGCGCTGAAAATGCCGCGCCGCGCTGCCGCCAACCAGCAACTTGGCCAGCACCGGCTTGCCGCGCCATACACCGGCGCCCACGTAGCGCTGACCGGGCAGCACCCGCAGCAGGCTGAGCAGTTGCAGATCGGCAGTGCCGGCCGCGTCGGCCAGGGTAATGGTCAGGGGCAGGTCCGGGCTGCGCCCGGCATCCTTGAGTTCGGACAAACGCATCAGCGAGCCTCTTTCTCACGGCGGCGGCGCGTCAGGCGCTGCAGCCAGGTATCGACCAGCGTGCTGTCGGCGGGCTGGTCCAGGTAGGACGAGAGCATCACGCGTACTTCAGCTTCGCTCCAGACCGGCGCCCGGCGCAACAGCGGCTCAAGGTCCTTGAGCCGGTCGCGCATGCCCAGCAGCAATGGCCGGGTTTTTTCCAGGTCGATCAGTTGCGCTTGCCAGCCATCGCTGCGGGCACGCAGGAAGATATGTTTGGGGTAGAAACAGCCGTGCACCTGGCTGGCCGCGTGCAGGGTGCGGGCAAGCAATCCGCAGGCGCGCAGGATGCCCTGGCGCTGGCCGATGTCCAGCTGCGGCCATTGGCCGAGCAGGCTGTCCAGGTCGCTCCAGTCATCCAGGGCACGGGTCATCAGGATGGCGCGACGTTCGCCGTCAATCTTGCGCTCGCCGTAATACACCGCCTGCAACGCCGGAATCCCCAGCTTCTGGTAGCGGCTGATATTGCGGAACTCGCGGGCAAAGGTCGGCTCGCCAAACGGGCTGTGCAAGGTACGGGTCAGGTAGTCGCTCTGACGCTTGAGGTAGTAGCCCTTGCCCTCCAGCTCCAGGCGGAACACGCTGCTCCAGCCACCACGGCCGGTGTTGGGTTCGTCCACCGCATCCAGTTGCAGCGCCCAGAGCTGGTCGAAGCCGTTCAGACCATGGCGCTCAAGCAGCGCCACGTCGGCACTGGCCAGAAAATCAGTCATTCGCGTCCCTCGAAAAACGTCACCACGTGCCGGATGCGGCGCTTGTCCGATTCATTCAGGCGCTCACGCCCACGGTACTGCAGATAGAAGCGCAGGCGCTGGGTCGCCGACAGGTGATACTTGGCCACCTTGTCCAGGCAGGCCAGGTCTTTGGTGATCCGGTAGCGCAACATGAAACCCCACCAGAAATCGCCGGTGGGGCAGTCGATGAAGAATAGCGTGGCCTGGTCATCCACCAGCAAGTTGCGCCACTTCAGGTCGTTATGGGTGAAGTGGTGATCGTGCATCACCCGGGTGTGCCGGGCCAACTGGCGGCTGATGTGATCGACCCAGCCCCGCTGTGCCAGGCGCGAATCCTTGCGTTCGGCCAGGGCCGAGAGGTCTTCGGTGCGCGGCAGCTCGCGGGTGATCATCGCCCCGCGACCAAAGGCCAGGCCCTTGCGCTCCAGGCCCCAGGCCACGACCTCGGCAGTGGGAATGTCCCACTTGGCGAACTGCTTGAGGTTCTGCCACTCGGCCTTGATCCGCGGCCGCCCCAGGTAGCGGCGCAGGCCCTTGCCGGCACCGGTGTAGCGTTTGACGTAGTAGTTGACCCCGCCGCGCTCGACGCGAATCACTTCGCTCAGCGGGTCGTGGGTCAGGCGCTCGCCCTTGAGGGCGAAGACTGCCTCGATACTGCCAAAATCCGCCGCCAGCGCCTGGTACTCAGGCTCCAGTGTCCAACCCGCCATCAGAGCGCGTCCCCGTATCGTTGTTTACGCTCGTAGAGCTTCTGCGCCTTGCCTTCGAGCCAGCTCAGCAAGGCCGCTTCCTCAGCCAGGATCTGGCGCAGCGGCTGCAGGAAGTAACCGCGCAAAAAGCGCAGCTTGTCACGCCGGGTCAGGCCGACGTCCAGCGCCGAGAAATACAGCGCCGCCAGGTCCTTGTTGCGCCAGCGCCGGGAAATGGTCGCACGGGTCTGGGCGCGGTGCAGGTCGATGACCGACAACTTGAAGTCATCGGCCGTCACTTCACGGTCGGTGTGCAGCAGGAAATGGCAGATGTAGCAGTCGCGGTGATTGACCCCGGCGCGGTGCATCATGCCGGTCATGCGCGCCACTTCGGCAATCAGCGCGCGCTTGAGGCGCGGTGCCGGCGGCTGCTTGACCCAGTCGATACTGAAGTCTTCCAGGCTGATGGTCGGCGCCAGCTCTTCGGTGACGATGAACGAATGCTGCGTCGCCGGGTTGCGGCCGCGCTCGCCGTAGGCCACGGCGGTCATGGTCGGGACACCCACCTGGTGCAAGCGCTCGATGGCCTGCCATTCCTGGCCGGCACCGAGCACCGGCAGCTTGGCGGTGAACAGGTTCTTGAAGATCTCGCCCCAGCCGATGCCACGGTGGATCTTGACGAAATAGCCCCGCCCCTCGACTTCGGTGCGCAGGGTGCGGCGCCCTTCCAGCTCGCGGTACACCTGCCCTTGCAGGCCCTCCACGGCCTCGAAGGCATCGCGCCCGGCCCACAGGCGCTTGAACGGCTCGGCCAGTATCAGTTTCATGTACGCTCCGGGGCCAGGATCACATCGGCAGCATGCTCGGGCATGCTGTAGAGGTCGGCAGTATCGGCAAAGGCCAGGCCATTGCGCGCCCAGTCGGCGCGGGCGGCGTCATCTTCGAGCATGCGCTGCAGGTACTGGTTGAGCTGCGCTTGCTCGAACGGCTCATCGAGCACCAGGCCACTGTCGGCCTCGGCGATGTAATGGGCATAGCCGCACACGGCCGACACCAGCACAGGCAAGCCTGCGACCAGCGCTTCGAGCAGCACGGTGCCGGTGTTTTCGTTATAGGCCGGGTGAATCAGCAGGTCAGCGCCGAGCAGGAAACGCGGAATATCGCTGCGTCCCTTGAGGAACTGCACCTGATCGCTCAGGCCCAGAGTCGCGCTTTGCAGCTGGAACACCTTGGGGTCGTCCTGGCCGATCACCATCAATCGGGTGCGCTTGCGCAGCGCCGACGGCAGTGCAGCCAGGGCCTTGAGACTACGGTCGACACCCTTGGTCTTGAAGCCGGAGCCAATCTGCACCATCAGCAACTGATCGTCTTTCAGATCGAACTCGCGACGAAATTCGGCGCGAATCTCAGCGGCATTGGCCGGTGCCCGGCGGTCCTGGGAAATACCCGGTGGCAGCAGGTGAAAGCGCTCCAGCGGGGTGTCGTAATGCTTGATGAACAGCGGCTGCTGGACCTCGGAAATCATCAGGACTTCGGTCTTGGAGTCCTTGGCGAACACCGCCCGCTCGTACTCGGCAAAGTGCCGGTAGCGGCCCCAGCGCCGGTACAGGGGATTGCGCAGGGTTTGCGCCTTGTCTTCAAAGCAGCCGTCGGCGGCGTAGTAGACATCCAGCCCCGGCATCTTGTTGAAGCCGATCAGGCGATCCACCGGGCGCTTGGCAAGGTCGGCTTCCATCCAGGCGCTGAGTTTCTCGTTGCGACGGTGGTTGAACAGCGCCTTGACCGGCGCCACCAGCACTTCAAAGCCCTCAGGCACATCGCCTTCCCAGATCAGCGTATACACGCGGATCTTGTGGCCACGGCGCTGACACTCCAGGGCAATGCGCATGAAGTCACGCTGCAGGCCACCGAAGGGGAAATATTTGTAAAGCACAAAAGCCAGTTGCATCAACGAACATCCTCAGCCAGCAGCAACGCGCGCAATTGGCTCGCCACACGCTCGGGATTCAGGCGAGTGAAGCACAGCGGCCACTCGCGTTTGAGATCGAACCGGCGCTGATCATCAGCGCTCGGTTTATACGTGCATTTCTTCTGCAGGCACGGTGCGCAGGCAAAGTCGCTGGCCAGGTGCACCTGGGACTTGCCGTAGGCACCGGTCAACCCCGGGTTGGTGGGGCCGAACAGTGACAGGGTCGGCACATCCAGTGCCGCCGCCAGATGCCCCAGGCCGGTATCCACCGCGACACATGCCTTGGCAGCAGCCAACACGCGAGCAACACCGGCCAGGTTCAACTTGGGGAGTACCTGGCAGTTGTTCAAGCCCTTGGCGATGCGCTCGGCACGGGCCTGCTCGGCCGGGTTGCCCCAGGGCAGGCGCACTTCAAGCCCTTGCTGGCCCATGCGCTCGGCCAGTTGGCGCCAATAGGCCTCCGGCCAGTGCTTGGTGTCCCAGGTGGTGCCGTGCAGGAACACAACGAACGGCGCGGCTGGCGGCAATTGCAGGCGGTTCAGGTCCAGGCCGTAGTCGCCCAGGCCGGGGGGCAGGTCATACCCCAGGGCCAGGCCGAACAGCTGGCGTACCCGCTCCACCGCATGCTGCCCGCGAGCCACCGACAAGCGCCGGTCGTAGAAGCGGCTGGACAGCCCCTCACGGGCCGAATAGCGGTCGAGCCCGGCCACCGGTGCCTTGACGTAGCGGGTCAGCCAGGCCGACTTCACCAGGCCCTGGGCGTCGATCACCAGGTCATACTGGGTTTCACGCAGGCGCTGCTTGAACTGGCGCCATTCGCCGTTCTTGAAGGTCTGCCAGAGGTTCTTGCGCCAGCGGCGAATCGCCACCGGGATGACCTTGTCCACCGCCGGGTGCCAGCTGGGGATCTCGGCAAAGCCCTCTTCGACCACCCAGTCAAAGCGGATGCCGGGAATCGCCCGGTAGGCGTCGGTCAGCGCCGGCAGCGCATGGATCACATCGCCCAGCGACGAGGTCTTGATCAGCAGTACCCGCACTTAGTCGACCTCGGCCATGACATCAACAAGGGTCGGGCCATCGAGGCGCTGCAGCGCTGCCACCACCGCCTCCGGCTCAAGCTGACGCAGGCAGTTGTAATGGCCGAAGCGGCAGGTGCGGTCGAAGCAGGGGCTGCACTCAAGGCCCAGGCGCACCACCTCGACCTGATCGGCCAGCGGCGGGGTGAAGCCAGGCGAGGTCGAACCGTACACGGCCACCAGCGGTCGATTGAGCGCTGCGGCCACATGCATCAGGCCCGAGTCGTTGGACACCACCGCATCGCTGCACGACAGCAGGTCGATGGCTTCGGCCAGGGACGTTTCGCCGCTGAGGTTGGTGGCTTCTTCGCGCAGGCCCGGAATCAGCCGCTCGCGGATCGACTCGCCGACGGCGTGATCGTTCTTCGAGCCAAACAGCCACACCTGCCAGCCTTCACGAATCTTGACCTCTGCGACCTTGGCGTAGTGCTCCGACGGCCAGCGCTTGGCCTCGCCGAACTCGGCACCCGGGCACAGCGCCAGCACCGGACGGTCGAGGGCCAGGCCGAACTTGGCCAGGGCCGCGTCACGGCTGGCCGCTTCAATCTGCAGACTCGGGCGTGGGTAGGGTTTGGGCAACTCGGCACCGACCGGATAGGCCAGGGCCATGAAGCGCTCGATCATCAGCGGGTAACGCGCCTTGTCGAGCTTGCGCACATCATTGAGCAGGCCGAAGCGCAGCTCGCCGCGCCAGCCGGTACGCTTGGGAATGCCGGCAAAGAACGGCACCAGCGCCGACTTCAATGAGTTGGGCAGCAAAATGGCCTGGTCGTACTGACCGGCCAGGGACTTGCCGATACGCCGCCGGGTTGCCAGTTCCAGTGCACCGTGGCCGAGCGGAAAGCTCAAGGCCTGGCGCACTTCAGGCATGCGTTCGAGGATCGGCCGGCTCCACTCGGGGGCCAGCACGTCGATCACACACGCCGGGTGTTGCTGCTTCAGGCAATGGAACAGGGTCTGCGCCATTACCATGTCGCCCACCCAGCTAGGGCCAATGATCAAAATTCTCATGCTTTATCCAGAAACGATCAGGGAGGCTACAGACTGTCCGCGAACCGCCTGGCCTCCCCTCTTTATATTCAGGCTATATGTCGACCAGTGTACGCCACTCGGGCTGTAGTGTGGTCCTGGCAGGCTCCCTGCCGCCTGATTCGCCTCGTTCAACCGCTCATGTCAGACCCAGTTCGCCCCAGATCCGCCGCACCTCGCGACGCTCCTGCACAAACTGCCCGGCATCGATCACACCGGCCTGCTTCTGCAGCGCCTGACGGTGCGCCGCAGAGCGAAACGCTTTGTACACCTCGCGCAGCAGCACCGCATCGCTGGCCGGCATCAACCCGGCTTCTTCAAGCTCTTCGAGGATGCGGATGTTATCGGTCCAGCGCAGTATCGCCGGATGGTCGTGAGACCAGGCCAAAGCGGCGTATTGCACCATAAATTCGATATCGACGATACCACCGGCATCCTGCTTGATATCGAAGGGCACACCGGCGTCAAAGGCATTGGCGCCGGTGCCTGCCGCGCTGAGCTTGGTGCCCAGGTTGTCGCGCATTTTGGCGCGCATCTCGCTGACCTCGACACGCAATTTGGCCAGGTCTTGCGGCTGGCCCAGCACCCGTGCCCGCACCTCTTCAAAGGCCTTGCCCACCTGCGCGCAACCCGCCAGCACGCGCGCCCGCACCAAGGCCTGATGCTCCCAGGTCCACGCCTCGTTCTGCTGATAACGCTCGAAGGCACCCAGCGAACTGACCAGCAGGCCCGACGCGCCGGACGGACGCAGGCGCATATCCACGTCGTAGAGCTGCCCGGAGTTTGTCTGGGTGGTCAGCAAGTGAATGATGCGCTGGCCCAGGCGGGTGAAGAACTGGGCGCTGTCGATCGGCTTGGCACCGTCGGTTTCGGCCTGCGGATCACCGTCGTGGATGAACACCAGATCAAGGTCCGAGCCATGGCCGAGCTCGATACCGCCGACCTTGCCGTAGCCGACAATAATGAAGCCCGGATCACACAGGCTGCCGTCACTGCGCTTGGGCTGGCCATGGCGGGATACGGTCTGGCGCCAGGCCAGGGCCAGCACCTGGTTGAGGATGGCTTCGGCCAGCCAGGTCAGGTAGTCGCTGACCTTCATCAGCGGCAGGTTGCCGGCGATTTCCGAGGCGGCTACCCGCAAGCTGTGGGCCAGCTTGAAGTGACGCAGCGCCTCCATTTGTTGTTCGAGGTCGTCCTCGGGGATACGCGTGAGCCGCTCGCGCAGTTCGGCCGCCAGCTCCGGCGCCTGGGGCGGGCTGAACAGGCGACCTTCGTTGAGCAATTCGTCCAGCAGCAACGGGAAGCGGGTGATCTGCTCGGCGATCCACGGGCTTGCCGCGCACAGGGTCAGCAAACGACGCAGCGCCCCCGGGTTCTCGGTCAGCAGCACCAGATAAGCCGAACGCCGCGCCACCGCTTCGACCAGCGGCAGCACCCGCTCCAGCACCAGGTCCGGGTCGGCGTGTTCCACCGCCTGGGCCAGCAGGCGTGGGATAAAGGCATCCAGGCGCTCGCGCCCGAGTCGCTGCATGGCACGCAACTGCGGGCTGGCGCGCAGGCTGGCCAATTGCTTGAGCGCCTTGCCCGGATCGGCAAAACCGGCGTCTTGCAGTTGGCGGCACGCGGCCTCTTCATTCTGGGCTTCTTCCCAGAGCGGCAGCCACTCACCGCCGACAATCACTTCACCCTCTTCGCTTTCATCTTCATCGGGGTCGGCGATGACTTGGCGGAAGTGCCAGTCGACGCGCCCGCGCCAGTGCATCAGCTGGGCATGGAAGCTGTCCCAGTCGGCAAAACCGAGCATGAAGGCGATGCGCGCACGGTCCAGGTCGTCGTCCGGCAGCATCTGGGTCTGGCGATCGGCAATGGCCTGGATGGCATGCTCGGTGTAACGCAAGAACTCATAGCCTTCGCGCAGCTCGGTGATAACCGCCGGCGGCAGGTAGCCCTGGCCCTCCAGGGTGGCGAGCACCTTGAGCAAGGGCCGCTGCTGCAGGCTCAGGTCGCGCCCACCGTGAATCAACTGGAATGCCTGGGCGATGAACTCGACTTCGCGAATGCCGCCGGCCCCCAGCTTGATGTTGTCGGCCATGCCCTTGCGCCGCACTTCCTGCTGGATCAGCTGCTTCATGGTGCGCAGCGCTTCGATGGCCGAGAAGTCCAGGTAGCGCCGGTAAACGAAGGGGCGCAGCATATCCAGCAACTGCGCACCGGCTACCTGGTCGCCCGCCACCACCCGCGCCTTGATCATCGCGTAGCGTTCCCAGTCGCGGCCCTGGTCCTGGTAGTACTGCTCCAGTGCATTGAAGCTGAGCACCAGGGAACCGGCCGAGCCGTAGGGGCGCAGGCGCATGTCGACACGGAACACAAAGCCATCGACGGTGATCGGGTCCAGGGCCTTGATCAGCCGCTGGCCGAGCCGGGTGAAGAACTCCTGGTTGTCCAGCGAGCGCTTGACCCCTTCGGTTTCGCCGCCCTCGGGGAAGGCGAAGATCAGGTCGATGTCCGACGACAGGTTCAGCTCCACGGCGCCAAGCTTGCCCATGCCCAGCACCACCATGTGCTGGGGCAGGCCGCTGCGGTGGCCGATGGGTGTGCCGAACTGCTGGCAGTGGCGTGGATAAAGCCAGTGGTAGGCCTGGTCGATGCAAGCATCGGCAAGGTCCGACAGGTCACGGCAGGTCTGCACCAGATCGGCCTGGCGGTTCAGGTCGCGCCAGATGATCCGCACCTGCTGACGGCTGCGCTGGCGGCGCAGGTTGCGGGCCAGCTCGTCTTCGCTTTCGGCAGCCTGGGTCGCCGCGGCGATCTGCGCGCACAGCTCACCCGGCGCGAAAGCCCGGTCCAGCTCACCGCTCGTCTCCAGCTCAACCAGCATGGCGGGATCACGCAGGCATTGTTCAAGGACAAAATCGCTGGCCGCCGCCACCCGGGCAAACTGCGCCCAGCGCACTGGCGTCCAGTGTTCAAGTGACAGTTCTGGCTGCTGGGCCACGGCGCTGCGCAGCGATTGTTCGTTGCGGCTGACCAGCGGTGCGAGGGTGGCAGGCAGATCGACCAGCGAAGGCAGGCTCATGGTCTATCCTTGATCGGCGAGAAAGTGTGTAGGAGCGGGCTTGCCCCGCGATGCGATTTGCCTGACGAAATGCTTTCGTGGAGCAAGCCCACCCCCACCGGCGGCGGTTGGACTGTCGTACAAAAGTTAGAAATAGCTGAAAAACATGATTCTCTGGCAGAAACCATCACAGCAAACCTTTTCGTAACTTGTTTTTGACTACCGGTATCGTTTTATCCCACAACCCAAACAGCGGCCACGAGCCATATTTCTGTAGTTTTACTACTGCTTCGTCACTTCAAAAGCATGAAATGGTGATTCATTTGTAGTAAAACTACACAACGCCGGTACACTCTCCGGTAATCCAAGAATTTCATGTCGTCTGCCCAAAAGGCCAGTCGCAAACTCAGGCAACCGATTCTGGAAGCCTTTCCGCCCTGGAGCAAGCCATGCAAGACCTCGATCCCGTCGAAACCCAGGAATGGCTGGACGCCCTGGAGTCGGTTCTCGACAAAGAAGGCGAAGACCGCGCTCACTATCTGATGACCCGTATGGGCGAGCTGGCCACCCGTAGTGGCTCCCAGCTGCCGTACGCCATCACCACGCCATACCGCAACACCATCCCTGTCACCCACGAAGCACGCATGCCTGGCGACCTGTTCATGGAACGCCGCATTCGCTCGTTGGTCCGTTGGAACGCGCTGGCAATGGTAATGCGCACCAACCTGAAAGACTCGGACCTGGGCGGCCACATTTCGAGCTTCGCCTCCAGTGCCACCCTGTATGACATCGGCTTCAACTACTTCTTCCAGGCTCCGACCGACGAGCACGGCGGCGACCTGATCTTCTTCCAGGGCCACGCCTCGCCTGGCGTCTACGCCCGCGCCTTCATGGAAGGCCGCATCAGCGAAGACCAGATGAACAACTTCCGTCAGGAAGTCGATGGTCAAGGCCTGTCGTCCTACCCACACCCATGGCTGATGCCTGACTTCTGGCAGTTCCCGACCGTTTCCATGGGTCTGGGTCCGATCCAGGCGATCTACCAGGCACGCTTCATGAAGTACCTGGAAAGCCGTGGCTACATCCCTGCAGGCAAGCAGAAAGTCTGGTGCTTCATGGGCGACGGCGAGTGCGACGAGCCGGAATCCCTGGGCGCCATCTCGCTGGCTGGCCGCGAGAAGCTGGACAACCTGATCTTCGTCATCAACTGCAACCTGCAGCGCCTCGACGGCCCGGTTCGCGGCAACGGCAAGATCATCCAGGAACTCGAAGGCGTGTTCCGTGGCGGTGGCTGGAACGTCAACAAAGTGGTCTGGGGCCGTTTCTGGGACCCACTGCTGGCCAAGGACGTCGACGGTATCCTGCAGCGTCGCATGGACGAAGTCATCGACGGCGAATACCAGAACTACAAGGCCAAGGACGGCGCGTTCGTCCGTGAGCACTTCTTCAACACCCCAGAACTCAAGGCCATGGTCGAAGACCTGTCCGACGACGAAATCTGGAAGCTCAACCGTGGTGGCCACGACCCGTACAAGGTCTATGCAGCCTACCACCAGGCGGTCAACCACAAAGAGCAGCCGACCGTCATCCTGGCCAAGACCATCAAGGGCTACGGCACCGGTGCTGGCGAAGCCAAGAACACCGCGCACAACACCAAGAAGGTCGACGTCGACAGCCTGCGTCACTTCCGTGACCGCTTCGACATCCCGGTCAAGGACGAAGAGCTGGAAAACCTGCCGTTCTTCAAACCCGAAGAAGGCAGCGCCGAAGCCCGTTACCTGGCCGAGCGCCGTACAGCCCTGGGCGGTTTCGTACCTCAGCGTCGCGCCAAGAGCTTCAGCATTCCGACCCCGCCACTGGAAACCCTCAAGGCTATCCTCGACGGTTCCGGCGATCGCGAAATCTCCACCACCATGGCCTTCGTGCGGATCCTCGCGCAGCTGGTCAAGGACAAGGAAATCGGCCAGCGCATCGTTCCGATCATTCCGGACGAAGCCCGTACCTTCGGTATGGAAGGCATGTTCCGCCAGTTGGGCATCTACTCGTCCGTCGGCCAGCTCTACGAGCCAGTCGATAAAGACCAGGTGATGTTCTACCGCGAAGACAAAAAAGGTCAGATTCTCGAAGAAGGCATCAACGAAGCGGGCGCCATGTCCTCCTTCATCGCTGCCGGTACTTCGTACTCGAACCACAACCAGCCGATGCTGCCGTTCTACATCTTCTACTCGATGTTCGGCTTCCAGCGTATCGGTGACCTGGCCTGGGCCGCTGGCGACAGCCGTACCCGTGGCTTCCTGATCGGCGGTACCGCCGGCCGGACCACCCTCAACGGTGAAGGTCTGCAACACGAAGACGGTCACAGCCACCTGCTGGCCGCGACCATCCCGAACTGCCGCACCTACGATCCAACCTACGGCTACGAGCTGGCGGTGATCATCCAGGACGGCATGAAGAAGATGACCGAAGAGCAACAGGACGTCTTCTACTACATCACCGTGATGAACGAAGCCTACACCCAGCCAGCCATTCCGGCCGGCGCCGAGGAAGGCATCATCAAGGGCATGTACCTGCTCGAGGAAGACACCCGCGAAGCGGCACACCACGTACAGCTGATGGGCTCCGGCACCATCCTGCGTGAAGTGCGTGAAGCGGCGAAGATCCTGCGTGAAGAGTTCAACGTCGGCGCCGACGTCTGGAGCGTCACCAGCTTCAACGAACTGCGTCGCGACGGCCTGGCCGTAGAGCGCAGCAACCGCCTCAAGCCTGGTCAGAAGCCGCAGATCACCTACGTCGAAGAGTGCCTGGCTGGCCGTAAGGGCCCGGTCATTGCCTCCACTGACTACATGAAGCTGTTCGCCGAACAGATTCGCCAGTGGGTGCCGAGCAAAGAGTTCAAAGTCCTGGGTACCGATGGTTTCGGTCGCAGCGACAGCCGCAAGAAGCTGCGTCACTTCTTTGAAGTCGACCGTAACTTCGTCGTGCTGGCTGCACTGGAAGCCTTGGCTGACCGTGGCGATATCGAACCTAAGGTCGTGGCTGAAGCCATCACCAAGTTCGGCATCGACCCGGACAAACGCAACCCACTGGACTGCTGAGGAGTATTTTTAAGTGAGCGAACTCATTCGCGTACCTGACATCGGCAGCGGTGAAGGTGAAATCATTGAGCTGTTCGTCAAAGTCGGCGACCGCATCGAGGCTGACCAGAGCCTGCTGACCCTGGAGTCCGACAAGGCCTCCATGGAGATCCCGGCCCCCAAGGCCGGTGTGATCAAGTCGCTGAAGGTCAAGCTGGGTGACCGCCTGAAAGAAGGCGACGAGCTGATGGAACTGGAAGTCGAGGGCGCAGCTGCTGCGCCCGCGGCTCCGGCCGCCGCACCGGCTGCCGAAGAGAAGCCTGCTGCAGCCCCGGCTGCGGCAGCTGCTCCGGCGCCGGCTGCTGCCCCTGCTGCTGCCACCGTCCAGGACATCCACGTTCCGGACATCGGCTCCTCGGGCAAGGCCAAGATCATCGAAGTCCTGGTCAAGGTCGGCGACACCGTCGAAGCTGACCAGTCGCTGATCACCCTGGAATCGGACAAAGCCTCGATGGAGATCCCGTCTCCAGCCGCAGGCGTTGTCGAAGCCGTGATCGCCAAGCTCGACGACGAAGTCGGCACCGGCGACCTGATCCTCAAGCTGAAAGTTGCAGGCGCTGCACCGGCCGCCGCTCCAGCTCCTGCTGCCGCCTCGGCGCCAGCCAAGGCTGAAGCTGCACCGGCTGCTGCTCCGGCACCGGCTGCTGCCCCTGCCGCCGCGCCAACGGCTGCCCCTGCTGCTGCCAGCGGTGCCAAGGTTCACGCCGGCCCTGCCGTGCGTCAGCTGGCCCGCGAGTTCGGCGTCGAGCTGGGCGCCGTTGCCGCCACCGGCCCGCACGGTCGCATCCTCAAGGAAGACGTGCAGGTCTACGTCAAGGCCATGATGCAGAAGGCCAAGGAAGCCCCGGCCGCCGGTGCAACCGGTGGTGCAGGCATCCCGCCGATCCCGGAAGTCGACTTCAGCCGCTTCGGCGAAATCGAAGAAGTGCCGATGACCCGCCTGATGCAGATGGGTGCTACCAACCTGCATCGCAGCTGGCTGAACGTGCCTCACGTCACCCAGTTCGACAGCGCCGACATCACCGAGCTGGAAGCTTTCCGCGTGGCCCAGAAAGCCGTTGCAGAGAAGGCCGGCGTCAAGCTGACCGTACTGCCACTGCTGCTCAAGGCCTGCGCCCACCTGCTCAAGGAACTGCCGGACTTCAACAGCTCGCTGGCACCTAGCGGCAAAGCGATCATCCGCAAGAAATACGTCAACGTCGGTTTCGCCGTAGACACCCCGGATGGCCTGCTGGTCCCTGTGATCAAGAACGTCGACCAGAAGAGCCTGCTGCAACTGGCTGGCGAAGCCGCGGCCCTGGCTGAAAAAGCCCGGACCAAAAAGCTGTCGGCTGACGACATGCAAGGCGCTTGCTTCACCATCTCCAGCCTCGGCCACATTGGCGGCACCGGCTTCACGCCGATCGTCAACGCGCCGGAAGTGGCGATCCTGGGTGTTTCCAAGGCCACCATCCAGCCTGTCTGGGACGGCAAGGCCTTCCAGCCCAAGCTGATGCTGCCGCTGTCGCTGTCCTACGATCACCGTGTGATCAACGGCGCGGCCGCTGCACGCTTCACCAAGCGTCTGGGCGACCTGCTGACCGACATCCGCACCATGCTGCTGTAATGCTGTTCCCTGTCTCCTCCTGCCGGGGGAGACAGGCTCCCTTTTCGAGCTGCCACGCTCGTACCTCAACCCCGTCACTTTGGCGGGGCTTTTTTTTGCCTGGAATACACCCATCCCACCCCGTAGGAGCAGGCTTGCCCCGCGATGCGGTGTGTCTGTTGGATAGCGATCGCGGGGCAAGCCCGCTCCTACAGTATTCCGGCGCGCTGCCGACACACTGGTATTGCTTGCTAGCCTCAAGCTCATCATGCAACCTTGCCCGTGCGCTACCTGCGCGAACAGTCTTCTTGAAGCGAGCTCTCGATGAAAAGCCAACCCGATGCCGCCAGCCGTATGGCGGCCGAGGTAGTGACGCAACTGCCAGTGCCCTCGCGGCTCGGCATGCTGCGTTTCGAGCGGCTGAACGAAGCCAGCTGGGCCCTGCTTTACCTTGATCCCGCCTGCGAGCGTCAGTTCGGCGTGGCGGCGGTCGATCTCTGCGCCCTGGTCGGCTCGCCCTACGCCAGCCTGATGGAGCCCGAGGCGCGCTACAAACTGCACGACGACATCCAGCTGCAACTGGGCCAGCGCCCCAGCTACCTGGTGCGCTACACCTTGCACACCGCGCAAGGGCCGCTGCACCTGCTGGAGCTGGGTGAAGCCTATAAACAGCACAACCGCCAGCTGCTGCGCGGCTACCTGATGGTGATCGACACCCAGCCAGGCGACGCCCCGGACCTGAGCGCCGCCGACCTTGAGACCCGCAACAACCGTTTGCAGATCGCCCTGCAGCTCAACCAGCGCGCCCAGCAGGAGCAACTGGAACACCTTGAGCGGGTAAGCGCCCAGCAGGAGCTGATCCTGCACCTGGCGCGCCACCGCTACACCGCCAGCAACTCCCTGCTCGAAGCCGCCGAGCTGATCACTCGCAGCGCCTGCGAGATCTACAGCATCGACTGCGCCAGCATCTGGCACCTCGAAGGCCAGCGCCTGGAGCCGATTTCCGCGTACTACCGCGAAACCCAGCAATACACCCTGCCCGAACCCATCGACGTAGGGCGCTTTCCCGACTACCTCGACGCCCTGCACACCAGCCGCGCCATCGACGCCCATAACGCCAGCCACGACCCGCGCACCCGCGAGATGGCCGAGAGCCTGCGCCCGCGCGATATCAACGCCATGCTCGATGCCAGCATCCGCATCGATGGCCAGGTGGTTGGCGTGCTGTGCCTGGAACACACCGGCTCGCCCCGGGCCTGGCAGTCGGACGAGATCGCCTTTGCCGGTGAGCTGGCCGACCAGTTTGCCCAGGTCATCAACAACCACAACCGCCGCACCGCCACCAGCGCCCTGCACCTGTTCCAGCGGGCGGTAGAGCAAAGCGCCAACGCCTTCCTGCTGGTCAACCGCGATGGCGTGGTCGAGTACGTCAACCCAAGCTTCACCGCCATCACCCAGTACAGCACCGACGAGGTCCACGGCCAGCGGCTCTCGGAACTGCCAGCCCTGGAGAACCTCAGCGAACTGCTGTTCGACGCACCGTCGAGCCTGGCCATCGGCAACAGCTGGCAAGGCGAATTCAAGAGCCGGCGCAAGAACCTTGAGCCCTACTGGGGCCAATTGTCGATTTCCAAGGTCTACGGCGACAACCGCGAACTGACCCACTACATCGGCATCTACGAAGACATCACCCAGAGCAAACTGGCCCAGCAGCGCATCGAGCGCCTGGCCTACACCGACAACCTCACCAGCCTTGGCAACCGCCCCGCGTTCATCCGCAACCTCGATGAGCGCTTCGCTCGTGACAGCGACAGCCCCATCAGCCTGTTGCTGGTGGACATCGACAATTTCAAGCGGATCAACGACAGCCTCGGCCACCAGACGGGCGACAAACTGCTGATCAGCCTGGCCCGCCGCCTGCGCAACAGCCTCAGCGCCGGTGGCAGCCTGGCGCGCTTTGCCAGCAACGAATTTGCCGTGTTGCTCGAAGACACCGACCTGGACATCGGCCAGCAGGTCGCCCAGCAACTGCTGCGCACCCTCGACAAACCCATGTTCGTCGACAATCAATTGATCAACGTCACCGCGTCCGTGGGCCTGGCCTGTGCGCCCCTGCATGGCCGCGACCCGCAGACCCTGATGAAAAACGCAGGCCTGGCCCTGCACAAGGCCAAGGCCAACGGCAAACATCAGGTCCAGGTATTTACCGAGGCCTTGAACGCCGAAGCCAGCTACAAGCTGTTCGTCGAGAACAACCTGCGCCGGGCCCTGACCCAGAACGAGCTGGACGTGTTCTACCAGCCCAAGTTGTGCCTGCGCAGCGGCCGCTTGCTGGGCCTGGAGGCGCTGCTGCGCTGGAACCACCCGGAGAAGGGCATGATCCGCCCCGACCAGTTCATCAGCGTGGCCGAAGAAACCGGCCTGATCATCCCGATCGGCAAATGGATCGCCCGCCAGGCCTGCCGCATGAGCCAGCGCCTGTGCAGCGAGGGCCTGGGCAACCTGCAAGTGGCAATCAACCTCTCGCCCAAGCAGTTCTCCGACCCGGACCTGGTGGCCTCGATCGCCAACATCCTCAAGGAAGAAGCCCTGCCGCCGCACCTGCTGGAGCTGGAGCTCACCGAAGGCCTGCTGCTCGAAGCCACCGAAGACACCCACCGCCAGCTCGACCAGCTCAAGCAACTGGGCCTGACCCTGGCCATGGACGACTTCGGCACCGGCTATTCCTCGCTCAGCTACCTGAAGAAGTTTCCGATCGACATCATCAAGATCGACCGCAGCTTCATCCATGAAATCCCGGACAACCAGGACGACATGGAGATCACCTCGGCGGTGGTGGCCATGGCTCACAACCTCAAGCTCAAGGTGGTCGCCGAAGGCATCGAGACAGCCGAGCAGCTGGCGTTCCTGCGGCGCCACCGCTGCGATGTGGGCCAGGGTTATCTGTTCGACAAGCCCATTGCGGGCAGCGAGCTGGTCGAGAAACTCAAGCGCTATCCGCGTGGCCCCAGCGCCTGACAGCGGCGTAACAGTCGGGCAATATAGGGTCCATTCGCGACCCATCGCGGGGCAAGCCCGCTCCTGCACCGGCGATGGGCAACACTAAAAGAGGAACAGCTATGGTCCTGCGCTCGGAAATCCTGGTGAACAAAAACGTCCTGCCTACCGCCGAACAGGCATTGCCTGGCCGCGAAACCCCAATGACCCTGCCCGAGAAGCACTACGTGTTCAAAGACACGCCGCTGCTGGGCCCGTTCTTCGAGAACGTCGACTTTGCCATCTTCGGCCTGGGCTGCTTCTGGGGCGCCGAACGACGCTTCTGGCAGCGTGAAGGCGTGGTCAGCACCGTGGTCGGCTACGCCGGCGGCTTTACCCCCAACCCCACCTACGAAGAAGTCTGCTCGGGCCTGACCGGCCACACCGAAGTCGTGCTGGTGGTGTTCGACAAAGACAAAGTCAGCTACCGCGAACTGCTGGCCATGTTCTGGGAACTGCACAACCCGACCCAGGGCATGCGCCAGGGCAATGACATCGGCACCCAGTACCGCTCGGTGATCTACTGCACCAGCCCTCAGCAACTGGAAGAAGCCCTGGCCAGCAAGGCCGCCTACCAGGCAGAGCTGACCAAGGCCGGATTCGGTGAAATCACCACCGAGATCGACCAGGCGCCCACCGTGTACTTCGCCGAGGCCTACCACCAGCAGTACCTGGCCAAGAACCCCGAAGGCTATTGCGGCATCGGCGGTACCGGTGTGTGCCTGCCGCCCAGCCTGCAAGGCAACTGAGGAGCGATCATGTCTGCACCGACCATGACACTGTTCCACTCACCCGCCTCGCCCTTTGTGCGCAAGGTCATGGTGGTGCTGCATGAAACCGGGCAAACCAACCGGGTTGCGGTTCAAAGCATCAACCTGAGCCCGGTCGCCCCCGATGCCGACCTGAACCAGACCAACCCGGCCGGCAAGATCCCGGCCCTGCGTCTGGACGACGGCAATGTGCTGTTCGACAGCCGGGTGATCTGCGAATACCTCGACTTGCAGCATGTGGGCAACCCGCTGATCCCCAAGGAAGGCACCGCTCGCTGGAACCGCCTGACCCTCGCGGCGCTGGCCGATGCGATCATGGATGCAGCCGTCCTGACCCGCTACGAGACCTTCCTGCGCCCGCAAGAAAAGCGCTGGGACAGCTGGGTCGATGCGCAGCAGGACAAGATCCGCCGCGGCCTGGCCAACCTTGAGCAAGAACACATTGCCGAACTGGCCTCAGTCTTTGATATCGCCGCCATCGGCGTGGCCTGTGCCCTGGGTTACCTCGACCTGCGCATGCCGGACTTTGGCTGGCGCGAGCGGCAGCCAAAGCTTGCGGCGTGGTATGCCGAGGTCAGTCAGCGCGAGTCGATGCGGGCGACCGATCCTTCCTGACGGGCCTTTTCGCGGGGCAAGCCCACTCCCACAGTAGGAGCGGGCTTGCCCCGCGAACCTACCACCTGCCCTTCCCAGATAATGGCAATGTTCACCGCCATCACCGCCCCCAGGCTCCTCTCCTCCCGCAACCCGCTCATTGCCCTCTCCCGGTGCTGTACCAGTCCAACCGGCGGGTCAGCACCATGAACACACCCAACAACCCGAACAACAGCAACGTTCCCATCAGCAGCGCGTAATCCTCGGCGCTGAGCAGCCCGTAGAGCATTGCGTAGAGCACCGCCAACCCCAGGGCAAAGCCCAGCGCCCGCCACAGGCTGTGCAGCACGTGGCACAGGTAGAAGCCGATCAGCAACACACACGCCCCAGCCGACAGCAGATACGCCAAACCAAAGCCCAGGTGCTCGGACAACGACAGCAGCAACAGATAGAACAGCGCCAGCGCCGCGCCGACCAGGGCGTACTGGATCGGGTGCACGCTGAGGTTCTTGAGGACTTCAAACAGGAAGAATCCGGCAAACGTCAGGGCGATGAACAGCAGCGCATATTTGATCGCCCGCTCGCTCTTGAGGTACTGGTCCACCGGGTCGACGAAGCTGACCCCGAACGCCCGGGCACGGAAGTCTTCACAGTTGGCGTGGACCTGGCACTGGCTCAGGGCGTCTTCCAGGTTGGTGGAGAAAAACGAGGTCTGCCAGCGGGCGGAGAATCCCCCGGCGTCCACCTTGCGGCTGCTGGGCAGGTAGTTGCCGATAAAGCTTGGGTGCGGCCAGTTGGAGGCCATGCTGACGCTGGTGGTGCGGCCCACCGGTAACACATGCAGCTGGCCGGTGCCCTGCAGGCTGAGATCGAAGCGGTAATCGAGCAGGGTTTCAGCGTGAGCGTCGAGCGCACCCAGGGCGACATGCACGCCGCTGCCCAGCCAGCCCAGGCGGGTACCCGGCTGGAAGTCCAGGCGCCGGTCATTGAGCTGCAACTGCAGGCCCTTGTCGATGCCACGGATGTCGCTGATACCGACAGCCAGAAAGGCCGGCTCGAAACGGTAGTCGGCGTAGTCCTCGGTAATGCCCCATTGCGCCGGCAGCTTGAATTGACCGCTGATGTGATTGTCGGCGTGAAACAGCCGGGCCTGGTAGATCCCCCGCGAGCGCAGCTCGGTGTCGATGCTCGACTTCAGCTCGAAGGTTTCCGGGAGGAAATACAGGTGACCGTTGACCTGGCTGGTTTCCTGGGTGGTCTGGCCATCCTGGAGTTTCCAGCGCCGTTCGGTCTTGCGGTACGGCACCACCAACACCGGCCCGCTGATCTGCTGGCTGAAGCTGGAGCTCTGGGCGATGTCCTGCACGACGGTGTCACGCAGTTCCTGGCGCTCGCCAATCAGGCCGCCGATCATCAGCAGCGGGATCAACAACAGGATAATCAGGAAGGCAATCGCGCCCAGTTTGATACTCAAGGTTCGGTTCATGAAAGAGGCTCCGGTTTCGATGAGCAGAGTCTGCGCAGACGAAATGGAGCCCTTGAGTACTTATGTGGAGGGTATGTGGCGTTTGTGTGAAGTCTTCAGTCCAGGCGCTTGGCGGGCAGCCACAGGCGCACGCGTACACCGTCCTCGACGTTGGCCACTTCCAGCGAGCCGCCGTGCAGTTGCATCACTTCCTCGACGAAGTTCAGGCCAAGGCCGGTGCTCTTGCGGCCACTGAACGGGCGCGGCAACGAATAGAAGCGCTCACTCACCCGCCCCAGCGCATAGTCGGGAATCGCCTCGCCCTGATTGAACAGGCTCAGGGCCACACGACCATCGCGCCGCTCCAGCTCGAACAGCAGCATGCCGCCGGACGGGGTGAAATCCAGGGCGTTGTCGAGCAGGTTGGCGATGGCCTGGCGCATGAGAAATGGCTCACACAGCAGGCGCAGGTTCGCGGGTATCCGTTGACGCACCTGTAGCCCGATGCTTTCGATGCGCGCGCCCTGGGCCACCAACAGTTCATCGACCAGGGCCGCCAGCGGCACCTGCTGCTGTTCTTCCAGCGCCTGCATCTGCTCGACCTGCGCCAGGTTCAACAGCCGCTCGATCAACTGCTGCATGCGCGCGCTTTCACTCTCGATATTGCCGGCAAAGCGCTGGCGCTGCGCCTCGTCCATCGGCCCCTGCAGTAGCTCCGAGGCACCGCGGATCGCGGCCAGCGGGCTCTTGAGTTCGTGAGTCAGGGTGTGCACGTAGCGCTCCACATAATCCTTGCCCTCAAGCCGGGTGCGCATCCGTTCCACTGCCGCCGCCAACTGCCCCAGTTCGCCGCCACGGTAATGCGGCAGCGTGGTGCGCTCGCCCTCGCTCACCGCCTGGGCGTAATGGGTCAGGCGCCGCAGCGAGCGCGCCAGCCACCACGACAGCGCCGCCCCCACCAGCAAGCCCAGGCCGATCAACCCCAAGCCCAGGTACAGCAAGCGCTGCTCCGAGCGGTCGATGTACGGCTGCAGCGACTTGTTCGGCTTGGCCACGGTCACCACGCCAATGATCTTGCCCTCATCGAGAATCGGCGCGGCCACGTGCATCACCGACGACTCCGGGTCTTGCGGATCGCTGCGCGTGGAACGTGCGCCGTACTCGCCGCGCAGGGTCAGGTACACATCGTTCCAGCGCGAATAATCCTCGCCCACGGCCGCCCCGCTGGAGTCGAGCAGCACGATGCCCTTGGCGTCGGTGACATAGATACGGTGGTTGACCTGGTTCTTCGACAAGCCCCAGATATCCGCCTTGGGCTGACGCTGGCCGTAGGCGCGCAGCAACTGCGGCAAGCGGCTCTGGCCGAGGGTGCCGGCCTTGACGTCGTCGTGAAGAATCTCCGCGAGCAGGTTGGCGGTATCGACCAGGGTTTCTTCGGTGGACTGGCGCACACCGGGGCGGATCTCTTCGCGCACGGTGCTGAGAATGAAAAAGCCGATCAGCCCCACAAACAGGAAATAGACCAGGAAAATCCGGATCCCCAGGCGCATCAGCTATGGCTCGGGCTGTAGCTGTAGCCCAGGCCCCGGTGGGTCTGGATCGGCTCGGCGTCGGCGGCCACCTGGCGCAGCTTGGCACGCAGGCTCTTGATATGGCTGTCGATGCTGCGCTCGTAACCGGCATCGGCGGCCACGCCCACGGCGTCGAGCAACTGCTCGCGGCTGAACACCCGCTCGGGCTGCTCCAACAGACACTGCATCAAGCGAAATTCGTGACGGGTGAGGGTCAGGGGCTGGCCGCGATAACTGATCAGCATGCGCAGGGTATCGAGCTGGAAGACCACCGCGGCCTCGGGCTCGGCACGCGGCGCCGTGCGCTTGAGGATCGCCCGCACCCGGGCGGCGACTTCCCGCGGGCTGAAGGGTTTGACCACGTAATCGTCGGCACCGATCTCAAGCCCCACCACCCGGTCGATTTCACCGTCGCGGGCGCTCAGGAACATCACCGGCACCTCCGTGAAACGGCGCAACTGCCGGCAGGTTTCAAAGCCGCTGATATCCGGCAGGCCGATATCCAGAATAATCAGATCGGCCGGGCGCAGGCGCTGTTGCTCAAGCGCAGCGCTGCCCAGTGAAACCCACTCGGTGCTGTGGCCATCGCCCTGCAAGGCGAAGATCAGGGTATCGGCGATGGCGGCTTCGTCTTCGACGATCAGGATATGGGGCATTTGGAGCTGCAAGCCTCAAGCGACAAGCTTCAAGTAGAAGCGGATTGGGTGACGTTACACCGAAGCGCTTTTTCTTGCAGCTTGCCGCTTGAATCTTGCAGCTACCGCATCAACAGTCTGGCTTGCCCGCCGTAAAGCGCCGTGCCGGGTTCACCGCTGCCTTGAACTCCCGCAACGCCTTAGCGCCGATCAGCAATGGGTAGTTGAAGCTGCTGCGGTCGGTCAGGTTGACCTCTACGGTGCGCTTGACGTCACCCAGGCACAGCTCGAGGTCAACCACCGGGCGCTTGCTGATGTCGGCACCTTCGCCGTCCTCGTCTTCATCGGCGCGGTTCTTGATCTTGCTCATGCGCGCCAGCTTGTGTTCATAGACCTTGCCGTCGGACTCCTTGGTCGCCAGGCGAAAGCGCACCCAGTCCTCACCGTCGCGGGTGAAGCGCTCGATATCCTTGGCCGACAGCGATGCGGTCAGGGCACCGGTGTCCATCTTGGCCTTGAGGGTTTCACCGCCAAACTCCGGGAGCTTGATGTATTCGTAGCGGCCATACAGGGTCGGGTCGGCAGCCATGACCGGCAGCGCGAGCAGGGACAGCAGTGCAAGTACAGATTTCACAGGATCCGCTTCCTTGAGAAAAGACAGTGTTTAGACTGCGAAGGCAGGATAGGTTCGCGCTGATAGCTTACTCAACACAAAGTGAAACATTTGTGCGACTCGGGCAGAGCGCAGCATTTGGCGTACGTCCGGAGGCTGCTTATCATTGCCGACCGCTTACTTGAATATAAGAGTCTTCTTATGCGCCGCTTGCTGACGGGCATTCTTGTGACCTCGCTGTTGCTGCTCAACACCCTGGTCCTGATCGGCCCGCTGATGGTCTTTGCCCTGCTCAAACTGGTCCTGCCCGGCCGTTACCGTGACTACGCCTCATGGGTGGTGATGTGGATCGCCGAAACCTGGGCCGAGATCGACAAACTGATTTTCCGCCTGTGCATCCCCACGGTCTGGGAGGTACGCGGCGCCGCCGACCTGCGCCTTGACACCTCCTACCTGGCGGTGAGCAACCACCAAAGCTGGGTGGATATCCCGGCATTGATCCAGGCGCTCAACCGGCGCATTCCGTTCTTCAAATTCTTCCTGAAAAAAGAGCTGATCTGGGTGCCGTTGCTGGGCCTGGCCTGGTGGGCGCTGGATTACCCGTTCATGAAGCGCTACAGCAAGGCCTTCCTTGAGAAACACCCGGAGCTCAAGGGCCAGGACCTGGAAATCACCAAGGCCGCCTGCGAGCTGTTCAAGCGCCAGCCCGTGACCGTGGTCAACTACCTGGAAGGCACGCGCTTCACCGAAGCCAAGCGCCAGGCGCAGCAATCACCGTTCCAGCACTTGCTCAAACCCAAGGCCGGTGGCGTGGCGTTCGTCCTGGCGGCGCTGGGCGAGCAGCTGGACGCCCTGCTCGACGTCACCATCGTCTACCCCGGCAACAAGGCTCCAGGCTTCTGGGACCTGCTCAGTGGCGCCGTACCCAGGGTGATCATCGACATCCAGGTGCACGAACTGGACCCGGCCCTGTGGACGGGCGACTACGAAAACGACCCCGCCTTCCGCCAGACCGTGCAGAACTGGGTGAACCAGCTGTGGCACGACAAGGACGCGCGCATCGAAGCACTGCGTGCCGAACTGCGCTGACCGGTAGGAGCGGGCTCGCCCCGCGATCAATCGCTCAGGCAACACCCCATTTGCTGGTTGTACCGGCCTCTCGCGGGGCAAGCCCGCTCCTACCCGGAGGGGCGACTGGCACAGAATTGCGGTCTGGGATGAGAAAAAAGTCGATTAAAATCTGTATTTATAATTGAGATTAGGGATTCTTTCGTTGCTATTAGCGGTTTAACTGGATAAAAATCGATCAACAAACAATTACAAAAAGCCAGGATCGATAATGGCCAATCCCTCCAGCACTACCCAGCTTCGCCGTGTCCTGGGCCTTCCCGCCCTGGTGTTCTTCGGCCTGGTCTACATGGTCCCGCTGACCATCTTCACCACTTACGGCATCGTCACCGAACTCACCGGCGGGCGCACTGCCGGCGCCTATCTGGTCACCCTGGTGGCCATGCTGTTCACCGCCACGTCCTATAGCTTCATGGTTCGGCGCTTCCCGGTTGCCGGGTCTGCCTACTCCTATACCAACCTGGCGTTCGGGCCCAACATCGGCTTTCTGGCCGGCTGGTCGCTGCTGCTCGATTACCTGTTCATCCCGATGATCAATTACTTGCTGATCGGCCTGTTCCTGAACATCGCCTTTCCGAGCATCCCGGTGTGGACCATCATCCTGGCCTCCATTGCCCTGGTCACCGTGCTCAACGTCGTCGGCATCCACTCGGTGGCCAAGACCAGCAACCTGATCGTCGGCGCGCAGATCGTGTTCATTGGTGTGTTCGTGGCGATGTCGTTCAAGACCTTGGGCGGCCAGCCAGTCGATGTGCTCTCGCCCTTGACCGGCGACGGCAGCCAGCCGGGCTTCGGCGCGCTGATGGCAGGGGCTGCGGTGTTGTGCCTGTCGTTCCTGGGCTTCGATGCGGTATCGACCCTGGCCGAGGAAACCAAGGACCCTGAGCACAACGTACCGCGGGCAATCATCCTCACCACCCTCGGTGCCGGCCTGCTGTTCACCCTGCTCGCCTACATCAGCCAGCTAGTGCTGCCAGGCAGCCACTTTGCCAATACCGATGCCGCTGCCAACGAAGTGATGTTCAAGGCGGGCGGCCAGTTCCTGGCCAACTTCTTCACCGCAGCGTTCGTTGCCGGCAGCCTGGGCTCGGCCCTGGCGTCGCAGGCGGCCGTGTCGCGGATTCTCTACACCATGGGCCGCGACAAGGTCTTGCCGCAGCGTTGCTTCGGTAGCCTGTCGCAGCGTTTTGGCACACCGGTGATGGCCACCCTGGTGGTATCGGCCTTCTCCCTGCTGGCGCTGGTGATCGACCTGTCCACCCTGGCATCGCTGATCAGCTTCGGAGCCTTGGTGGCCTTCTCGGCGGTGAACCTGGCAGTGATCCGCACCCACCTGGTCAACGAAACCTGCCACCGCAACCTGAGCGGGTTGCTGCGTTATGGCCTGGTCCCGCTGGTAGGCATGAGCCTGACCCTATGGCTGTGGACCAGCCTGTCGGCCCTCACCCTGACCATTGGCCTGAGCTGGTTCGGCCTGGGGCTGGTCTACCTGCTGGTGCTGACATCGGGCTTGCGCCGTCCGGTGCGGATGGTGAATTTCTCGGAAGCCGGTTAAGCGCAGTTACACCGACGGCACAGTGGCCGGGGCAGTCGTCCAGAGGCTGCCCAGGTTCTGCAGCAGCGAACCGGCCACACCCTGCTGGCCGAGGTACTGAAGGATCAGCGGGGCAAACTGACCGATCATCCCGGTGTCCATGCCCAGCGCGCTGAAGGCGTTGTTGAGGTCGTTGGTGTCTTTGACGTTATTGCCCAGGGCGTTGCTCAGGGCCGAGGAATTGCCGCTCTTGCCGAGCAGCTCGCCCAGACCGCTCAAACCGCCCAGGGCGTTTTCGCCGGAGAGCATGTCCAGGCCAGGTACGGCTTTGCTGAGCTGCTCGTAGTCAGTGCTGCTGAGCTGGTTGCGGGCCAGGCCCAGCAGGGCGCCGGTACCGCCGATAGCTTGTTCGGGAGTGATCTTCAGCTCGCTGCCGAGGGTATTGAGCAAATTCGCCGAGGCGGCTGGCGCTTGAACGGCAGCACCGTCCTTATTGCCTTGCATGGCGGAGACGGCGTTGGCCGCGTCGCTGAGGTTGAAGGCAAACACCGGGCTGGCGGCCAGGGTCATCAGGGTGACCAGTGCGAAACGTTTCATGGAAAAACCTCGTCAGCCGTAAAGGCAGGGAAAACGAGGTTTGGACTATACAGGCAAGGGAATGTTCCATGCTGCAGGAGCGGGCTTGCCCTGCGATGCGGTGTGACTGACAGACCGCTGTCGCGGGGCAAGCCCGCTCCTACAGCAAGTCCTGGTAACAATCCGGGCCTGCGGCTTCAACTACTGGCACCTACCTTGAACATTCACCTTTCAAGGAACCACGACATGGACAGTCCCGCTTCTCACCGCCTGCGCCGCGGGCGATTTTCCGAACCCGGCCGCCTCTATCTGCTGACCAGCGTCACCCGCAATCGCTCGCCCTTTTTTGCAGACTTTCATGCAGCACGCGCCATCTGCGCGCAGTTCCGTCAGGCACAGCAAGAAGGTGCCGCACGCACGCTGGCCTGGGTGGTCATGCCGGATCATGTGCATTGGCTGATTGAACTGAGACAGGCGACCCTGAGCCGCCTGATGTGCCGCTTCAAATCCCGAAGTCGCTGTGCGCTGTACAAGGCAGGTATGTTGCAGGGCAAGCTGTGGCAACCCGGCTACCACGACCATGCCTTGCGACGGGAAGAAAATGTATGTGCGGTGGCGCGCGATGTGGTGGCCAATCCGCTGCGGGCGGGTCTGGTGAAAAAGCTGGGGGATTATCCGCATTGGGATGCGGTTTGGTTGTAGAACGCAGCGCGGGGCAAGCCCGCTCCTACCAGGTCGGTGGGAGCGGGCTTGCCCCGCGATTTTGTCTTACGCCGCGCTGAACAGCTTGTGCGGATCGATCACAAACTTCTTCGGCACACCCGCATCAAACTCGCCATACCCCTCAGGCGCCTGATCCAGGCTGATCACCTGCACACCCACCACTTCGGCAATGTTGATGCGATCCCACATGATCGCCTGCATCAGTTGGCGGTTGTACTTCATCACCGGCGTCTGCCCGGTGTGGAAGCTGTGCGACTTGGCCCAACCCAGGCCAAAGCGAATGCTCAGGCTGCCGATCTTGGCAGCGGCGTCGACCGCACCCGGATCCTCGGTCACGTACAAGCCGGGGATACCAATCTTGCCCGCCACCCGCACTACGCCCATCAGCGAGTTGAGCACGGTGGCCGGGGCCTCGTGCTTGGCGCCGGCATGACCATGGCCACGGGCCTCGAAGCCCACCGCATCGACGGCGCAATCGACTTCTGGCTCACCCAGCAAGTTAGCGATCTGCTCATGCAGCGGGGTGTCCTGGGACAGGTCGGCAATCTCGAAACCCTGTGCCTTGGCGTGGGCCAGGCGCACCGGGTTCACATCACCCACGATCACCACCGCAGCGCCCAGCAAGCGGGCCGACGCAGCGGCCGCCAGGCCGACCGGGCCAGCCCCTGCGATGTACACCGAGCTGCCCGGGCCGACACCGGCCGTGACCGCGCCGTGATAACCGGTCGGCAGGATGTCCGACAGGCACGTCAGGTCGCGGATCTTCTCCATGGCCTTGTCGCGGTTCGGCAATTTGAGCAGGTTGAAGTCGGCATAGGGCACCAGCACGTATTCGGCCTGGCCACCGGTCCAGTCGCCCATGTCGACGTAACCGTAGGCACCGCCTGCGCGGGCGGGGTTGACGGTCAAGCACACGCCGGTGTGCTGCTCTTTGCACGAGCGGCAGCGCCCGCAGGCAACGTTGAAGGGAACCGAGACCAGGTCGCCGATTTGCAGGTTCTCGACGTCCCTGCCCTTCTCGATCACCTCGCCGGTAATTTCATGGCCCAGCACCAGCCCGACCTGGGCAGTGGTACGACCGCGCACCATGTGCTGGTCGGAGCCACAGATATTGGTGGAGACCACCCTGAGGATTACCCCGTGCTCGATCTTCTTGCCACGTGGGTCCTGCATTTTCGGGTAGTCAATTTTCTGCACCTCGACCTTGCCAGCGCCGAGATACACCACACCACGATTACCAGACATGCTTTTACCTCGCTAAAGTTTGTTGTTATGTAGCGGTGCAAAGTGCGCGGCCCTGGGGCTGCGCTGTGTTACTGGAATCAATTTTTCGCAGGGCAAGCCCGCTCCTGCACAGCCGATAGGAGCGGGCTTGCCCCGCAATCAAAGCACGACCGTTCTATTGGCGTTCAGAAACACCCGCCGCTCAATGTGATACCCCACCGCCCGCGCCAGCGTCAGGCATTCGATATCACGCCCCTTGGCGATCAGGTCTTCGGGGTAATGACTGTGGTCCACCGCCTCCACGCCCTGGGCAATGATCGGCCCTTCGTCGAGGTCGTTGTTGATGTAGTGGGCCGTGGCGCCCACCAGTTTCACGCCCTTGTTGTAGGCCTGGTGATAGGGTTTGGCACCCTTGAATCCCGGCAGCAGGGAGTGATGGATATTGATCGCCCAGCCGTCGAGCCTACGGCACAGCTCCGGCGACAGCACTTGCATGTAGCGGGCAAGAATCACCAGCTCCGCGCCGGACTCCTCGATGACCTGCAGCACCTTGCGCTCCTGGGCCGGCTTGTCGAGGGGATCAAGGGCGAAGTGGTAGTAGGGAATCCGATGCCAGTGGGCCAGCGGCTCCAGGTCCGGGTGGTTGGAGATCACCGCCACCACGTCCATGCTCAATTGGCCGATGCGCTGGCGATAGAGCAGGTCGTTGAGGCAGTGATCGGCCTTGGAGACCATGATCACCACCTTGGGCCGGTGCTTGGGCGCGGTCAGCTCGAACAGCATGCCGAAGGCTTCGCCACGCTCGGCAAGGCCGGCCCGAAAACGGCCTTCGTCAAAGTCGTCGGCCTGGCGAAACTCCACCCGGATGAAGAAGCGCCCCGACAAGCGATCATCGAAGGAATGGTGCTCGGTGACATAGCACTGCTGCTCGTACAGGTAGCGCGTCACCACATCCACCGTGCCGAGCAGGCTCGGACAGTCAGCGGTGAGAATCCAGGTGTCCGGTGCTCGGCTCATGACAACGCTCCCTAGGCCTCAATGGCCAAACCGTATTCGGCTGCCGCATCCTGCAGCCACAACCACCAGTAGTCGGAGAAGCTGCGGCGAATCAGCAGCTCCCAGGTTTCCTCGCCGGTACGGCGGATCACCAATTGCGACTTGGCGAACACCGTGCCCACGGCCTTGCCGACGGGGAAGTTGTTCGGATGTACATCATAGCTGGTGGATTTCATCAGCACTTCGCGCACGTTGGGGCCGCTCAGTTCCAGCAGGGTCTGCCCGCCGCTGACATTGACCACCTGGATGTGCTGGCCATCGAGGGCATCGCGCAGCTTCTGCTCGACGGCAAATTCCTGCCCGCCTGGAACGATCAGCAGCCACTCATCCGGGCCCAGCCACTGCAGCGACATCTCGCCATTGGCGACCACGGTCAGGGCCACTGGCAACTCCAGGCCCAGGGCCTTGAACACACCGCCAGCAAAAGCCGGATCGCGGCCGTCGCCACGCAGGGTCAGGTGACCGAGGAACTTGTGCTCGCGCAGGGTCACCCCGGCGTTCTTGCGGCCCTTGCCGACCAGGCTGGGCAGGTCGGCATGGTGAAGCGGTGACTCGGCCTTGACGTCGTTGCCGGGGCGTTGCTGGTAAACGTTGATTGTGCTCATTACTCACCTGCCTTGAATTCTGTGGACCTTGCACTACCTGTGCGGGAGCGGGCTTGCCCCGCGATTCGATGTCGGCAGCAGCGCCGCTATCGCGGGGCAATCCCGCTCCCACACCGGTCAAACGTTCTGGCGCTCGCCCTTCGGATCGAAGAACACCGAGGAACAGATCTCCGCTTCGATCACGCTGCCATCCGCCTGCGGCGAATAGACCCGCTCGCCCAGGCGCTTGAGCCCGCCCTTGACCACGCCCATGGCGAATGAATAGCCCAGGGAGTTGCTGGCGTAGCTGGAGGTGACGTGGCCGACCATGTCCATCGGGATCGGTTGCTTGGGATCGAACACCAGCTGTGCGCCCTCTGGCAGCCACTGGTTCGGGTCGACCGGCTTGAGGCCCACCAATTGCTTGCGGTTCTCGCGCACGCAGTCTTCACGGTTCATCCCGCGCCAGCCGATCCACGAGAACGGTTTGGTGCGGCCCACGCACCAGCCCATGTTGAGGTCGTCCGGAGTCATCGAGCCGTCGGTGTCCTGGCCGACGATGATGAAACCCTTCTCGGCCCGCAGCACGTGCATCGTCTCGGTGCCGTACGGCGTCAGGTTGTACTGCTTGCCTGCCTCGGCGATTTTCTCCAGTACGCCCATGGCGTAGTTGGCCTGGATGTTGACCTCGTACGACAGCTCACCGGTGAACGAGATCCGGAACACGCGCGCCGGCACACCGGCAACCAGGCCTTCCTTCCAGGTCATGAACGGGAAAGCGTCCTTGTCCAGGTCGATATCGGTCACTTCGCCGAGCAGCTTGCGGCTGTTGGGCCCGGACAGGGTCAGGGTCGCCCAGTGGTCGGTCACCGAGGTGAAGTACACCTTCAGGTCCGGCCATTCGGTCTGCTGATAGATCTCCAGCCACTGCAGCACACGGGCCGCGCCGCCGGTGGTGGTGGTCATGATGAAGTGGTTCTCGCCGACGCAGGCGGTTACGCCGTCGTCGAAGACCATGCCGTCTTCCTTGCACATCAGGCCGTAGCGCGCCTTGCCCACATCGAGCTTGGTCCAGGCGTTGGTGTAGATGCGGTTGAGGAACTCACGGGCGTCCGGCCCCTGGATATCGATCTTGCCCAGGGTCGAGGCGTCGAGCAGGCCAACGCTGTCGCGCACTGCCTTGCACTCACGGGCCACGGCGGCGTGGATATCCTCGCCATTGCGCGGGAAGTACCACGGACGCTTCCACTGGCCCACGTCCTCGAACTCGGCGCCGTTCTTCAGGTGCCAGGCGTGCAGCGCGGTGAAGCGCACGGGCTCGAACAGGTGGCCACAGTGGCGCCCGGCTACTGCGCCGAAGGTGATCGGCGTGTAGTTGGGACGGAACATGGTGGTGCCCATTTCCGGGATGGTGATGCCCATGGAGCGTGCCGCAATGGCCAGGCCGTTGATGTTGCCCAGCTTGCCCTGGTCGGTACCAAAACCCAGGGCGGTGTAGCGCTTGACGTGCTCGACCGACTCGAAGCCCTCGCGGGTTGCCAGTTCGATCGCGGCGGCGGTGACGTCGTTTTGCTGGTCGACGAACTGCTTCGGCGCCCGTGCGGTGTTCTTGTCGTGGGGCACCTGAAACAGGGCCACGGTGGCTTCTTCCTGACGGGCCAGCACTTTCGGCAGGCTGCCGGCCACGGCCTTGAAGCCCGCTTCGGTGGCAGCGCGCACGCCGCCTTCAAAGCCATCGGCCAGGGTGTCGCCGAGGCCGAACACACCGTTGATGCCACCCACACACACGCGTTTTTGCGGAGCGTCACCCGGCACAAAGCCGAGGATGTCTTCACGCCAGATCGGCTTGCCGCCCAGGTGCGAAGCCAGGTGCACCACCGGGCTGTAGCCGCCGGAAGTGGCGACCAGGTCGCAGTCCAGCCACTCGCCGGGGCTGGCCACTTTATGCGCCTTGACGTCGATGGCGGCGACACGGGCAGCGGTCACGTGCTTGCTGCCCCGGGACTCGATCACCGCACTGGAGGTGAGGATGCGAATGCCTTTGGCCCGTGCTTCTTCCACCAGCGAACCACGCGGGTTGTGGCGGGCATCGGCGACGGCGACCACTTTCAGACCGGCATCGTGCCAATCCAGGGCAACGCGGTAGGCATGGTCGTTGTTGGTCGACAGTACCAGGTTACGGCCCGGCGCCACGCCGTAGCGACGCACGTAGGTGGAGACGGCGCCCGCGAGCATGTTGCCCGGCACATCGTTGTTGCCATACACCAGCGGACGCTCGTGGGCGCCGGTCGCCAGCACCACGCGCTTGGCGCGAACCCGGTGCATGCGCTGGCGCACCTGGCCAATCGGCGCGCGATCGCCCAGGTGATCGGTCAGGCGCTCGTGAATGGTGAGGAAGTTATGGTCGTGGTAGCCGTTGACCGTAGCCCGCGGCAGCAGGGTCACTTCCGGCAGGGTCTTGAGCTCGGCCACTACGGCGGCGACCCATTCGGCGGCCGGTTTGCCATCGAGGGTTTCGCGGCTGTCGAGCAGGCTGCCGCCGAACTCTTCCTGCTCATCGGCCAGGATCACGCGGGCACCGCTGCGCCCTGCAGCCAGGGCAGCGGCAAGGCCTGCGGGGCCTGCGCCAACCACCAGCACATCGCAGTGCTGGCTCATGTAGTCGTAGGTGTCCGGGTCGTTTTCCAGCGGCGCACGGCCAAGGCCGGCCGCCTTGCGGATGTACTTCTCGTAGGTCATCCAGAACGACTGCGGGTACATGAACGTCTTGTAGTAGAAGCCCGGCGGCATCAGTTTGCCGCCGACCTTGCCAAGAATCCCCATGACGTCGGTGTTCACGCTCGGCCAGCCGTTGGTGCTGGTAGCCACCAGGCCCGCGTACAGGGCCTGCTGGGTGGCGCGCACGTTGGGCACCTGGGTGGCTTCGGTGGCGCCGACCTGGAGGATGGCGTTCGGCTCTTCGGAACCTGCGGCGATGATGCCGCGCGGACGCGAGTACTTGAAGCTGCGCCCGACGATGTCCACGCCGTTGGCCAGCAAGGCGGCCGCCAGGGTGTCGCCGGCGTAGCCCTGGTAGGTCTGGCCGTTGAAGGTGAAGTTCAAGACTTTGCTGCGATCAATACGACCGCCGTTGGACAGGCGATAGACCTGGCTCATACCTTTTCTCCCTGACCACTGACTGCCAACTGCGGGCTGGTGTTTTTGCCGGTCACTTGCGGCTTGGCGCCGATTGGATAGGTTTCCAGAATTTCGTAGGTCACCGTGTCACGGGTGGCGTTGAAGTACTGGCGGCATCCGGCGGCATGAATCCACAGCTCGTGGTGCAGGCCGCGCGGGTTGTCGCGGAAGAACATGTAGTCGCCCCACTCCACGTCGGTGCAGGCGTTGGGGTCCAGAGGCCGCGGGATGTGCGCTTGACCGGCGGCGTGAAACTCCTCTTCGGAGCGCAGTTCGCCGCAATGGGGACAGAAGATATGCAACATGGGGATTTCTCCTGTTAGTGGGCGACAGCGGCGGCGCCGTGTTCGTCGATCAGTGCACCGTTGTGGAAACGGTCGATGGAAAAGGGTTTGGCCAGCGGGTGCATTTCGCCCTTGGCCAAGCTTGCGGCAAAGACGTTGCCCGAACCGGGGGTGGCCTTGAAGCCACCGGTACCCCAGCCGCAGTTGAAGAACATGTTCTTCACCGGGGTCTTGGAGATGATCGGGCAGGCGTCCGGCGTGGTGTCGACGATGCCGCCCCACTGGCGGTTCATGCGCACCCGCGAAAGAATCGGGAACATTTCGACGATGGCCTGCAGCGTGTGCTCGATCACCGGGTAAGAGCCGCGCTGGCCGTAGCCGACCCAGCCGTCGATACCGGCGCCGATCACCAGGTCGCCCTTGTCCGACTGGCTGATGTAGCCGTGCACGGCGTTGGACATGATCACGCTGTCGATAATCGGCTTGAGCGGTTCGGACACCAGCGCCTGCAGCGGATGCGATTCGATCGGCAGGCGGAAGCCGGCGAGCTTGGCCATGTGTCCGGAGTTACCGGCAGTGACCACACCGACGCGCTTGGCACCGATGAAGCCCTTGTTGGTTTCCACGCCGATGACCACGCCGTTTTCCTTGCGAAAGCCGATCACTTCGGTCTGCTGGATCAGGTCCACGCCCAGGGCGTCGGCGGCGCGGGCAAAGCCCCAGGCCACGGCGTCGTGACGGGCCACGCCGCCGCGCCGTTGCACGGTGGCGCCCATGATCGGATAGCGGGTGTTCTTGGAGCAGTCCAGGTAAGGGATCTCTTCGGCCACTTGCTGGGCATTGAGCAGTTCGCCGTCCACGCCATTGAGGCGGTTGGCGCTGACCCGGCGCTCCGAGTCGCGCATGTCCTGCAGGGTGTGGCACAGGTTGTAGACACCGCGCTGGGAGAACATCACGTTGTAGTTGATGTCCTGCGACAAGCCTTCCCAAAGTTTCATGGCGTGTTCGTACAGGTGCGCCGACTCATCCCACAGGTAATTGGAACGCACGATGGTGGTGTTGCGCGCCGTGTTGCCGCCACCCAGCCAGCCTTTCTCGACCACTGCCACATTGGTGATGCCGTGTTCCTTGGCCAGGTAGTAGGCGGTGGCCAGGCCGTGCCCGCCACCCCCGACGATGACCACGTCGTAGACTTTTTTCGGGGTCGGCGTGCGCCACATGCGCTGCCAGTTTTCGTGGTGGCTGAGCGAGTGCTTGAAGAGGCCGAAGCCTGAGTAACGTTGCATAGTCTTTACTCCTGAACCACTCAGCGATAAACCGGAAAATCTGCACACAGTGCCGACACGTTCTTCGCAACATCGGCCTCGACATCGGCATCGCCGAGGTTGTCGAGGATGTCGCAGATCCAGCCGGCCAGTTCCACGCACTGGGCAACCTTGAAGCCGCGGCTGGTGACTGCCGGAGTACCGATACGCAGGCCCGAGGTCACGAACGGCGACTGTGGATCGTTCGGTACGGCGTTCTTGTTAACGGTGATGTGAGCACGGCCCAGGGCGGCGTCGGCGTCTTTGCCGGTCAGGCCCTGGCGGATCAGGCTGACCAGGAACAGGTGGTTGTCGGTGCCACCGGAGACCACATCGAAACCACGTTCGATGAACACCTTGGCCATGGCCTGGGCGTTGTCGATCACTTGCTGTTGATAAGTCTTGAAGCCTGGTTCCAGTGCCTCCTTGAAGCACACTGCCTTGCCGGCGATGACGTGCATCAGCGGGCCGCCCTGGGCGCCGGGGAATACCGCGGCGTTGAGCTTCTTCTCGATCTCTTCGTTGCTGCGCGCCAGGATCAGGCCACCCCGTGGGCCGCGCAGGGTCTTGTGGGTGGTGGTGGTGACCACATCGGCGTACGGCAGCGGGTTCGGGTACAGGCCGGCGGCCACCAGGCCTGCCACGTGGGCCATGTCGACGAACAGGTAGGCGCCGACCTTGTCGGCGATCTGGCGAAAGCGCGGGAAGTCCAGGGTCTTGGAGTAGGCCGAGAAGCCGGCGACGATCATCTTCGGCTTGCACTCGACGGCCAGGCGCTCGACTTCGTCGTAGTCGATCAGCCCCGTGGTGGTGTCGATGCCGTACTGCACCGCGTTGTACAGCTTGCCCGAGGACGACACCTTGGCGCCGTGGGTCAGGTGGCCGCCGTGGGCCAGGCTCATGCCCAGAATGGTGTCGCCCGCTTGCAGCAGGGCCAGGTACACGGCGCTGTTGGCCGAGGAGCCGGAGTGCGGCTGGACGTTGGCATAGTCGGCACCGAACAGCTGCTTGGCGCGGTCGATGGCCAGTTGCTCGACTTTATCCACATGCTCGCAACCGCCGTAGTAGCGCTTGCCCGGGTAACCTTCGGCGTATTTGTTGGTCAGGCCGCTGCCCTGGGCCTGCATGACGCGCTTGCTGGTGTAGTTTTCCGAGGCGATCAGCTCGATGTGATCTTCCTGGCGTTGCTCCTCGGCATTCATCGCCGCCAGCAGTGCATCGTCGTAACCCTGGATCTGGTCTTGCTTGCTGAACATCGCGTCTCTCCCGGCAGCGGCATCGGTCTTGTGGGGCAATTGCCCTTTTCAGCGATGGTATGACCGACGCAGACAGCCCAGATGCCTACGCACGCCTTGCAGTGGTGCGTTTACGACATGGCGTGTATCGCGGGGCAAGCCCGCTCCCACAGGGTTGGCCTGATACGGTGGGAGCAACTGTCTTCACCCTGCCATTCATCACCGCATTGGCGACTGCTACGCAGTCGATCGCAGCCTGTCGGCAGCGGCTACGGGCGATGTAGCCGCTGCCGAGGGACGAGGCTGCGATCGGCCGCGCAGCGGGCGTAGAGCGTTTCCCGAACTGATCGCAGTGGGGGCTTGCCCCGCGACGCGATGTAACGGGATGATCGCTATCGCGGGGCAAGCCCGCTCCTACAGATTCGCGCAGCGCCTGACATCACCGCATTGGCGACTGCTACGCAGTCGATCGCAGCCTGTCGGCAGCGGCTACGGGCGGTGTAGCCGCTGCCGAGGGACGAGGCTGCGATCGGCCGCGCAGCGGGCGTAGAGCGTTTCCCGAACTGATCGCAGTGGGGGCTTGCCCCGCGACGCTTCTCCGTTCAAGCCGGTTGTTTTACAGTGCTCACCTGCGTCGTTCTCAGGACACCGTCATGACAGATCAAAGCCAGCAATTCGCCAGCGACAACTACTCCGGTATCTGCCCCGAAGCCTGGGCCGCAATGGAAAAAGCCAACCAGGGTCATGACCGCTCATACGGCGACGACCAATGGACTGCCCGCGCCGCCGAGTATTTCCGCCAACTGTTTGAAACCGACTGCGAAGTGTTCTTCGCCTTCAACGGCACCGCCGCCAACTCCCTGGCGCTGTCGTCGCTGTGCCAGAGCTACCACAGCGTGATCTGCTCGGAGACCGCCCACGTCGAGACCGACGAGTGCGGTGCCCCGGAGTTCTTCTCCAACGGCTCCAAGCTGCTGACCGCGCGCAGCGTGGCCGGCAAGCTCACCCCCGAGTCGATCCGCGAAGTCGCCCTCAAGCGCCAGGACATCCACTACCCCAAGCCTCGGGTGGTCACCATCACCCAGGCCACGGAAGTCGGCACCGTCTACCACCCTGACGAGCTCAAGGCGATCAGCGCCACCTGCAAGGAACTGGGCCTGAACCTGCACATGGACGGCGCCCGCTTCAGCAACGCCTGCGCCCACCTGGGCGTTTCGCCGGCCGAGCTGACCTGGAAGGCCGGCGTCGATGTGCTGTGCTTTGGCGGCACCAAGAACGGCATGGCGGTGGGTGAGGCGATCCTGTTCTTCAACCGCAAGCTGGCGGAAGACTTCGACTACCGCTGCAAGCAGGCAGGCCAGTTGGCCTCGAAAATGCGTTTTCTGTCGGCCCCGTGGGTGGGCTTGCTGGAAAACGATGCCTGGCTCAAGTACGGCAGCCATGCCAATCGTTGCGCGCAGTTGCTCAGCGAACTGGTCAGCGATGTACCGGGTGTGGAACTGATGTTCCCGGTGCAGGCCAACGGGGTATTCCTGCAGATGTCGGAACCGGCCCTGGAAACCTTGCGCAACAAGGGCTGGCGCTTCTACACCTTCATTGGCAGCGGTGGTGCGCGGTTCATGTGCTCGTGGGATACCGATGAAGCACGGGTGCGCGAGCTGGCGGCGGATATCCGCGCGGCCATGGGGGCCTGAGGGCTCTATCGCGGGGCAAGCCCGCTCCTACCCGTAGGAGCGGGCTTGCCCCGCGATACCGATCTACAGCCTGAACCCACCCATCTGCCGCGCCAGGTCATCGGCCAACCCGCGCAGCGCCTGGCAATCCTCCCGACACCCCTGCACTTCAGCCGCCGTCTGGCGCGCCAGATCGGAAATCCCCTGCACGTTACGGTTGATCTCGTCGGTTACCGCCGACTGTTCCTCCGTCGCCGTCGCCACTTGCAGGTTCATGTCGCTGATGTGTTCCACCTGCCCGGTAATGGTGGTCAATGATGCCCCGGTGCGCTGGCTCGACTCGACCCCGGTACCCGTGGCGGCCTGCCCGGCATGCATGGAGGCCACAGCGTTGCCGGCCCCCTGCTTGAGCCGCTGGATCATGTGCTGGATCTCATCGGTGGATACCTGGGTACGCTGCGCAAGCGTACGTACCTCATCGGCAACCACGGCAAAACCACGGCCCATTTCACCCGCCCGCGCCGCCTCGATCGCGGCATTGAGCGCCAGCAGATTGGTCTGCTCGGAAATGCTGCGGATCACCGCCAGCACTTCGTCGATGGACGCCACCTCCTCCGCCAGCTGACTCACCGCCCCCGCCGCCAGGCCAATCTCGCCCGACATTCCCTCGATGTGGGCAATCGAACGCTGCACCACTTCACGGGCGTGCAGGGCCTCGCTGCGGGCGGTTTGCGACGCCTGGGCGGCATTGCCCGCGTTCTGGGCAATGTCCTGCACGGTGAGCCCCATCTGGTGCACCGCCGTTGCCACCATCTCGGTCATTTCCTGCTGGCGCAGCGAGCGGTCCGCGGTGTTTTCCACCACCTCGGTCACTTGGCTTACGGCCTTGTGCAGGTGCTCGGTGGTCCGCAGCACCTCACCGATCAGGTCGCGCTGGTTGTCGAGAAAACGATTGAAGCCGCGGGCCAAGTCACCGAGCTCGTCGGCACGGGATTCATCCAGGCGGTGGGTCAGGTCGCCACCCCCGTTGCCAATGGCCATCAAGGCGCCGGTCACCCGGCGAATCGGGCGCACAATGCCCCGCGCCAGCAACACCACCAGCAACAGCGACACCAGGGCTACCGCGCCGCCGATCAAGCTGGTCATCCACACCGTTTCACGCACCGGGGCGTAGATCTGCGCCTGCGGCACTTCGGCGACCAGCGTCCAGTTCAGGTCGCGCAAAGGCAGGCTCAAGGCCAGGTAGCTTTCGCCGTCACGCTCGAAGCGGCTGCTGTGCACACTGTCTTTTCGCTCAAGCACGGCCTGGGCGGCCGACCCGCCGATCTGCTCGGCAAGCGTGCGTTTGCCGCTGAATTGCTGGTCGGGATGCACCTGGATCAGGCCATCGCCGCGCACCAGAAACACCCGCCCGTGCTCACCGAAACTGAAGTTGTGGATCAGCTCGGACAGCTCGGTCATGCGCAGGCCAAGGCCGGCGATGCCCACCAGCTTGCCGGCCTTCTCCACCCGATAGTCGATGAACAACGCCAACTCGCCGGTGCTGCCATCGGTGTCGATATTGAGCAGGCGCGGGTTGCCGCTGTCGATGAACCCATAGAACCATTTGTCCGCCGGATTGCTGCGGCTCAAGGTCCGGTCCAGGCCCTTTTCGTTGTAGTAGTGGTTGGTTTCGGTCGCCGCGAACAACGCGGTAAAAGCCTGGTTCTTCTGCCGCAGGGCTTCCAGGTACTCGACAAATTGCCCTGCCTGGGCCGGGGCTTCGCCCGCCGCCAGCCAGTCGCGCAGCAAGGTGTTGTTGGCAATGTCGGACGCTGCGGTGAGCGGACGGCTGAGCATGCGCTCGATGTCGTTACGAATTGCCTCAATGCTCGCCGGCAAGGCGGTGTCGACCAAGTAACGTTCGGTCAGGCGATTGACCGCCACCGAGTAGATTCCCACCACCACAAGAATGCTCACCAACAGGGCTGCGCCCATGCTTGCAATCAATTGCCACTGGATACTGCGCCGCCAGAACTGCATGAAGCTCCCCTTAAGTAAATAAGCCCTGTACTGCAATAGACAGGCCAATTGTATACATAAGGAAATACAATAATTCCAGTGACCCAAGACAATGCCGCCCACTGCCGACAAGGCAGTGAGCGAGCAAAAGAAGGGTGAACGGTGTTGCGGGGGCCGATCAGCTGTTGCCGATGGTCCGGGCAATCACATCGACCGTGGCGCTGACTTGCTCTTGGTAACGGTCGAGGGCCTGCTGGTGCTGCTGTTGCAGATCGATCTGCTGCGAGCACAGGTTGAGGGCTGCCAGAACCAGCAGCTTGTCACCGATCAGGGTGGGGTATTTGCGCTTGGTCTCGGCCAGCGACGCATTGAGCATCTGCACGGCCTGGGCCAGGGCCTGTTCCTGGCCTTCGGGGGCCTTGATCGAATAGTCACTGCCGAGAATCGACACGACATTGATCGGCTGTGCTGAAGTTCTCATGCGTTGACGGCACCAACGCTGGCGCGCTCGACCAGGGCCTGGATACGTGCGGCGGTAGCGCCCTGCTTCTCTTCCTGTTCCATCAGCGACAGCTGCAGGCTTTCGTTTTCGTCCTTGGCTTGAGCCAGTTCAGCGCTGATCTGGGCGTTGCGCTCGGCCAGTTCCTGATTCTTCTGTACCAGGTCGCTGACCAGTTGTTCCAATTGACTGAGGGAAGTTTCCAACATGATTACCTTCTCGGGGTTTTTCGGGGGGCGCACACGATAATGAAAAGTCCGCGTGCTAGCCAGGGATATCGGGTTTAGACGCTTCGCGCTGGTGCAGATTGACCCGGCTTGCGAGGTCCGGTTCCCCATATTGGCTGCCGCCCGTCAGGAAAGAAGTGAGCAGGGTCAGCATTTCATCTTCAGGCCTCAAGAGTTATCGCGCCTGACCGATAGGCAAGGCAGTCCTGAATCTGTCGCACCCAGTGCGCGTCCATTTTCCTCATGGAAGACCACCATGTCCCTACGTAACATGAACATTGCCCCGCGTGCGCTGCTGGGGTTTGCCTTGATCTGTGCCTTGATGCTGGGCCTGGGGCTGTTCGCCCTGAACCAGATGGGCAAGATTCGCCAGGCCGGCGAAATCATCGAGCAGTCCACCGTACCCAGCATCACCAACCTCGATCAATTGACCCAGCTGACCCTGCGCCTGCGCACCCTGTCGTACCGCCTGCTGATCAACCGCGAAGCCGACACGGTGCAGAACACCCTGCAACTGATCGACCAGCGCCACCAACAGATCGACGATGCCCGGCGGATTTACGAGCCGCTGATCTACGGCGCCGAGGAGCGCGGGGCCTATAACCAGTACGTGCAGTTGCTCGGCCAGTACCGGCAGCTGGAAAACCGCATGCGCCTGGCCTCGCAAAGCAATGACCTGGACGCCCTGCGCACCCTGATCAACCGCGACATGCTCGATAGCTCCGAGCAGATCAACAAGGTCATGGACCAGCTGGTGAGCATCAACACCGAACAGACCCGCGAGATCAACCAGACGGCCGCCGACCAGTACGCCAATGCCGTCGCCCTGGTGATCGGCCTGTTGCTGACCGCGACCGTGTTGACCCTGATCTGCGCCCTGCTGCTGACCCGCAGCATCGTCAAGCCTATCGACGAAGCCCTGCAGGCCGCCGAGCGCATTGCCGAAGGCGACCTTACCCGCCGCATCGAGGCCGACGGCCAGGACGAAGCCGCTCGCCTGCTGCGGGCCATGGCCAAGATGCAGAACAAACTGCGCGACACCCTGCAATTGATCGCAGGCTCCGCCACGCAACTGGCCTCGGCCGCCGAAGAGCTCAACAGCGTCACCGACGAAAGCGCCCGTGGCCTGCAGCAGCAGAACAACGAGATCGAACAGGCCGCCACTGCCGTCACCGAAATGACCAGCGCCGTGGAAGAAGTGGCCCGCAACGCCGTCAGCACGTCTGAAGCCTCACAGGCGGCGACCCGTTCGGCCGGTGACGGTCGCGACCTGGTACTGGAAACCGTCACGGCCATCGAACGCATGAGTGTCGATGTGCAAGGCACCGCCGAGCTGATCGGCAACCTGGCAGAAGAGTCGCGGGACATTGGCAAGGTACTGGATGTGATTCGCGGCCTGGCCGACCAGACCAACCTGCTGGCCCTCAACGCCGCCATCGAGGCCGCCCGTGCCGGTGAAGCCGGTCGCGGTTTTGCCGTAGTGGCCGATGAAGTGCGCGCCCTGGCCCACCGTACCCAGCAGTCGACCAGCGAAATCGAGCGGATGATCGGCAGCATTCAGGGTGGCACCGAGCAGGCCGTCAACTCCATGCGCAACAGCACCGAACGCGCCGAGTCGACCCTGAACATCGCCCGTGGCGCGGGCCTGGCGCTGGACACCATCACCGGTGCCGTGGCCCAGATCAACGAACGCAACCTGGTGATTGCCAGCGCGGCCGAAGAACAGGCTCAGGTGGCCCGTGAAGTCGACCGCAACCTGGTCAACATCAACGACCTGTCCGTGCAGTCGGCCACCGGTGCCCACCAGACCAGCGCGGCCAGCGCCGAGCTGTCGCGCCTGGCCGTAGACCTGAACGGCCTGGTGGCCCGCTTCAGCGTCTGACCTTTATGTAAGAGCGGGCTTGCCCCGCGATAGCGATCTGGCAGTCACATCGCATCGCGGGGCAAGCCCGCTCCTACAGTGTTCAATATTCGATCCGCACATCCCCTTTGGGCACGCTGCAGCACGACAGGATATAACCCTCGGCGACATCATCATCGGTGATGCCGCCGTTGTGCTCCATCTCCACCTCGCCGCCCAGCTTGAGCACCTTGCAGGTACCGCAGATACCCATGCCGCAAGCCTTGGGAATCATCAGGCCGAGCTTGGCCGCCGCCGCATGCACGGTCTCGCCCGGCGCCACGCGAATGCTTTTGCCGGCCGCGGTGAACTCCACCTGGTGCAGGTCGGCATTGTCCACTTCCGGCGCATCGGCAGCCTGCTCGGCCAGCTCGACAGCGTCGGCCTTGACCTCGGCCGGGGTCGCCCCGAACGATTCCTCGTGGTAGCGGCTCATGTCGTAGCCGCTGCCTTCGAGCAGGCGCTTGACCGCATGCATGTAGGGCGTAGGGCCACAGCAGAAGATCTCGCGCTCCATGTAGTCCGGTGCAATCAGCTCCATCAGCTTCTGGTTCAGGTAACCCCGATAACCCGCCCACGGCTCGCCCAGGCCGTGCTTCTCGCAAATGATGTGCAGGCTGAAGTTGTCGATCCGCGACGCCATGTGCTCCAGCTCGCGGTGGTAAATGATGTCTTTGGGCGAACGGGCGCTATGCACGAAGACCATGTCGACATTGCCGTTGGTGTCGTAGAACCAACGGGCCATGGACATCACCGGGGTGATGCCGACACCGCCGCTCAGGTACAGCACCTTGGGGCTGGGGAAGTCCATGGCGTTGAACAGGCCCACCGGCCCATGCACCGCCAGCTCCTGGCCTTCGTGCAGGGTGTCGTGCAGCCAATTGGAGACCTTGCCGCCAGGTACCCGCTTGATGGTCACCGAGAAGCTGTAGGGCACCGACGGCGAGCTTGAGATGGTGTAGGAGCGCATGATCGGCACCCCGTCGATCTCAAGCTCCAGGGTCACGAACTGCCCGGGCTTGAAGAAGAACATGATCGGCTGGTCGGCCATGAAACAGAAGGTGCGCACATCCCAGGTTTCCTGGATCACCTTGACGCAACGGACGATGTGGCGGCCGTTGGCCCAGGTCTGGGTGCTGACCGGATTGAGGAAGTTGGACATGCTCGTCTCCACGGCCGACTGCGGCCTGATGCTTGCGATTCTGATCAAGCTGCGACACGAACACTTTCCTATCCGCGACATCGGCGTGCTTATCGCGACCAGCCCCCTGCCGCAAGGGCTCGCGCGTCGGAAACGGATCTGATCATGTCGTCCATGGATATGGTTGAAGGCCGCTTCAATCGCACACTCCATCGCAAATGAACCGCTGTATTTCCGCCTTGCGTCGCCATAACAACGATTAGCCACTTTTACCGGCCACAAGCACTGGCCACGAGGACCTACACGATGGACGTCACCGCAACTTTGAGTCTGGGCGATCCACTGGAACCTGCGCGCAAGGCCACCGCCGAGATGCTGCAGAACCGCGAGCGCACGTTCTCGCTGCCGCAGCCGTTCTATTGCGACGAACGCCTGTTCCAGATCGACATGGAAGAAATTTTCCAGAAGGAATGGCTGATCGCGGGGATGACCTGCGAAATCCCGACCAAGGGCAACTTCCTCACCCTGCAGATCGGCAAGAACCCGATCCTGGTGGTGCGCGGTGCCGAAGGCCAGGTGCATGCCTTCCATAACGTCTGCCGTCATCGTGGCTCGCGGCTGTGCACCAGTGAAAAGGGCAAGGTGGCCAAACTGGTTTGCCATTACCACCAATGGACCTACGAACTCGACGGCCGCCTGCTGTTCGCCGGCACCGAGATGGGCGCCGACTTCGACATGAAGCAGTACGGCCTCAAGCCTGTGAACGTGAAAACCGCCGGTGGCTACATCTTCATCAGCCTGGCCGAGAACCCGCCGGCGATCGACGACTTCCTGGCCACCCTGGCTCACTACATGGAGCCCTACGACATGGAGAACACCAAGGTGGCGGTGCAGACCACCTTGATGGAAAAGGCCAACTGGAAACTCGTGCTGGAAAACAACCGCGAGTGCTACCACTGCAGCGGTTCGCACCCGGAACTGCTCAAGACCCTGCTGGAATGGGACGACGTCACCGACCCGCGGGCCGACCAGGCGTTCAAGGACCACGTCGCCGCCTCGGCTGCCGCCTGGGATGCCGAGAAGATCCCCTACGCCCACGCAAGCTTCGGCCTGCGCAACCGCATCGTGCGCATGCCGCTGCTCAAGGGCACCGTGTCCATGACCCTGGACGGCAAGCAGGGCTGCCAGAAGCTCATGGGCCGGATCAAGAACCCGGACCTTGGCTCGATGCGCATCCTGCACCTGCCACATTCGTGGAACCACTGCATGGGCGATCACATCATTGTCTTTACCGTGTGGCCGATCAGTGCCCAGGAAACCATGGTCACCACCAAGTGGCTGGTCCACAAGGATGCGGTCGAAGGTGTGGACTACGACCCGGCGCGCATGCGCCAGGTGTGGGATGCGACCAACGACCAGGACCGTCGCCTGGCCGAGGAGAACCAGCGCGGGATCAACTCCACGGCCTATCAGCCGGGGCCTTACTCCAAGACCTACGAGTTTGGGGTGGTGAACTTTGTGGACTGGTACAGCGAGCGGGTGCTGAACAACCTGGGGGCGGCGCCGGCACCTTATCTGAAAGGCGTGGCGGCGCAGTAAGCTGAGCAGGAAGGCATCGCGGGGCAAGCCCGCTCCTACACGGTGGGAGCGGGCTTGCCCCGCGATCGCTGTACAAATATTGACCACACCCCGCAATCCCCCGCCCCCACTGGCCTGCCCCATACAGCAAACACTTTATCCACAGGACAACCCACAGCAATTGTGGGAAACGCGACATTTCGCCTGTGGAAAACTTCAATCTCATGAAATCAGGTCAATTGGACGTTTTTTGACCAATACTCTGTAAGCCACTGAATACGTGGCTCCCAGGGGAAGGCAAACACCTTATCCACAAAGCGGCCAACAGACTTTGTGTGCAAAAGTACCGGGGCTGGAAAGGTCGTGTGGATAACGCCGAAAGCCGTGTAATTACACGGCTTTAGCGTTGTGGAAGGGGGTAAAACAGCAAACTGGACGTTTTTTGATCAACTCTCTGTAAGCCTTGATCCACGGGGCTTACCGTCATGGGCGAACATATTATCCACAGAGCCACCAACAAGGATTGTGGGTAACGCCCTTCAGCGCAGCACGCCTTCCTCCACCAGCAATTTGAGAATGGCATCGGCACCCGCCTCGGGCGTCAGATCCTTGAGTACCTGGCCACCCCCGCCACTGGCCTTCGCCGTCGCGGCTTTCATACGGTCGGCACCTCTCTTGGCCTTGATCACTTTCAGGCGCTTGGGCCGTGGCTTGGCCGGTTGCAATTCGGCGCCTGTGAGTAACTCGTCTTCGACGATCGCCACCTGCCGTGCGGCCAATACCCCGCGCCGCGCCGGGCCAAAGGCGCTCTGGCGGGGCTTGGGCGCGGCGTTATCCACAGTGGCCAGCAGCGGCAGGCGCACCTTGAGCCGGCGCCGCTGGCCCCGTGGCAGAGCTTGCAGCACCTGGGCCACGCCGTTGTGGATAGATTCGACTTCCGCCAACCCCACCACCAACGGCCAGCCCAGGCGCTCGGCCAGCAGGAACGGGAGCATGCCCGAGCCTTCGCCGGTCTCGGCCTGGCTGCCGGTCAGCACCAGTTGGGCACCCGCCTCACGCAAATAATCCCCCAACACACCCAGGGCGTCGGCACCCGCCGGCTGCTCAAGCACATCGAGCTGCGCCAGGCCCATGCCCAGGTAGGCGCGCAAGGCCGGTTCCTGCGGGTCGCCAGCGTGCAGCACCTGCAAGTTATCCCCAGCCAGCTGCAAGCCCAGCTCCACCGCCCGGGCGTCCTGTTCGGCACGCCGGGTGCGGCCCGAGCTTGGGTGGGCACCGATGGAAACCAGACTGACGACCTTGGTACTCATAGTTATCCCCTGCCCTTATGCCGCGTCGCGCTTGGCGTCGTTGCGGTAGTTTTCCACAGCCTGGATCAGCGCCTGCAAGATCGCCGCGCTGTCGCCGATCACCGAAAGGTCGGCGCGTTTGATCATGTCGCAGCCCGGGTCCATGTTGATCGCCACCACCTTGTCGCAGGCACCGATGCCCTGCAGGTGCTGGATCGCTCCGGAGATCCCCACAGCCATATAGACCCGCGCCGTGACCCAGGTGCCGGTAGCCCCCACCTGGCGATTGCGCGGCATGAAGCCGTCGTCCACCGCCACCCGCGAGGCGCCCTCGGTGGCGCCCAGGGCTACGGTTGCGCGGTGGAACAAGTCCCAGTCCTTGACCCCGTTGCCGCCCGAGACGATGAACTCGGCTTCGGCCATGGCAATGGCGGCCGGGTCCACGGCCACCGGGCCAAGGTCTTCAATGCGCGGCAAGCTGCGCGCCACGCTTGTGGATAACTGTTCGGGCAAGGCTTCGTGACGGGTTTCGCTGACCGGCTCGGCGCATTCGGCAGCGGCCAGAATCAAACGTGGCAGGCCGCGGATCAGATCCTGCTGGCCTGCCCCGGCACGGCCACTGCACTGCCCATCCTTGACCTGCCAGACCCGCGTCGCCGGGCGCTCGCCCAGGGCTGCGGCAAAACGACGGCCCAGTTCGCCGCCACCGGTGCGGCTGTCGGGCAGCAGCCAGTGACGCGGGCTGAACTGGTTATCCACAGCCCGCAGGCCCTGCACCAGTTGCTCGGGGGCATAGCCGTCGAATTCTTCGCCTTCGATGACCAGCAAGCGGTCGACACCGGCTGTGGAAAAGTTGCTTTCCTTGTGTTCGCCGAACACCACCGCCAGCACCGCACCCTCACTGCCGGCCAGGCTGTGGGCAAGGCCGAGCAGATCACGGTCGTGACTGCCCAGGCGACCACCGACCATGTCGGGTACCACGGCGATGTAGAACGCTGGCGCAGGCACCTGGTGCAACGGCAACTCCACCGCCGCTGCCGCCGTACGCTTGGTGCTGGTGCCCTGCTGGGCTCCGCTGCGGTCAATGCGCTTGATGCCATTGGGGCCGATAAAACCGATGCCGTGAGGGTTCTTGCGGACAATGCCGTTCGGCCCCATCCAGCTGTGCTGCTGGGTCTGCTGCATGGCCGCATGCAACGGGTGCAGGCGGTTACGGGCAATCCATTCGGCGCGCGGATCACGGCGAATAATGTCGCTCATCAGTGCACCTCCGCAGGTTCACGCTTGGCCGGCGCCGGTTTGTTCGCCGGGGCCTGCTCTTCGAGCAGGGCATCGGCCACCAGCTCGGCCAGGTCCTTGATCAGTGGCCGGGGTTCGACCACGCCTTCAAGCATCGCCGTGCACTGTGGGCAACCCACGGCCACCAGTTCGGCGCCCGTCTCGCGGATGTCTTCCATGCGCATGTCGGGAATCCGCTGCTTGCCGGGGATGTCGGTGATCGGCGCACCGCCACCACCGCCGCAGCAACGGGAACGGAAGCCCGAACGCTGCATCTCCTTGATCTCGATACCCAGGGCGCGCAGCACCTCGCGGGGCGCTTCGTACTCGCCGTTGTAGCGGCCCAGGTAGCACGGGTCGTGATAGGTCACGCTGCCGCCCTTGTGCTGGCCAAGGTTCAACGCCCCGGCCGCGATCAGTTCGGCAATGTAGGTGCTGTGGTGCTGCACCAGGTACTCGCCGCCAAAGGCACCGTATTCGTTCTTGAGCACATGGAAACTGTGCGGATCGCAGGTGACGATGCGCTTGAAGCTGTACTTGGCCAGGGTCTGGATATTGCGCCGGGCCAGTTGCTGGAAGGTCGCTTCATCGCCCAGGCGCCGCGCCACGTCGCCGCTGTCCCGCTCCTCGAGGCCCAGCACGGCAAAGTCCACCTGGGCAGCCTTGAGCACTTTGACGAACGCACGCAGGGTGCGCTGGTTGCGCATGTCGAAGGCACCGTCGCCCACCCAGAACAGCACGTCGGTGGTCCTGGTTTCGCCGAGCAGCTTGAGGCTCAGGTCCGCCGCCCAGTTCATCCGCCCGCCCGGGGCAAAGCCGCCGGGGTTGTCGGTGGCGATGAGGTTGTCGAGTACCTCGGCACCCTTGTTCGGGGTCGCGCCTTTTTCCAGGGTCAGGTGACGGCGCATGTCGACGATGGCATCGACGTGCTCGATCATCATCGGGCATTCCTCCACGCACGCGCGGCAGGTGGTGCACGACCAGAGGGTTTCAGCGTCCACCAGGCCATTGACGATCGGCTGGTGCGGATTGCCGCCGTGCTCGCCGATTGGCTTGCCTGGATACGGGCTACCGGCAAATTTCGCGTCGGTGCCACCGGCAAGGCCGACGACCATGTCCTGGATGAGCTTTTTCGGGTTCAGCGGTTGCCCGGCGGCAAAGGCCGGGCATGCCGCCTCGCACTTGCCGCATTGAACGCAGGCGTCGAAGCCCAGCAGTTGGTTCCAGGTGAAATCCTTGGGTTTTTCCACACCCAGCAGGGCCTGTGGATCTTCCAGGTCGATGGGCTTGAGCCCGGTGGAGCGGCCACCGCCAAAACGCTCGGCGCGGCGGTGCCAGGCCAGGTGCAGGGCACCGGCGAAGGCGTGCTTCATCGGCCCGCCCCAGGTCATGCCGAAGAACAGCTCGGACACGCCCCAGAGCACCCCGAGCCCCAGCAGGGCTACCAGCACCCAGCCGCCAAAGCCTTGCGGCAGGATTCCGGCCACCGGCAAGGTGGCGATGAAGAAACTCGCGGCAAACACCAGCAAGCTCTTTGGCAGGCGCATCCACGGGCCCTTGGACAGGCGCGCAGGCGGGTTGAGGCGGCGCTTGTAGACGAACAGCGCGCCGGCAAACATCAGCACCGTGGCAAACAGCAAGGCGTAGCCGAGGATCTTGTTATGCAGACCAAAGCCATGCACCAGGATCGCCAGGACCGCCGCCAAGACAAAGCCCCCGGCGGTGGCGACGTGGGTATTGGCCATGTATTTGTCGCGGGCGACCACGTGGTGCAGGTCGACCATGTAGCGCCGGGGCATGGCCAGCAGCCCGCCCAGCAGATCGACCTTCGAGGGCCGGCCCTGGCGCCACATCCGCACACGCCGCAAGGCGCCGAGGACAGCCAGGCCCAGGGCGGCGAACAGCAAAAGGGGAATCAACGTGTTCAACATGGGAAGCTCCCAGTAGGAGCGGGCTTGCCCCGCGATGGCGGTGTATCAGACCTACGCAAGCCCGCTCCTACACAGATCAGAAGTCCTTACACAGGCGCAAGGCGTCGTAGATGGCGGCATGAGTGTTGCGCTGCGCCACGCAGTCGCCGATGCGGTACAGCAGGTAGCCTTCGCCCGGCTGGCTGAGGATCGGCTGCGGCTGGATCGCGAAGAGTGCCTCGACGTCGATCTGGCCTTTGTTGCGCGAACCTTCCTTGAGCCCGTAGTAGAGCGCTTCGTCCGGCCGCACGCCGTTCTCGATGACCACCTGGTCGACCACCCGCTCCTCTTTGGCGCCGGTGTATTCGTTCTCCAGCACCGCCACCAGCTTGTCGCCCTCGCGGTAGACCTTTTCCAGCATCAGGTCGCCGGTCATGATCACTTCCTTGGGGTACATGCTGCGGTAGTAGGTGGGGAATGACGTACCGCCAATGGCCACGCCCGGCTTGATGTCGTCGGTGACGATCTCGACCTGGCTGCCCTTGTCGGCGATGTAGTCGGCCACCGACATGCCGGTGAACTCGCAGATGGTGTCGTACACCAGCACGTTCTTGCCCGGTGCCACCTTGCCGTCGAGTACGTCCCAGCTGCTGACCACCAGGCCTTCGGCCGCACCCCAGTGCTCGTTCTGCTCAATGAACGGGTGCCCGCCCACCGCCAGTACGATGACGTCCGGGCGCAGGTCCTGGATGGTGGCGATATCGGCAGCGGTCCCCAGGCGCAGGTCGACCTTCAGGCGTGCCAGCTCCAGTTGGTACCAGCGGGTGATGCCGGCGATCTGGTCACGCTGCGGCGCCTTGGCGGCAATGGTGATCTGCCCGCCGATGGCGTCCTTTTTCTCGAACAGGGTCACGTCGTGGCCACGCTCGGCCGCAACGCGCGCCGCTTCCATCCCCGCCGGCCCTGCGCCGACCACCACCACTTTGCGCTTGGGCCCGGTGGATTTTTCGATGATGTGCGGCACGCCCATGTATTCGCGGGAGGTGGCGGCGTTCTGGATGCACAGCACATCCAGTCCCTGGTACTGGCGGTCGATGCAGTAGTTGGCACCGACGCACTGTTTGATCTGGTCGATCTGGCCCATCTTGATCTTGGCGATCAGGTGCGGGTCGGCAATGTGCGCACGGGTCATGCCGACCATGTCTACATAACCGCCCTCGAGGATGCGGGTAGCCTGGTTCGGGTCCTTGATGTTCTGCGCATGCAGCACCGGCACCTTGACCACTTCCTTGATGCCGGCAGCCAGGTGCAGGAACGGCTCCGGTGGATAACTCATGTTGGGGATAACGTTGGCCAGGGTGTTGTGGGTGTCGCACCCTGAGCCGATCACGCCGAAGAAATCGAGCATGCCGGTGGCGTCGTAGTACTTGGCGATTTCCTTCATGTCCTCGTGGCTCAGGCCATCGGGGTGGAATTCGTCACCACAGATACGCATGCCCACGCAGAAATCCGGGCCCACTTCGGCACGCACCGCCTTGATCACTTCCAGGCCGAACTTCATGCGCCCTTCAAAGCTGCCGCCCCATTCGTCGGTCCGCTTGTTGACCCGCGGGCTCCAGAACTGGTCGATCATGTGCTGGTGCACGGCCGACAGCTCGACGCCGTCCAGGCCGCCCTCCTTGGCCCGGCGCGCCGCTTGCGCGTAGTTGCCGATCACCCGCCAGATTTCCTCCGGCTCGATGGTCTTGCAGGTGGCACGGTGCACCGGTTCGCGGATGCCCGACGGCGACATCAGGGTCGGCCAGTTGAAGCCGTCCCAGCGCGAGCGACGGCCCATGTGGGTAATCTGGATCATGATCTTGGCGCCATGCTTGTGCATGGCATCGGCCAGGTTCTGGAAGTGCGGAATGATGCGGTCGGTGGACAGGTTCACCGAGGCCCACCACTCCTGCGGGCTGTCGATGGCCACCACCGAGGACCCCCCGCAGATGGCAAGGCCGATACCGCCCTTGGCTTTCTCTTCGTAGTACTTCACATAGCGGGCGGTGGTCATGCCGCCATCGGTGGCGTAGACCTCGGCGTGCGCGGTGCTCAGGACCCGGTTGCGGATGGTCAGTTTGCCGATCTGGATCGGCTGGAACATTGCTTCGAAAGCCATGGCGGGATCCTCGACTTACAACGGCTTGACGATGAACAGGCCGTCGTCGTGGCCTTCTTCCGAACCGCCGTAGACCTGCTCGGCGACCGTGCGAATCTTGCTGCCGCGTGCTGCCAGGATCTGGTCCATGGCCCCGGCGAACCAGCCGGTGAACATGTAGTCGACCTTGCGCCCGACCTTGCCGTACACGTAGACGAACGCCGAGTGCTCGAGCTTGACGCTGGCGGTGCCTTTATCCAGGTCGATGTCCTGGATCTTGAACAGGCCCCAGCCCCGCTGCGACAGGCGCTTCATGTAATGCTCGAACACCGCCACGCCTTCCAGGCCGTGGCATTCAGCCTCTTTCTCGCACCAGTGCCAGGCGGACTTGTAGCCGGCCTTGTAGAGGATTTCGGCATAGGCGTCGGCGCCCAGCACTTCCTCGATGCCCATGTGGTTGTTGACGAAAAAATGCCGTGGCACGTAGAGCATCGGCAGGGCATCGCTGGTCCAGACACCGGTTTCGCTGTCGACTTCGATAGGCAATTGCGGGGCGATCTTGGCCATCGTTGAAAACTCCAGAAATCTAAGTAGTGGTCGCTTGTAGCCGCTGCCGAAGACTGCGATAAGGCTCGGCGAAGAGCCGTCAAGGCAGCCGTGCAGGCACGACTGCCGCGCAGCCGATCGCAGCCTTCGGCAGCAGCTACAGGCGTTGACGGTTGGCGTTATTCGCCCCAGACGTCCTTGAGGACGTTCACCCAGTTCTCGCCCATGATCTTGCGCACCACGCGCTCGGAATGGCCGCGCTTGAGCAGGGTCTCGGTGAGGTTGGGGAACTCGCCCACGGTGCGGATGCCCAGCGGGTTGATGATCTTGCCGAAGTTGGTCAGGCGCCGGGCGTAGCCCTTGTCGTGGGTCAGGTACTCGAAGAAGTCCTGGCCATGGCCCTGGGTGAAGTCAGTACCGATACCGATGGCGTCTTCACCGACGATGTTCATGGTGTATTCGATGGCTTCGGCGTAGTCGTCAATGGTCGAGTCGATGCCCTTGGCCAGGAACGGCGCGAACATGGTCACGCCGACAAAACCGCCATGGTCGGCAATGAACTTGAGCTCTTCATCGGACTTGTTGCGCGGGTGCTCCTTGAGCCCGGAGGGCAGGCAGTGGGAGTAGCACACCGGCTTTTTCGATTCGAGGATGACTTCTTCCGACGTCTTGGAACCGACATGGGACAGGTCGCACATGATCCCAACGCGGTTCATTTCGGCGACGATCTCGCGACCGAAACCCGACAGGCCACCGTCGCGCTCGTAGCAGCCGGTGCCCACCAGGTTCTGGGTGTTGTAGCACATCTGCACGATGCCCACGCCCAGCTGCTTGAACACGTCTACATAGCCGATCTGGTCCTCGAACGCGTGGGCGTTCTGGAAGCCGAACAGGATGCCGGTCTTGCCCAGCTCCTTGGCCTTGCGGATGTCGGCGGTGGTGCGTACCGGCATGACCAGGTCGCCGTTCTCGCGGATCAGCTTCTGGCTGGCGGCGATGTTGTTGACCGTGGCCTGGAAGCCTTCCCAGACCGACACAGTGCAGTTGGCAGCGGTGAGGCCGCCCTTGCGCATGTCCTCGAACAGCTCGCGGTTCCATTTGGCAATGATCAGCCCGTCGATAACGATGCTGTCGGCGTGTAATTCGGCTGGGCTCATCAGGCTGTCCCCTTTATTGGCATTACCTGCGCCGAATCGTCTGCCGGCGCTTTGGGACCAGCATATGCCTAGGCGACAGGTCGCTAAGATGCAAAAACGACAGGGGAATTACCGAAAGCGTCAAAGCGCGACAAAGGGCTGCTGCAAAGGCTGCGCGCAGACTCTTTCACAGTTTTGCGACAAACCGCTCAAAGATTGACCAGGGCCGTTTCCCTAGCATGCACTGACCTTCATTGCCCCCAGGTGCATCATGCTTCGCTCGCCTCGATCAGCCCTGCTGTTAAGTCTGTTGACCCTGGCCAGTGGCTGCGGAGAGCGGACCCCGCAACCGCAGCCAGAAATCCGCCAGGGCGACTATCAGGCGGTGATCGAGCAGTTGCGCCAGCGAATTCCCGCGCTGATGGACAAGAACCATGTGCCGGGGCTGTCGCTGGCCCTGATCGATGGCCAGGCGCTGGTGTGGGCCGAGGGCTTTGGCCTGGCCGACCAGGACCTGCAGATGCGCGTGACGCCCGATACCGCGTTTCGCGCAGGTTCGCTGTCCAAGCTGTTCACCGCCAGCGCCACCCTGCAGTTGGTCGAGCAGCAGCGCCTGGCGCTGGATGCGCCGTTGTCGCAGACACTGCCGGAATTTCGCGTGCGCTCGCGCTTTCACCCCGACGCCCACAGCGCCAACAATGCCGTAACCCTGCGCCGCCTGCTCAGCCACCAGGCCGGCCTGCCCAGCGAATACCTGCCCCGCCTGCGCAGCAGCGACCCGTTGAAATACCTGCCGCAGAAAGCTTCCGGGCTGTGGCTGAGCAACCCGCCCGGCACCCGCACGGTGTATTCCAACCTGGGCTTTGCCCTGCTGGGCGCGGCCATCGAGCGCAGCAGTGGGCAAACCTTTGAAACCCGCCTGCAGCAGCACCTGTTGCAACCCCTGGCCATGAAGCACTCGAGTTTTATCGGCAACAGCGAGCTTGAGCCGTTTCGCGCCCGTGGCTATCTGCAAGGCCAGCGCAGCGCCGATACGCAGATTCGCGACATGCCGGCCGGCGGGCTGTGGACAACACCCCGGGAGGTCGGCCAGTTCGTCCAGATGCTGTTTGCCGAGGGCCGCTACAACGGCCGCCAGGTACTGAGCCAGGCGTCGATCCAGGCCATGTTCAGCCAGCAGAATCGCGCCAATGCCCTGGATTTCGACTGCCCGATGGGCCTGGCCTGGTACCTGGGCCCCTGTGGTGATCCGCAGATCGGCGCACACCTTGCGCAGTGGCAGCACAGCGGCTCGACCGGCGATTTTGCCGCGCAATTGAGCGTGCTGCCCGAGCATCAATTGGCGGTGGTGGTGATGGCCAATGCCGACACGGCCGAAGCGCTGGTCAGCGACCTGGCGACCCAGGCCTTGCGCCTGATGGTGCAGGCCCAGGGCGGCCAGCCGGGCTGCCTGGACGACTGCAGCTACAGCCTGCCGCCCCTGGCCGCCGCCGTGGTGCCGGGCGCCGACGACCGCCAGCGCGTCGCCGGGATCTACACCAGCCGGCTGGGTGTGGTGCGCATCAAGGATGAGCGCCAGCGCCTGTTCGCCGAGCTGGCCGGCAAGCGCGTCGAGTTGCTGCGCGACAGCGATGGCTGGCTGCGCCCGGAAAAGAAACTGCTGGGCCTCTGGGCACTGGACCTGGGCAAACTCGAGCAACTGCAACTCGATGTGCTGAGCGTCGCCGACAAACGCGTGCTGGTGGTGCGGCGCCACGGCCAGACCTTGCCCCTGGGTGAACGCATCGAACCCGTTCCGTTGCCCGCTGACTGGCAGGACAGCGTCGGACGCTATCGGCTGGTGAGCCCGGGCGACACCGCGCCGCTGCTCGATGGCCTGAACCTGCGTATCGAGCAGGGGCTACTGCTGGCGCAGGGACGGCGGGCGGGCGAAAGCCTGATCGAGTTCGTGATCCAGCCGCTGGATGCCGAACATGCCCTGCTGGCCGGCAGCGGCCAGGACCAGGGCAACACCCTCAGCCGCCACAGCGACGGGCTCAGGGTGCTGGGCTACCGCTTTGTGCGCAGCCCTGCGGCCAATACCGTTGTGCAGTTCTGAGGCTCAGGCGTCGCTATGGGGCCAGGTCAGGACAAACAGTGCCCCGCCAGCCTCGGCATCTCGCACATCGGCCTGGCCGCCGTGCCACTGCGACACCCGGCGAACCAGCGCCAGCCCCAGGCCAAAGCCGCCGGTGCGGCGGTCACGGCTGGCATCCAGGCGCGAGAACGGCTCGAAGATCTTCTCCCGGGCATTGGCAGGCACACCCGGGCCATCGTCTTCCACCACGATCCGGTACCACTCGCCCTCACGCTCCAGACGCACCCGCACTTCGCGCTCGGCATAACGAATGGCATTGCGCAGCAAGTTGATCACCGCTCGGGCCATGAACCGCGGCTCGATTCGGATCGACTCCACCGTGCAGGTATCCAGCACCAGCTGAACGCCCACAGCCTCCGCCTCCAGCGCCACGGCCCCCAGCACACTGTCGATCCAGTTGGCGGCCTGGATGGTTTCGCGCTTGATCTCGGTGGCGCCGCGCTCAAGGCTGGCGTAGGTCAGCAGCTCCGAGACCATTTCCTCCAGATCGCCCAGGTCGGCATGCATGTCATCGATCAATGCACCGCAGACCTCCTGGCGCGACAGCCGGCGCAATTGCTCAAGCTCGAAGGTCAGCCGGGCGATAGGCGTGCGCAGTTCGTGGGATACCGCATTGGTCAGTTCGCGCTGGTTGGCGATCAGCCCCTCGATACGCCCGGCCATCTGGTTGAAGTGCTCGGCCAGCTCGCGGATGTTGGAGCGACGCGACAGGTGAATCCGCGAGCGCAGGTCGTTGTCACCAAAACGCTGGGCCGCCAGGCGCAAGCCCTCAAGGTCGCGCCAGTGCGGACGCACCCAGAGGAACAGGGCAATGGCGATCAGCCCGGCCAGCATGGCGTAGGCACCGATGGTGTAGGCCCCGGTCAGCTCAGGCTCTGCGGGCAGGTCGATACTCAGCACTTGCGGGCCATCATCGATGGGGGCGATGAACTGGGTGAAGTCCTTGCGCACCACCAACTGGTCGTTGGCCAGCAAGGCTTGCTCGCGCTGGTCGAGGTGCAATTGGTCGGTTTCGGCCAGCTTCAGGCCCAGGCCATAGTGCGGTTGCAGTTCGGCGAGTTTCTGCGGGCGCGCCGCGGCTTCAAGCGGGCGCAGTTGCTCCACCAGGCTGTAGGCCGGACCGCGTACGGCCTCACGGTGATAAAGCTCAAGCGGCCCCTTGAGCAGCCAGGTAAACACATGGTCGACGGCAGTGATCGACAGGGCGAAGCCGAGCACCAGGGTGATGTACAGGCCAAGGAACAGGCGCAGCATCTACAGCTCCCAGGCAAAGGGATTGAACAGGTAGCCCTTGCCCCAGACGGTCTTGATGCACACCGGCTCCCGGGGGTTGTCGTGGAGTTTGCTGCGCAGCTTGCTGACATAGACGTCGACGCTGCGGTTCAGGCCATCGAAGGCGATACCGCGTATGCGGTTGAGGATGTCGTCACGCGAGAGAATCTGTCCCGCCGAGCTTGCCAGCAACCACAGCAACTCGAACTCCATGGTGCTCAGCTCGATCAGGTCATCGCCCAGGCGTGCTTCGCGGCTGGCGCGGTCGATGCTCAGGCGCCCGAATTCCAGGCTGTCGCGCCCGGGGGCATCGTTGCCCTGGCGCCGCTGCAACGCACGCAGGCGGGCCAGCAACACCGGGGGCTTGATGGGTTTGATCACATAGTCGTCGGCGCCGGACTCAAGGCCCAGGATGTGGTCCAGGTCGTCCTCGCGGGCGGTGAGGATGACGATCGGCGTCGCCGCCTGGCTGCGGATCGCCCGGCACACTTGCAGGCCACTGAGCCCGGGCAACATGAGGTCGAGCACCACCAGCGCGGGCTTGAAGGTCAGAAACGCTTCCAGCGCTTCATCACCGCGATGCACGCAGTGCACGTCGAAGCCGTGTTCGCCGAGAAAATTCGCCACCAGGCCGGCCAGTTTAAGGTCGTCCTCGACCAGCAGTACCTTGAACAGTCCCGCACTTTCCATGGCGTTTCCAGAGGTATCGAAGGGTTGGAGAGTATAGATAGCGGCCAATCGCCGAGTTTATGTGCCCGGCCCCGGCACGTCTGTGAATAAGTGTTCATGTGCACTGCACGCTTTTTTACAGCGGGTGCGGCTACCCTGTTCTTTGCCGTGGCGCTGAGCGAGAATCGACGCCCATGTTCCCGCAGGCTTTGGAGGATGTCGCAGATGAGATCGATGGTAGGGCTGGCCCTGGTGTTGCTGGCATTCGGCGCCCAGGCGCAAGAGGACGAGAGCACCACGCCGTGTGACAACGTCGAGACCGACCCGCAGGCCTATGAATGCGCCCTGTACAGCCGCCAGAGCGCCGAACGCGAGCTGACTGCCGCCTTCAACGACCAGCTTGATCGCATCAAGGAGCAATACAGCGGCCAGCCGGCGCAGATTGCCGAACTGAGCAAGCGCCTGCGCGACGCCGAGGCTGTGTGGCAACAGCTGCGCGATGCCGACTGCAAGATCGAGACCTATGCCGAGAAACCCGGCAGCAAGGCCTTTGAAGTCGCCCAGAACACCTGCCTGGCCCAGCGCAGCGATGATCGCTCCGAGTACCTGCAATCGCTTGGCCTGCAATAACCCCCTTTCCCGAGGTATGAATGAAAGTCTGCGGAATCGAAATCAAGGGCAGTGAAGCCCTGTTGGCCGTGGTCGCGCTGGAGGCCGGAAGCCCGGCCCACCTGGCCCTGGCGACGAAAAAGATCGGTCTGGAAGACGACGAACTGGCGGACAACGTCAAAGCCTTCGCCAGCCAGGCCCGGCAGTTTGTCACCGAGCACGGCATTACCCACCTGGCCATCAAGAAGCGCAGCAAGAAAGGCGACTTCGCCGGCGGCCCCACTACCTTCAAGATCGAGGGCATCCTGCAACTGCTTGAGGGGTGCGAAGTGGCCCTGGTATCCCCGCAGACCGTCAGCGCCCAGGCCAAGAAGCACAACATCGAGCCCCCTGCCTCGCTGAACAAGTACCAGCACGAAGCCTACAAGAGCGCCTGCGCCCTGCTGCTCAGCCGCCGCTGACAGTCGCCGCCTGCGGCTTGCGGTCTTCGCGCGGGCAGCGCTCGAAACGCCCGCGATAGCAGCGGGTGAAATAGGACGCCGACTCGAAGCCGCAGGCGATCCCCACCTCCAGCACACTCATGTCGGTCTGGCGCAGCAGTTGCCGCGCCTTGTCCAGGCGCAGGCGCAGGTAAAAGCCACTGGGGGTGTCGTGCAGGTACAGGCGAAACAGCCGCTCCAACTGGCGCCGGGTGACCTGCACCTGCTCGGCCAGCACGAGGGTGTTGAGCGGTTGCTCGGTGTTGCGCTCCATCTCGCCGATCACCTGCACCAGTTTCTTGTTGCTGATGCCGAAGCGTGAAGCGATCTGCATGCGCTGGTGGTCCTGGCGCGGGCGGATGCGACCCAGCACGAACTGCTCCGACACCTGGATCGCCAGCGGCGCGCCGTGGGCCTGGGCGATCAGGTCAAGCATCAGGTCGATGGAGGCGGTGCCACCGGCCGAGGTGATGCGCCGCCGGTCCACCTCGAACAGTTCCTGGGTTGCCTGCAGTTGCGGGTACGACTCCTTGAAGGCCTCCAGCGCCTCCCAGTGCAGGGTCACCCGGTGGCCGTCGAGCAAGCCGGCCTCGGCCAGGACTACCGCACCGGTGTCGATGCCGCCCAGTACCACGCCGTCGTGATCGAGCTTGCGCAGCCAATGCTGCAGCGCAGGGGTGTAACTGCCCAGCGGCTCGAACCCGGCCACCACCAGCAAGGTTGCCCCCTTGGCCAACGGCTGCAGCGCGCCATCGGCGTTGACCGACATGCCATTGCTGGCCTGCACCGCCCCGCCCCCTATGCTCAACACCTGCCAGCGGTACAAGCCGCTGCGAAAGCGGTTGGCCACCCGCAGCGGTTCTATCGCCGAGATAAAGCCGATGGCGGAAAAACCGGGGAGCAACAGAAAGTAGAAATCCTGGGGCATAGCGAACGACTCGACGGCCACGGGTCTGCGGTTAATACCCTGCAGGTCGCCACTGTGCAAGTGCTGGTCGCCAGGGTGCGATTTTTCCCGGTGGCCTGGGCGTAGTTTGATCAGCACGGCACGCAGAGGCCGCCCCTTATAACAATTAGAACTGCCGTTGGAGGAGCCACCATGAACAGATTGATCAGCCGTAGCCTGCTGACGCTCGTCGGTACCGCAATCCTCAGCACCAACGTATGGGCAGCCGAACCCGCTGCTTGCAAGAATGTGCGCCTTGGCGTGGTCAACTGGACCGATGTGATGGCCACCAGCGCCATGACCCAGGTACTGCTCGACGGCCTGGGCTACAAGACCAAACAGACCAGTGCCTCGCAACAGATCATCTTCGCCGGCATTCGCGACAATCGCCTGGACATGTTTTTGGGTTACTGGAACCCAATCATGACCCAGACCATCACCCCCTTCATCAAGCAGAACCAGGTCAAGGTGCTCGACCAGCCAAGCCTCGACGATGCCCGCGCCACCCTCGCCGTACCCAAGTACCTGGCCGACAAGGGCCTGAAGACCTTCGCCGACATCGCCAAATTCGAGAAGGAACTGGGCGGCAAGATCTACGGCATCGAGCCCGGCTCCGGCGCCAACACTCAGATCAAGGCGATGATCAGCAAGAACCAGTTTGGCCTGGGCAAGTTCCAGTTGGTCGAATCCAGCGAGGCCGGCATGCTCGCCGCCGTCGACCGCGCCGTGCGGCGCAATGAGGCGGTGGTGTTCTTTGGCTGGGCGCCGCACCCGATGAACGTGAACATCGAGATGGCTTACCTGAGCGGCAGCGAAGACGCCCTGGGCCCGGATGAAGGCCGCGCCACGGTGTGGACCGTCACCGCCCCGGATTACGCCGAACGCTGCCCCAACGTGAACAAGCTGCTGACCAACCTGACCTTCAGCGCCGAAGACGAGAGCCGCATGATGCAACCGCTGCTCGAACACAAAGACGCCCTGGCCTCCGCCCGCCAGTGGCTCAAGGATCACCCCGAAGACCAGAAGCGCTGGCTCGAGGGCGTGACCACCTTTGACGGCAAGCCGGCTGCCGACAACCTTCGGCTGACTGCCAACTGACTTCTTCGCGGGGCAAGCCCGCTCCTACAGGCTTGCCCCGCGAAACACCCACCCGGTAGGAGCGGGCTCGCCCCGCGAAACGCCCCCCTGTTCAAGGAACCCCGCCATGAACCATGACGTCATCATCACCTGCGCGCTCACTGGCGCCGGCGACACCGCCAGCAAAAGCCACCTGGTGCCGGTTACCCCCAAGCAAATCGCAGCCGCGGCGGTCGAAGCCGCCAAGGCAGGCGCCACCGTCGTCCACTGCCATGTCCGCGACCCACAGACCGGCCGCTTCAGCCGCGATGTGGCGCTGTACCGCGAAGTGATGGAGCGCATCCGCGAGTCGGACGTCGACATCATCGTCAACCTCACCGCCGGCATGGGCGGCGACCTGGAAATCGGCCCGGGCGAAACGCCGCTGGAGTTCGGTGCCGGCACCGACCTGATCGGCCCGCTGGAGCGCCTGGCCCACGTCGAGGCGCTGTTGCCGGAAATCTGCACCCTGGACTGCGGCACCCTCAACTTTGGCGACGGCAACAGCATCTATGTGTCGACCCCGGCGCAGCTGCGTGCCGGTGCCAAGCGCATCACCGAACTGGGCGTCAAAGCCGAGCTTGAAATCTTCGACACCGGGCACCTGTGGTTCGCCAAGCAAATGATCAAGGAAGGCCTGCTCGACGACCCGCTTTTCCAGCTGTGCCTGGGCATTCCATGGGGCGCGCCAGCCGACACCACGACCATGAAGGCTATGGTCGACAACCTGCCGCCAGGCGTCACCTGGGCAGGCTTCGGCATCGGCCGCATGCAGATGCCCATGGCTGCGCAGGCGGTGCTGCTGGGCGGCAACGTGCGAGTGGGGCTGGAAGACAATCTGTACCTGGACAAGGGCGTGCTGGCCAGCAACGGCCAGTTGGTGGAGCGCGCCAGCGAAATCCTCAGCCGTCTCGGCGCACGGGTGCTCACCCCTGCCGAGGGCCGCGCAAAAATGAACCTGACACGCCGCTGAACACTGGAGAACACGATGAGCTTTATCACCGAGATCAAGACGTTCGCAGCCCTGGGCAGCGGTGTGATTGGCAGCGGCTGGGTGGCCCGTGCCCTGGCCCACGGCCTGGACGTGGTGGCCTGGGACCCGGCGCCTGGCGCTGAGGCAGCACTGCGCAAGCGCATCGCCAATGCCTGGCCCGCCCTGGAAAAACAAGGCCTGGCACCGGGTGCCTCGCAGCACCGCCTGCGCTTTGTCGACACCATCGAGGAATGCGTACGTGATGCCGACTTCATTCAGGAAAGCGCGCCCGAACGCCTGGACCTGAAGCTCGACCTGCACAGCAAGATCAGCGCCGCGGCCAAGCCCGACGCCCTGATCGGCTCCAGCACCTCGGGCCTGTTGCCCAGCGAGTTCTACGAGTCCTCGACCCACCCTGAGCGCTGTGTGGTCGGCCACCCCTTCAACCCGGTGTACCTGTTGCCGCTGGTGGAAATCGTCGGCGGCAACAAGACCGCGCCCGAGGCCATCGAGGCGGCGAAAACCATCTATACCCGCCTGGGCATGCGCCCCTTGCATGTGCGCAAGGAAGTCCCCGGTTTTATCGCCGACCGCCTGCTTGAAGCGCTGTGGCGTGAAGCCCTGCACCTGGTCAACGACGGCGTCGCCACCACGGGCGAAATCGACGACGCCATTCGCTTTGGTGCCGGCCTGCGCTGGTCGTTCATGGGCACCTTCCTGACCTACACCCTGGCCGGAGGCGATGCCGGCATGCGGCACTTCATGGCCCAGTTCGGCCCGGCGCTGCAACTGCCCTGGACCTACCTGCCAGCGCCGGCGCTCACCGACGGCCTGATCGATGCGGTGGTCGACGGCACCGGCGAACAGCTGGGCGAGCGCAGCATCAGTTCGCTGGAGCGCTATCGTGATGATTGCCTGCTGGCCGTGCTGGATGCGGTCAAAACCACCAAGGCCAAGCACGGCATGGCCTTCAGCGACTGACCGGAGTGTTGCGATGCCCGCCTTGATTACCTACCAGACCCCAGTCCAGGCGGACTGGGTCGACTACAACGGGCATCTGCGCGATGCCTTCTACCTGCTCATCTTCAGCTATGCCACCGATGCCTTCATGGACCGCATCGGCCTGGACAGCGACAACCGCAGTGCCAGCGGACACTCGCTGTTCACCCTGGAGTGTCACCTGAACTATTTGCATGAGGTGAAGCTGGGCACCCCGGTCTGGGTGCAGACCCAGGTGATCGGCTTTGATCGCAAGCGCCTGCACCTGTATCACAGCCTGCACCGCGAGGGCTTCGACGAAGCCTTGTCGGCCAGCGAGCAGATGCTGTTGCACGTCGACCTGGCGGGCCCCCGCTCGGCCCCCTTTGCGCCAGAGGTTGCACAGCGCTTGCAGGGCATTGTGGACGAGCAGCAAGACCTGCCAGCAGCGCAGTTCATTGGCCGAGTAATCGGCCTGTAGGAGCGGGCTTGCCCCGCGATAGCGATCATCCCGTCACATCGCATCGCGGGGCAAGCCCGCTCCCACTGCGATCAGTCCGGGAAACGCTCTACGTCCGCTGCGCGGCCGATCGCAGCCTCGTACCTCGGCAGCGGCTACACCGCCCGTAGCCGCTGCCGACAGGCTGCGATCGACTGCGTAGCAGTCGCCAAAGCGGTGATCTCAGGCGCTGCGCGAATCTGTAGGAGCGGGCTTGCCCCGCGATAGCGATCATCCTGTTCCGTCGCATCGCGGGGCAAGCCCGCTCCCACTGCGATCAGTCCGGGAAACACTCTACGCCCGCTGCGCGGCCGATCGCAGCCTCGTATCTCGGCAGCGGCTACACCGCCCGTAGCCGCTGCCGACAGGCTGCGATCGACTGCGTAGCAGTCGCCAAAGCGGTGATCTCAGGCGCTGCGCGAATCTGTAGGAGCGGGCTTGCCCCCCGATAGCGATCATCCCGTTACATCGCATCGCGGGGCAAGCCCGCTCCCACTGCGATCAGTCCGGGAAACGCTCTACGTACGTCCGCTGCGCGGCCGATCGCAGCCTCGTACCTCGGCAGCGGCTACACCGCCCGTAGCCGCTGCCGACAGGCTGCGATCGACTGCGTAGCAGTCGCCAATGCGGTGATGAATGGCATGGTGAAGACAGTTGCTCCCACGCATAAAAAAACCCCGGTTAGCCGTGACGCAACCGGGGTCAAGCAAGAGCATCTGCATGCGCGAAGCGGGAGGTGACCAAACCTTCCTTTAACTGTGCATGGCCTCAGTGTGCAGCCTCCCCGCCGTAATGATTTAGCCGAAAACGACCTGTTCATAGCCAATGCGGCCATTGCGACATTCTGCCCTTGCCGCCGTACACCCACGCCCACAGAATCCACTGACGATCACACCTGCAAACAAGGACAACAACCATGATGCATGCGGATTTGATTGATCAGGACGACCTGCTGGGCCAACTGCGCGCGCTAGGGTTCGAGATGCCGGCCGACGCCAGTGCCGAACAGGCCTGCGAGTTTGCGGTGCGGGGTTTGAGCGAGCCGCGGGCCAGGGCCCTGAAGGGGATGGTCGAGCAGATGTACACCGGTAACGCGACGATTCTGCCGGCGGTGCGCCAGGCCATCGAAAAACAGCTGTTGCCGGCGTTGGCGCAGTTCAACAATCGCTAGAAGCATCGCGGGGCAAGTCGAGACGTCGCACCGCCGCTCCTACCGATAGGAGCGGCGGTGCGACTTGCCCCGCGATCAGCGCATTAAAGCCTCACACTGGCAAACGTCGACTCATTGCGCGCCTGGCTCAGTGCCGACATCGGCCCCGCCAGCGGCGACAGCACCAATGCCTGCGGAATCGGCATCATCGCTACCTGCTGCGCGGTGTTGGAGCCCACACGCTCGTCACGCGGCGGAATACCGAAGTACTCGCGGTAGCACTTGGAGAAGTGCGGCGTGGAAACAAACCCGCACACCGACGCCACTTCGATGATCGACATTGGCGTCTGCTTGAGCAGTTGCCGGGCACGGATCAGGCGCAGCTTGAGGTAGTAGCGCGACGGCGAGCAGTGCAGGTACTTCTGGAACAGGCGCTCCAGCTGGCGACGCGACACCGATACATACACGGCCAGTTCGTCTAGGTCGATCGGCTCTTCCAGGTTGGCTTCCATCAGCGCAACGATTTCCTGCAGCTTGGGCTGGTTGGTGCCCAGCATATGCTTGAGCGGTACGCGCTGGTGATCCTGTTCGTTGCGGATGCGCTCGTAGACGAACATCTCGGAGATCGCCGCCGACAGTTCGCGGCCATGATCGCGGCTGATCAGGTGCAGCATCATGTCCAGGGGCGCGGTGCCGCCGGAGCTGGTGAAGCGGTTACGGTCGAGGGTGAACAAGCGGGTGCTCATGCTCACCCGCGGGAAAGCTTCCTGCATGGCCGCCAGGCATTCCCAGTGCACGCTGCAATCAAAACCATCGAGCAGGCCAGCGCACGCCAGGGCCCAGCTCCCCGTACACACCGCACCCAGGCGGCGCGACTGACGGGCCTGGCTCTGCAGCCAGGTCACGTGTTCGCGGGTCACGGTGCGTTGAATGCCGATACCGCCGCAGACGATGACCGTGTCCATGGCCGGAGCCTTGTGCATTGCCGCATCCGGGGTGATCTGCAAGCCGTCGCTGGCCCAGACCTGACCGCCATCCACACTCAAGGTGCTCCAGCGATACAGTTCACGGCCAGACAGCTGGTTGGCCATGCGCAGCGGCTCGACCGCAGACGCCAGAGAGATGAGGGTGAAGTTGTCCAGCAGCAGGAAGCCGATGGATTGAGGTGTGCGGTTCTGGGTTGGGGTCCCGGAGTTGTACGACGTCATCGCGGTATCTCCTCACACAATGCAGGGTGCGCCTCAGGCAGGCACGGGCTTTTTTTGTCACGGCCCCGATTCGGATGCAGGGGCTTTGCCAATCACAACGCAAATGCCATGCCTGAAATTGAATGGCTATTCAATAAAACCCAAAAACGACGTCGCGCTGCGTCTATTTGGCCCCTGCTCCGAAGCCGGGACACAAACGCAAACGACCGGGCTAGCGCCGGTGCGTAGGAAAAATGAGCAATTCGGTAGCACTTGTGGGAAGGATGCCCAGAAACGACATGTGACAAATGTCACCCAAGCACCTGGCCCGGGGGTAACAGGTGTTTAAAGCCGGGGTGCCGTGCCGCGCGCCAAAAGGCGGCGCGCGTCCAGATCATGTGCGAAAAAAGCGCAGCGCCTGTAGGACACTCAACACTCGATGGCGCTGACCGCCAGGCCACCCCGTGACGTTTCCTTGTATTTGTCGTGCATGTCGGCGCCGGTATCGCGCATGGTGCGAATGACCCGGTCGAGGGAGATGAAGTGTTCGCCGTCTCCGCGCAGGGCCATCTGGGCCGCATTGATCGCCTTGACCGCAGCAATCGCATTGCGCTCGATGCACGGCACCTGCACCAACCCGCCCACCGGATCACAGGTCAGCCCCAGGTTGTGCTCAAGGCCGATCTCGGCCGCGTTCTCCAGTTGCGCCGGGGTGGCGCCAAGCACTTCTGCCAGCCCTGCCGCCGCCATGGCACAGGCTGAACCGACCTCGCCCTGACAGCCCACTTCGGCACCGGAAATCGACGCATTCTTTTTGCACAGAATGCCCACCGCTGCCGCACCCAGGAAGAAGTCGACCACGTTGGCTTCGCTGACTTCGTCGCTGAAGCGCATGTAGTAGTGCAGCACCGCCGGAATGATCCCCGCCGCGCCGTTGGTGGGCGCCGTCACCATGCGCCCGCCGGCGGCGTTTTCCTCGTTTACCGCCAGGGCATAGAGGTTGACCCACTCCATGGCGCTCAGGGTCGAGCCGATCACATTGGGCTTGTTCAACTCCTGCAGGCTGCGGTGCAGCTTGGCCGCACGACGCTTCACATTCAGCCCGCCAGGCAGGATGCCTTCATATTTGAGACCGTTTTCGACACAGGCCTGCATGGCGTGCCAGAGCTTCAACAGCCCGGCGCGAATTTCCGCTTCACTGCGCCAGACTTTCTCGTTTTCCAGCATCAATTGCGACACGCGCAGGTCGTTTTGCTTGCACAGCTCCAGCAGTTCCACGGCACTGTTGAAGTCGTAGGGCAGCACGGTGTTGTCGGCATCCAGCACACCGCTGGCGGCCTGGGCGGCATCGACCACAAAGCCGCCTCCGACCGAGTAGTAAGTGTCGCGGTGCAGCTCGCCCGATGCGCCTTCGGCGATCAGGGTCATGGCATTGGGGTGGTAGGGAAGGTTCTCGTCCAGCAACAGCATGTCGCGGGCCCAGACGAACCCGACTTCGAGCCGGCCGTCGAGCAGCAAGGTGTCTGTCTCGCGCAAGGTGGCGATGCGCAGGCCGATCTGCGAAGGGTCGATTGCGTCCGGCCATTCGCCCATCAGGCCCATGATCACGGCGTTGTCGCTGCCGTGGCCGATACCGGTGGCCGACAGCGAGCCATACAGGCGCACTTCGATGCGCCGCACTTGCTCGAGTTCGCCGCGCTCACGCAGGCCCTGGACGAATAGCGCCGCTGCCCGCATCGGGCCCACGGTGTGGGAACTGGAAGGGCCGACGCCGATCTTGAACAGGTCGAACACACTGATGGCCATGCCGCCTACCTCCTGATTGAGCAGCCGCCCACAGCCCAAGCCCTGGACGGTGCAACTGCTACGCTGATAAGGCGGCAATCCGCCGAATTCACGCATCATCAGGCTTTTGACCCGAGGTCTGACGTCTACAACCGACGTGCTCTTGCTCAGCCACGCCGCCAGTTGTCACCCGCGTCCATGCGCCGTTTTTTTGCGGTGCAGATGCACTGAAACCACGTTTACGGGGCGGGAAAAATCTGTAAACGACCTCATCGACACTGGAAGCGACCCTGCCTGTACTGGATACGACGCACCCTGTAGGCGTTTGATTTTCGCTGTTAGATGATCGGTATCGACTCGATTGCACGGCACCTGTCCCGCTATCGCCCGATAGCCCGGCCCGACCGACTGCAAGCCATAAAGCACGGCGGTCCCGTGGGACGTCCGAGAAAAACATCAGGAGTCCATCGTATGAAAGGTTCACCTTCGCTGTTGCTGGCCGCGGCGCTGAGTTTGCCGATGCTGGCCCAGGCCGCCGAGCCGGAGCAGTGTCATACCGTCAACTTCTCCGATGTCGGCTGGACCGACATTACCGTGACCACCGCAGTCACCAGCGTGGTGTTGCAATCGCTGGGCTACAAGACCAAGACCACGATGATCTCGGTACCGGTGACCTACAAGTCGCTGGCCGATGGCAAGAATATGGATGTGTTTCTCGGCAACTGGATGCCGACCATGGAAAACGACATCAAGCAGTACCGCGATGCTGGCACCGTGGAAACCGTACGGGCGAACCTCGAGAACGCCAAGTACACCCTGGCAGTACCCCAGGCGCTGTATGACAAGGGCCTGAAAACCTTCGCCGACATTCCCAAGTTCAAGAAGGAGCTGGACGGCAAGATCTACGGGATCGAGCCTGGCAACGACGGCAACCGCACCATTCAAACCATGATCGACAAGAACGCCTTCGGCCTCAAGGACGCCGGTTTCAAGGTGGTCGAATCCAGCGAGGCGGGCATGCTCTCGCAGGTTGAACGCGCCCAGCGCCGTGACACCGCCGTGGTGTTCCTTGGCTGGGAACCCCATCCGATGAACACCCGCTTCAAGATGAAATACCTGGACGGTGGCGATGATTTCTTCGGCCCCGAATACGGCAAGGCCACCGTGCTGACCAACACCCGCAAGGGTTATGTGCAGGAATGCAGCAACGTCGGTCAGTTGCTGAAAAACCTGTCCTTCACCCTGGACATGGAAAGCACCCTGATGGGCAACGTCCTGGACGACAAAATGAAGCCCGACGCCGCAGCCAAGGCCTGGCTGAAAAAGAACCCTCAGGTCCTCGATACCTGGCTGGCAGGGGTTACCACCGTTGACGGCAAACCGGGCCTGGAAGCGGCCAAAGCCAAACTGACGCAGTAAGCACCACCTGCGGCGGCTTCGTCCGCCGCAGGCTGTCTTCAATCTTTTGCAGGTGGACGCTCGCTATCATGCTGATCGATCAAAAAATACCACTGGGCCAGTACATCGCAGGCTTCGTCGAATGGTTGACCCAACACGGGGCCAACTACTTCGATGCCTTCGCTGAAGCACTGGAATTGATGATTCACGGGGTGACCGGGGCACTGACCTGGTTCAATCCTTTCGTCCTGATCGGCCTGATTGCAGTGATCGCGCACCTGATCCAGCGCAAATGGGCGCTGACCGCCTTCTGCGTGCTTTCATTCCTGCTGATCCTCAACCTGGGTTACTGGCAAGAAACCATGGAAACCCTGGCCCAGGTGCTGTTCGCCACCATGGTCTGCGTGGCCATCGGCGTACCGCTGGGCATCCTCGCCGCCCACAAGCCGATGTTCTATACCGCCATGCGCCCGGTACTGGACTTGATGCAGACGGTGCCCACCTTCGTTTACCTGATCCCGACCCTGACCCTCTTCGGCCTGGGCGTGGTACCGGGGCTGATCTCCACGGTGGTGTTCGCCATCGCCGCACCGATCCGCCTGACCTACCTTGGCATCTGCGACGTCCCCCAGGAGCTGCTCGATGCCGGCAAGGCCTTCGGTTGCTCCCGCCGCCAGCTGCTCTCGCGCATCGAACTGCCCCACGCCATGCCGAGCATCGCTGCCGGCGTCACCCAATGCATCATGCTGTCGCTGTCGATGGTGGTCATCGCCGCCCTGGTGGGTGCTGACGGCCTGGGCAAACCTGTGGTCAACGCACTGAACACCGCCGATATCGCCCTGGGCTTTGAAGCAGGTCTTGCGATCGTGCTGCTGGCGATCATGCTCGACCGTATCTGCAAACAACCCGACGCACCGGCAAGGAGTGAAGCATGAGCATTATTCGCTTCGAAGATGTAGACGTTATCTTCTCCAGCCGACCGCGTGAGGCCCTCAGCCTGCTCGACCAAGGCCTTTCGCGGGAGCAGATCCTGAAGAAAACCGGGCTGGTAGTCGGCGTCGAAAAAGCCAACCTGGATATCAACAAAGGCGAGATATGTGTGCTGATGGGCCTGTCCGGTTCGGGCAAGTCGAGCCTGCTGCGCTGCATCAACGGCCTGAACACCGTCAGCCGTGGCAAGTTGTTCGTCGAACACGAAGGCTCGCATATCGACATCGCCCACTGCACCCCGGCGGAACTGAAGATGATGCGCACCAAGCGTATCGCCATGGTGTTCCAGAAGTTCGCCCTGATGCCCTGGCTCACCGTGCGCGAGAACATCAGTTTCGGCCTGGAGATGCAGGGTCGCCCCGAGAAGGAACGGCGCAAGCTGGTCGACGAGAAACTTGAGCTGGTCGGCCTGACCCAATGGCGCAACAAGAAGCCCGACGAGCTCTCCGGCGGCATGCAGCAGCGTGTGGGCCTGGCCCGCGCCCTGGCGATGGACGCCGATATCCTGCTGATGGACGAACCCTTCTCGGCCCTCGACCCGCTGATTCGCCAGGGCCTGCAAGATGAATTGCTGGAGCTGCAACGCAAGCTGAGCAAGACCATTGTGTTCGTGAGCCACGACCTGGACGAAGCGCTGAAGCTGGGCAGCCGTATTGCGATCATGAAAGACGGCAAGATCATCCAGTACAGCAAGCCAGAAGAGATCGTCCTCAACCCGGCCGACGAGTACGTGCGTACCTTCGTCGCCCACACCAACCCACTCAACGTACTGTGCGGCCGCAGCCTGATGCGCACCCTGGACAAGTGCAAGCGGATCAACGGCTCGATCTGCCTGGACCCGGGCGGCGACTCGTGGCTGGACCTGGCTGAAGGCAACACCATCAAAGGCGCGCGCCAGGGCGTCAACGGCCTGGATCTGCAGAACTGGGCGCCGGGTGAAGCGGTGGAAGACCTGGGACGCAGGCCAACCCTGGTCAACGCCAGCATCGGCATGCGCGAGGCGCTGCAGATCCGTTACCAGACCGGTAACAAGCTGGTGCTTCAGGAAGGGAATTCGGTGGTGGGGATTCTTGGCGACAGCGAGTTGTATCACGCGTTGCTGGGCAAGAATCTGGGGTAAAAGCATCGCGGGGCAAGCCCGCTCCTACCATAGGAGCGGGCTTGCCCCGCGATCAGCTTCAAGGCTCAGCGAACGACGATGCCCTGCTTGGCCATGAAGGCCTTGGCTTCCGGCACGGTGTACTCACCGAAGTGGAAGATGCTCGCCGCCAGCACTGCGCTGGCATGACCTTCGATGATGCCGTCGGCCAGGTGTTGCAGGTTACCCACACCACCGGAAGCAATCACCGGAATCCCCAGCGCATCGCTGATGGCCCGGGTCACGCCCAGGTCGAAGCCGTTTTTCATACCGTCCTGATCCATGCTGGTCAGCAGGATCTCACCGGCACCCAGGCCTTCCATCTTCTTCGCCCACTCAACGGCATCCAGGCCGGTCGGCTTGCGGCCGCCGTGGGTGAAGATTTCCCAGCGCGGGGTTTCGCCCGGAGCGGAAACCTTCTTGGCATCGATGGCGACCACGATGCACTGGGAGCCGAAATGCGCGGCAGCCTCACCGACGAACTCTGGGTTGAACACCGCGGCAGTATTGATCGAAACCTTGTCGGCACCGGCGTTGAGCAGGTTGCGGATGTCTTGCACGGTGCGCACGCCACCGCCCACGGTCAGCGGGATGAACACCTGGCTGGCCATGCGCTCGACGGTATGCAGGGTGGTGTCACGGCCATCGACGCTGGCGGTGATGTCGAGAAAGGTGATCTCGTCGGCACCCTGCTCATCATAGCGACGGGCGATTTCCACCGGATCACCGGCATCGCGGATGTTCTCGAACTTGACGCCCTTGACCACCCGACCGTTGTCGACGTCCAGGCAAGGGATGATGCGCTTGGCCAATGCCATGGGTCGTTCCTCAGCCTTTGTAGGCGTCGCAGAAGGCTTGCGCCTCGGCAACGTCCAGGGTGCCTTCGTAGATGGCGCGGCCGGTGATCGCACCGATGATGCCTGGCGCCTTGGCGTCGAGCAGGGCCTTGATGTCACCCAGGTTGTGGATACCGCCGGAAGCGATGACCGGGATCTTCGTGGCGGCGGCAAGGGCCGCGGTGAACGGTACGTTGCAGCCTTGCATCATGCCGTCTTTGGCGATGTCGGTGTAGACGATGGCCGAGACGCCGTCAGCCTCGAAACGCTTGGCCAGGTCGATGACCTGCACGGTGCTGACTTCAGCCCAGCCGTCGGTGGCGACGAAACCGTCCTTGGCGTCCAGGCCGACAATGACCTTGCCCGGGAAGGCGCGGCAGGCTTCTGCCACGAACTCGGGCTCTTTTACCGCTTTGGTGCCGATGATCACGTAGCTGACGCCAGCCTTGACGTAGTGCTCGATGGTTTCCAGCGAGCGGATACCGCCGCCGATCTGGATCGGCAGGTTCGGGTAGCGCTTGGCGATGGCGGTCACCACCTCGCCATTGACCGGCTGGCCTTCAAAGGCGCCGTTGAGGTCAACAAGATGCAGACGACGGCAGCCGCCTTCGACCCATTTGGCGGCCATGCTCACCGGGTCGTCGGAAAATACGGTGGAGTCTTCCATGCGGCCCTGGCGCAGGCGTACGCAAGCACCGTCCTTGAGATCGATAGCGGGGATGATCAGCATGCTTTTTTCCTTCGTAAAAAAGAGCTGCAAGTTGCGAGCTACAAGCTGCAAGCATGCGCGTCTGTTCTCTTGCAGCCTGAAGCTATCAGCTGCCTTTTTCTAGCGACCAGAGGTCGCTCTCGATACTTTCAAAGCGCTCTTTGAGGTGCGTCTGCACATCGAAAATCGCCCTGTTGTAGTAGTGCGGGGCAATCTCTTTGGTGAACACTTCCAGAACCTCGGCCACCTCGAACGATCCCAGTTGCAGCTCGAAACGGTCTTCAAGGAAGCGCTTGAGTACATCCAGCGCCTCGCGTTCCTGCTCAGGTGCGAGGGTGAGGATCGGTGCCTTGGTCCTGGACTTGCTCATTACCAGCGCCCGTCCCAGGCCGCGAAGTTCTGCAGCAGCTGCAGGCCATGGGTATGGCTCTTCTCCGGGTGGAACTGCACGGCAAAACGCGACCCTTCAGCCAGTGCGGCGGCAAAATCGACGCCGTAGTGTCCACGGCCCACCACCTGCACGGCCTTGGCCGCGGTGATGTAGTAGCTGTGCACGAAGTAGAAACGTGCGAGGTCGGGGATGTTGTGCCACAGCGGGTGATCGATGGACTGGGCAACTTCGTTCCAGCCCATGTGCGGCACCTTCAGGTGCTCGCCGTCTTCGTGCAGGTCCTTGCCGAAGAACTTCACATTGCCGGGGAACAGGCCGATGCAGTCGACACCGTCGTTCTCTTCACTGTGATCGAGCAGCGCTTGCATACCCACACAGATGCCCAGGAAAGGACGGTCCTGGCTGACTTCACGCACCAGGCTGTCGAAGCCCAGGCGGCGGATTTCAGCCATGCAGTCGCGAATCGCGCCAACACCCGGGAACACCACGCGGTCGGCCTCGCGGATCACCGCAGCATCGCTGGTGATCAGCACCTTGCCGGCGCCTACGTGCTCCAGGGCCTTGGCCACCGAGTGCAGATTACCCATGCCATAGTCGATAACGGCAACTGTCTGCATTACAGGCAACCCTTGGTCGACGGCATTTGACCGGCCATGCGCTCATCGAGCTCGATGGCCATGCGCAGGGCGCGGCCGAAAGCCTTGAACACGGTTTCGATCTGGTGGTGGGTGTTGTGCCCACGCAGGTTGTCGATGTGCAGGGTGACGTTGGCGTGGTTGACGAAGCCCTGGAAGAATTCCTGGAACAGGTCAACGTCGAAGCCGCCTACCGAGGCGCGGGTATAGGGGACGTGCATCTGCAGGCCTGGGCGGCCGGAGAAGTCGATGACCACGCGCGACAGTGCTTCGTCGAGCGGTACATAGGCATGGCCGTAGCGGCGGATGCCTTTTTTGTCACCGATGGCCTGGTTGAAAGCCTGGCCCAGGGTGATCCCGACGTCTTCGACGGTATGGTGATCGTCGATATGCAGGTCGCCCTTGCATTCGATGTCGAGATCGATCAGCCCATGTCGGGCGATCTGGTCGAGCATATGTTCAAGGAAAGGCACACCGATATCGAATCGGGCCTTGCCGCTGCCATCCAGGTTGATCGAGGCCTTGATCTGGGTCTCCAGAGTATTGCGCTCGACGGAAGCCTTACGTTCGACCATCACCAGCTCCGCAAAATCATTGGGCGAAAAAGGCGATCATTATAGGCCCAGATGCGTCTGGCATGAAACGAAGATGACATGTGGCAGGGGATTTACCTGGTAAATCCCCCAAATCAGACAAATTCCCGTAGGAGCGGGCTTGCCCCGCGATAGCGATCGGCCTCACACACCGCGATCGCAAGGCAAGCCCGCTCCTGCCTGGTTCAGTTGAACAACACCGCGGTCTTCTGCAGCGTCACCCAGATGCCCCACGCCAGCGGTATGCCCACCACCAGCCAGGCGGCGATCACCAGCGGCAAGGTGCCCGGCGCCGCATGCCACTCCAGCACCCGCGCACTGCCCTGGTCATGGCCCAGCGCCTGTTCGGCCGCCAGTTGTTCGTCGGTCATGAAGTATTTATCGGCCACCGGGCGCACCAGCGCATTGCAGATAAAGCCCAGCACCAGCAGGCCGGCAAGGATGTACAGCGTGATGTCGTACACCGCCGCCCGATCGACCCCCAGCGCCAGCTGATACTCGCGCAAATAGGTGATCAACACCGGACCAAGCACACCGGCGGCGGCCCAGGCGGTCAGCAGCCGACCGTGAATGGCCCCGACCATCTGCGTGCCGAACAGGTCGGCCAGGTAGGCCGGCACCGTGGCAAAGCCACCGCCATACATCGACAGGATGATGCAGAACGCCGCCACGAACAGGGCGATGTTGCCCACCTGCCCCATGTTCGGCACCAGTGCATACAGGGCGACGCCCAAGGCGAAGAAGGCAAAGTAGGTGTTCTTGCGCCCGATGTAGTCGGAGAACGACGCCCAGAAAAACCGCCCGCCAATGTTGAACAGGCTAAGCAGGCCGGTAAAGCCGGCGGCGATCGCGGCAATCTGCGCCTGTTGTGCGAGGTTGAGCTGGCTGAAGGTCAGGTCATTGCCCAACAATTTGCCGGCAAAAACCTCCTGCAGCAGTGGCGAGGCCATGCCCAAAATACCGATACCCGCCGACACGTTCAGGCACAGTACCAGCCAGATGAGCGCAAACTGCGGGGTTTTCCACGCCACACTGACATGTACATGGCGATGGGTGATCATCGCGTTGCTGGCTTTTTTCAGCGGCGCGGTCCAGCCCTCGGGCTTCCAGCCGGCGGGCGGCACGCGGTAGGCCAGGGCGCCACCGATCATGAAGATGAAGTAGATGATCGCCATGACCACGAAGCTCTGCCATACCCCGACACCTTCAGGGCTGGCGAAATGGTTCATCAAGGCCGCCGCCAGCGGTGCGCCCACCATTGCGCCCCCACCAAAGCCCATGATGGCCATGCCGGTGGCCATGCCGCGCTTGTCCGGGAACCATTTGATCAGCGTCGAAACCGGCGAGATGTACCCCAGGCCCAAGCCGATACCGCCGATCACCCCCGAACCCAGCCACATCAGCCAGAGCTGGTGGGTGTAGATGCCCAGCGCCGAGAGCAGCAACCCACCGCACCAGCAGAGTGCCGACACCACGCCGGCCTTGCGCGGCCCGGCATGCTCCAGCCATCCACCCCAGACCGCCGCCGAGCAGCCCAGGAACACGAAGAACAGGGTGTAGATCCAGCTCAGCATCGAGACCTGCCAGTCGCACTCGGCGCTGAACAGGCGGGCAAGGAAGCTCATGTCGGGTGCACAGGCTACCGGCGCGGTAATACCGATGGCCTGGGACAACGGCAGCCAGAACACCGAAAAGCCGTAGGCCATGCCGATACACAAGTGGATCGCCAGGGCGGCGGGCGGTACCAGCCAACGGTTGAAGCCGGGCGTGGCGGTAATCCGCTCCTTGGACAGGAAACCCGGGGGGCTGGCGTTTGCGCCTGCCGTGATGCTGTTCATTTGTTGTAATCCCTCGTGGAAATGGTCAGCTCACGGCTCACGACCTTGGCCGGCAGGCACTGGTCGTCTTTTTTGGCACAATCGCCCTGCAAACGCGACAAAACGCCACAGCAGGACCCGCGAGCGGCGAAAGAGTAGCATTAGCCGCCCGCACTGAAAGCAAGCTGATCCCGTCTTTTGCTCAACAACTGAACCCGTGTGCAAGGAACTGTCATGCCCATCGTTGTCGAAACCCTGACCAAGCCGAGCCAGCAAGACCTGCAGGACCTGGCCAGGCTCTATGCCGACGCTCCCAGCTGGATGCTCGCCGGCCCCGAACAGGCCCTGGCCCTGGTCAGCGCAGCACTTGAGGACGGCAGCCTGATTGCCGCGCGGTTCAATGATCGCCTGCTCGGCGCTGCCCGCTTGCAGCGTCAGGATGGCGCCTGGCAATTGAGCGACCTGTGCGTACGTTCATTGACCCGGCGCCGAGGCGTCGGCCTGCGCCTGGTCAACGAAGCGCAGCGGCTGGCACGCGAAGCAGGGGCTGGGTTGCGTCTGTTTTCAAAGCAGGACAGCGCTGAAATGCATGCGCTATTGGCACCACTGAACCTGACGCTGGATGTGGCACAGCTGTAGGAAAAATTCCTGGCAGCTCGGCATCAGCCCAGCGTAAATAACCGCAGCGCTATACTCTGCGGCTGAATTTTAGAAATCGGACTACAAGGACTCGCCCATGAAAGCGTTCGGCAAAATCCTGGGGCTGGTGCTTCTCGGGCTGTTGCTGATCATTGTGGCTCTGGGCTTCGCCCTGACCCACCTCTTCGATCCCAACGACTACAAAGACGAGATTCGCCAGCTGGCACGCGACAAGGCCCACATCGAGCTGACGCTCAATGGTGATATCGGCTGGAGCCTGTTCCCCTGGCTGGGGCTGGAGCTGCATGAAGCCAGCATCGCCACCCTGAACAATCCGAAAGTGCCCTTTGCCGATCTGCAGATGCTTGGCCTTTCCGTGCGCGTGCTGCCCCTGCTGCGCCGTGAAGTGCAAATGAGCGATGTACGTGTGGAAGGCCTGAACCTGACCCTGAGCCGCGACGAAAACGGCCACGGCAACTGGGAAGACATCGGCAAGCCGCTGCCGGCCGCTGCGCCGGCACCTGGCGAAGGCACCCCGCCTGCCGGTGATACCCCCGCCCAGGCCGAGAGCAAGAGCGACGCCAGCGACCGCCCTGTGAAACTGGACATCGACAGCCTGACCGTGAACAACGCCCGGGTGCAGTACACCGATGCCCGCAGCGGCCAGACCTTTGGCGCCGAAAGCATCCAGCTGAGCACCGGTGCGGTACACGAAGGCGTGAACATCCCGCTGAAACTGACCGCCTTCCTCAGTGCCGGCCAGCCAGTGATCAAGGCACGCACCGAGCTTAACGGCGAGCTGCGCTTTGACCGCCGCCTCAAGCGCTACCAGTTCGAGGACATGAAGCTCAGCGGTGAGGCTTCCGGCGAGCCGCTGCAGGGCAAGACCATGAGCTTCGCGGCCCAGGGCCAGTTGTTGGTCGATATGGCAGCGAACGTCGCCGAATGGAACGGCTTGAAGCTGTCAGCCAACCAACTGCGCGCCCTCGGCGAGTTGAACGTGCGCGACCTGGACAAGACCCCGCAGTTGACCGGTGGCCTGTCCATCGCCCAGCTCGACCTGCGCAAGTTCCTCGACAGCATCGGTCACCCGCTGCCGGCTTCGGCCGACGCCACCACCCTGAGCAAGTTCGAGATGGTCAGCCGCCTGCAAGGCAGCCCGACGAGCCTTGCCCTGGAAGACCTGGCGGTAAAACTCGACGACAGCACCTTCAGCGGCCGCCTGGCCGTCGAGGACTTCACCAAACAGGCCCTGCGCATCCAGCTCAAAGCCGACAAGTTCGACGCCGATCGCTACATGCCGGCCAAGAGCGAAGCGGCCGCCAGCGCTACGGCGGCGCGCCAGGCCGAGGTCAAGAGCAAGGAAGACAGCGCCCTGGCCACCGCCGGCAACACCCCCTTACCCGACGCCCCTACCCAGGTCGCCTGGAGCAACGACAAGCTGCTGCCAGTGGATCGCCTGCGTAAAGTCGATTTGCAGGCCGACCTGACCTTCGGCCTGCTGTCCCTGGAGAAGCTCCCGATCGAGAACGCCCACCTCAAGGCCCAGGGCCAGGGCGGCCTGATCACCCTCGAAACCCTGAGCGGCGGCCTCTACAACGGCGACTTCAGCACCAAGGGCACCCTCGATGTGCGCCCGGCGGTGCCGCAGATCGGCCTGAACACCAAGATCAACCGGGTACCGGTAGAGCACTTCATCAAGAGCCAGACCGAAACCCCGCCGGTCAAAGGCCTGCTGACCCTCACCAGCGACCTGACCGCCACGGGCAACAGCCAGAAGGCGCTGGTCGACACCCTCAACGGCAACGCCAGCTTTGTCATCAACGACGGCATCCTGGTCAACGCCAACCTTGAACAGCAACTGTGCCAGGCCATCGCCACCCTCAACCGCAAGGCCTTGAGCGGCGAGCCACGGGGCAAGGACACGCCGTTCCAGGAGCTCAAGGGCAGCCTGGTACTGCGCAACGGCGTAGCCAGCAACCCGGACCTCAAGGCGCGCATCCCGGGCCTGAGCGTCAACGGTCGCGGCGACCTGGACCTGCGCGTGCTGGGCATGGACTACCGCATCGGCGTGGTAGTCGAAGGCGACAAGCGCGACATGCCGGACCCTGCCTGCCAGGTGGGCGAGCGCTATGTTGGCCTTGAACTGCCACTGCAGTGCCGCGGCCCACTGGAGCTGGGCGCCAAGGCCTGCCGCCTGGACAAGGACGGCCTGGGCAAGGTTGCCGCCAAACTTGCTGGCGACCGCGTCAGCGAGAAACTGAGCGACAAGATCGATGAGAAACTCGGTGACAAGGTGAGCCCCGAACTCAAAGATGCACTCAAGGGGTTGTTCAAGCGATGAGTCCCGAGCAGTTTTCCAGCGCCGTGCTGGAGTGGTTCGACCGTAACGGCCGTCATGACCTGCCCTGGCAACAGGGCATCAACCCGTATCGGGTGTGGGTCTCGGAGATCATGCTGCAGCAGACCCAGGTCAGCACCGTGCTCAATTACTTCGGCCGCTTCATGGAGGCCCTGCCCACCGTGCAGGCTTTGGCTGAAGCACCTGAAGACGAAGTGCTGCACCTGTGGACGGGCCTGGGTTACTACACCCGGGCGCGTAACCTGCAGAAAACCGCGAAGATCGTCGTCGAGCAGTACGGCGGCGAATTTCCCCGCGATGTCGAGAAGCTCACCGACCTGCCCGGCATCGGCCTGTCTACCGCCGGCGCCATTGCCAGCATCAGCATGGGCCTGCGTGCGCCGATCCTCGACGGCAACGTCAAGCGCGTGCTGGCCCGCTACACCGCCCAGGAGGGCTACCCGGGCGAGCCCAAGGTGGCCAAGGCGCTGTGGGCCAACGCCGAGCGCTACACCCCGCACGCCAGGGTCAATCACTACACCCAGGCGATGATGGACCTGGGCGCCACCTTGTGTACCCGCAGCAAGCCCAGTTGCCTGCTGTGCCCGCTCAAGGTCGGCTGTGAAGCACACATGCTTGGCCGGGAGATCCGCTACCCGGTCCCCAAGCCGCGCAAGGAGCTGCCGCAGCGGCGCACCCTGATGCCGCTGCTGGCCAACGCCGAAGGCGCCATCCTGCTTTACCGGCGCCCCTCCAGCGGCCTGTGGGGCGGCTTGTGGAGCCTGCCGGAGCTCGACAACCTGGAGCAGCTCGACGACCTGGCCGACCAGCATGGCCTGAACCTTGCCGGCAGCCAGGCGCTGGACGGCCTGACCCACACCTTCAGCCACTTCCAGCTGGCCATCGAACCCTGGCTGGTCCGGGTCGATGACACTCGGGCCCACGTGGCCGAGGCCGACTGGCTCTGGTATAACCTCGCCACCCCGCCGCGCCTGGGCCTTGCCGCCCCGGTGAAAAAACTGCTTAAACGCGCGGCCGACGTTTTGATTGCAGGAGAGTCGTGATGACCCGCACCGTAATGTGCCGCAAGTACAAAGAAGAACTGCCAGGCCTCGAGCGCCCACCGTACCCCGGCGCCAAGGGCCAGGACATCTACGAGCACATCTCGCAGAAGGCCTGGGCCGACTGGCAGAAAGAACAGACCATGCTGATCAACGAGAAGCGCCTGAACATGATGAACGCCGAGGACCGCAAATTCCTCCAGGGCGAGATGGACAAGTTCTTCTCCGGCCAGGAATTCGAAAAGGCCGAAGGCTACGTTCCGCCTAGCGAATAACCCCCGAAAATCGTAAGCGACGGAATTAATTTAAAAAATTTTCAAAAAGTCGTTGACGTAAATCCGAAAAACCCTTTTAATGCGCCCCGTTGCCCAGATAGCTCAGTCGGTAGAGCAGGGGATTGAAAATCCCCGTGTCGGCGGTTCGATTCCGTCTCTGGGCACCACTCATTAATTTCGAGTGGTGTCTACACCACCCGAAAGCCTCAAAAAACCCGCCTAGTGCGGGTTTTTTGTTGCCTGTGTTTTTCTGAGGCACCCTGACATGCTCCCGCCCTCAGGACCATCGCTTCTATCCGCTCCCGCCTCAAGCCAGAGGCCGCCAGAAGCGTTCTGAGACGCATGAACGGGTAGTCGACGGAATCCGACCCGGACGCGGCATGAAAGCGACCAGGCAAGCGCAGAGGGCCAATAGCCTGATGAGGCATGAAGATCGTCAGCCGGAGCACTGCTCCCGTCGCTTGCTGCGCACGCCGGAAAATGATCCAGGCCTGCACCGATCCCATCAGCGCCCGATCACCACGCATCAGCCATAGCACCGAACCTCGCCAACGCCGACGCGGCGATACGGCACCGGGTCCACATCATTCCTTTTCTGTGTACGCCGATATCGCCACGCCGGAACAAAGCGCGGGCGAACACCTCGCCCAACACAACCTCAATACCGTAGAAATTCAGATGAGCAACATACAAGTACGGTGCTGATAGCATTGAAAACTGTTAAAGTAACGGCCAAATTTTAGGCACAGACAGTCCTCGTCGGCTGGTCTAGTTAGAGCGAACATCCAGGCCGAAAATATTATGAAAGCAATTGAGCTATTTGCAGGAATTGGTGGTTTCAGAGTCGCCTGTGACTCACTGGGAATTGAAACAGTATGGGCCAACGACATCAGCCCCTCTGCCGCAAAAGTCTATCAAGACAGATTTGGCGAAGAGCATTTCAACTTTGGTGACATAGCGACTTTTCTGGACCAGGTTCCTGATCATGATCTCCTGACAGGCGGATTTCCATGCCAGCCTTTCTCAAGTGCAGGTCGCAAACTTGGACTCGAGGACGCACGAGGAAGTCTGTTTGAAAAAATAGTTCATATCCTCGAGAAAAAGAAACCCAAGTATTTTGTACTGGAAAACGTCAAGCGCCTTCTGTCCATGGATAGCGGCAAGCATTTCGCGACCATCCTGGATGCCCTGTCCGAGATTGGCTACCTGGTTGAATGGCGGCTTCTAAACTCCGTCAACTTTGGCTTGCCTCAGCACCGCGAACGCATTGTCATTATCGGTCACAAAGACCATAACCCAAAATCCTATCTCTGCACTAAATCGGATATTTCAGAGCTCACCCCTCATCAAGCATCCGCGGCTTCAGACACCAGCAAATGGAAGCCCATCGAAGACCATGGCGCAAAATTTCACACGTGGGGGCTGGCCCTCAATGGAAAGTTCTTTCATGCCAAGATCGAAGGCTTTTCCGATGCCGCCAAGCCGGTAAAGCTCAAAGAGATTCTTGAAGAACGACCCGATGACGTTTTCTATTACACGGAGAACACGCTGGAGCGGATCAAAAACAGTGAAGAGGTGAACAGGTTCTTCAATGGTGTCGAGATCCTCTATAACCAGAAAGGCGGCGCAAGAATGGGGTATTCCGTTTTTGGAATCGAGGGCGTTGCCCCGACCCTGACCTGCACAACAAGCCGGCACTATGAGCGCTATAAAATCGGCGATGAGTTCAGACGCTTGACCCCCGTCGAGTATGCTCGCATTCAAGGCTTCCCGGATGACCACTGCGCGTCAGTGAGGGCCTACGATCAGTACCCCCTTTACGGGAATGCCGTGCCGCCTGCACTCGTGGCCTGGGCGATCAAGAGAACCCTCTCCAACAGCTACACAACCTTCCAATCGGCCTCAGCACAAATGGAATTGGTATGACCGAACGTCGCATGCTCCGCGAGCACATAAAAGGTAATTTGCCTGAAATCGTTACACAGTTGAATGAATACCTTCGTGGCGAGCGTGTCGAAGAAATAAAACACATATTGCAACGGGTCGGACGTGGCGGAAAACTTCCGCACTGGTACGAACTTCTTGCAACCGGTCAGTCCATGCCAAACCTGGATGGCAAGACAATTGGCAGTGTCATCGAGATGACACTGCTGGGTGTACTGGAACACCACACGCTTAAACCGTTCAACATTCCTCCGCTTGAGGTGAACCCGGCGAAAGGCGTCGATATACCGTACCTGGACCTTGGCATTAAATCGCCGTCCGAGAACTTCTGCACCAGTGAGCCATTCTTCTCCGCCTATGAACGCGTTCTTGGCAACGAGAGCGATGCAATTATCCTGTTGACGGATTACCAGACAGCAAAAAAGAATCCGCCCCCGGTCAGAATTCAGATCATCAAGGCAGCGTTCCTCAAAGGCAGCGAGATTGCCGACAGAAACCTTTGCATTGTGGCATCGAAAAACAAACAGCGGCTGTTTGAAGAAAGCGAGTCCCTGTGCAAGAAGATGCTTCAGTTCTTGTGTCATATCAACCAAGGTGACTGGCGGGCAAAATCGCTGCTCCGGCTTGTTAACTCGCTGTACGATGATGATGACACTATCAACACGCTGGTAGCCGCCATAGCACGGGACTTCCAAACCAAAGCCGCCGCCGATATCAAGAAAGGAATAGAACCGCTCCCGCTTGACGAGCTGAATAAAATAACTGCGATAAGCAACTCCAACCAGAAAGTGTCGGCGATTATCAATGCGTGCAATGACTGGGTCATTGATACCCACAAGGATTTTGCACGCCTCCCGAACGATAACGAGTGGCAGCGTTTTCTCAGAAGCCCTCTGGATGGCAAGATCGGAATGAGCTTTGCCCTGCAGTGGCGCTACAACTTTGGGAATCTTTTCAACTCCTTGCCTTTTGCGATAGTAGCGCCCGTTATTACTTCAGAGTCCCATGCCGCGCCATTGGTGGCTGATGAAGAAATCATTGATTGATTTTTAGGCAAGCGCTGCGGCACTACTAATACCGCCCCCTGAATCGCACGATCCAGGGGGTTTTCATTGGTGTCGCAGAACCCGAAGCCGTTGACCGCCGTCAATACGCCCCCTGCCCCATCGCCGTAAGCTGCCTGGTGGATACTAGAAAAACCAACAGGCCCCCAATGAGCGAAGATTCCACAGCCCTGCCCCTGCCCTTGCCCGCCACCGAAACGCCCGCGAGCACCAGCACCTCTGCACCACGCAAGACCGCCACTCCCCGCCCACGTCGCCCACGCACCCCGCGTGCACCTGCGACCGCCAGCACAGACACGCCGATCAGCACCATCAGCCAGCAGCCGGCCGCGCTCAAAGTCGCCTCGGCGCCGCGCGGCTCGAATGAAGACAGCACCTCGGCCAAGCTGCCCGCCAGCTACCCCTACCGCACCCGCATGCGCCGCGCCGAGTACGACAAGGCCAAGCACGAGCTGCAAATCGAGCTGCTCAAGGTGCAAAGTTGGGTCAAGGACACTGGCCAGCGCATCGTCGTGCTGTTCGAGGGCCGTGACGCCGCTGGCAAGGGCGGCACGATCAAACGCTTCATGGAGCACCTGAACCCGCGTGGCGCACGCATCGTGGCCCTGGAGAAGCCTTCTGAGCAGGAAAAGGGCCAGTGGTACTTCCAGCGCTATATCCAGCACCTGCCGACCGCAGGCGAAATGGTCTTCTTCGACCGCTCCTGGTACAACCGCGCCGGTGTCGAGCGGGTGATGGATTTCTGCACGCCTTTGCAGTACCTGGAATTCATGCGCCAGGCGCCCGACCTTGAACGCATGCTCTGCAACAGCGGCATCCTGCTGTTCAAGTACTGGTTCTCGGTGAACCGCGAAGAGCAGCTGCGCCGCTTCATCTCCCGCCGCGACGACCCACTCAAGCACTGGAAGCTGTCGCCCATCGACATCAAGTCGCTGGACAAGTGGGACGAATACACCGCGGCCAAGGAAGCGATGTTCTTCCACACCGACACCGCCGATGCGCCGTGGACGGTGGTCAAGTCCGATGACAAGAAGCGCGCGCGGATCAACTGCATCCGTCACTTCCTGCATTCGCTGGACTACCCGGGTAAAGACCTGCGCGTGGCCCACCATCCTGACCCACTACTTGTGGACCGGGCATCGCGGGTGCTGGAGGAAGAAGACCGTATTGAGGGGACGCAGCCCGCCTCCTGATCGAATGCGGCTTGGGTTTCCCTGCCAACTGCGATTCAATACGCGAAATCTTACGACTCAGGATTCACCGATGGCCTCCAACACTAAACAACAGAAACGCGCCAAGCGCGCCGCCGCCAAGGCTCGCGAAAACCGCATGGTGCGTAGCGGCCAGGCCGTCAAGAGCAGTGGCGAAAGCTCCAGCGCAAGCGTTGAGCAGGTGTTCAACAAGGCAATGGATTCGGGCAGCTACAACGCCCTGTTCGAGAAGATGAAGGCTGCTCAGGAAGGTGGGCTGGTGCCCCTGATCTCGGTGTTCCTGGTTGACCCGCTGCTGGCTCTGGTGCTCAAGGGCCACAAGGAAGAACACGCCACCGACTACATCGTCATGGTCTTCACCGCCTACCGCAAATGGCTGGACGGCGCAGACGAAGACACCACCATGGCGTGGCTGGAGAGTGATGAGTTCCAGGAGGCGTACATCTCGGCTTCCGAGGCGGTGGCCAAGACGCAGCAAAAACAGTTCGGTTGAGTCGTCGCGGGGCAAGCCTGCTCCTACCATCCCGGTAGGAGCAGGCTTGCCCCGCGATTCATTCCATCAGTTGTTCAGCACAACCCGCCCAGCCGCCTCGGCCTTGCGCTTGCGCGCCACCAGCAGCCCCGCCGCCACAACCGCAATCGACAGCAACCCGGTCGCCACGATCTCGATGCGATGATCCGGACGGATCAGCATCACCGTCAAAATGCCCACGATGAACACGATGGTTGCCCAGGTCAGGCCCGGGAACAGCCACATCTTGAAGGCAATCTTCTCGCCACGGGCCATGCGCTGACGGCGCATGCGCAGTTGCGACACAGCGATCACCAGATACACCAGCAAGGCAATGGCGCCAGAGCTGGCCAGCAGGAACTCGAACACCTGAGCCGGCGCCAGGTAGTTGGCAATCACGGTGAGGAACGCCGCCGCCGTCGACAGCACCACCGCGCAGTACGGGGTACCGGAGGACGTGGTGCGCTGGGCTACGGCCGGTGCATCACCACGCTTGCTCAGGGAGAAGAGCATGCGCGAAGAGGTGTACAGCGCCGAGTTCAGGCAGCTGGTCACGGCGATCAACACAACGATGTCGACGATCAGCTTGGCGTTGGGGATGCCCATCAGGTTCAGCACAGTCTGATAAGAGCCCACTTCGGCCAGTTCACTGTGGTTCCACGGCACCAGTGCCACGACCACGAAGATCGACACGAGGTAGAACAGGAAGATCCGCCAGATCACCGAGTTGGTGGCCTTGGTGATCTGCTTGCCCGGGTCTTTCGACTCGGCGGCAGCAATAGTGACGATCTCGGTACCCATGAACGAGAACATGGTGGTCAGCATTGCCGCCAGCACCGCGCCCATACCGTTGGGCATGAAGCCCTGGGTGTCGAACAGGTGGCTGACGCCGCTGACCTGGCTGTTGGGCAGCAGGCCGAAAATCGCCGCCACGCCCAGCACGATAAAGCCGATGATTGCCACTACCTTGAGCAATGCGAACCAGAACTCGAACTCGCCGTAGTTCTTCACGCTGAACAGGTTGGTCGCAGTCAGCAGCAAGGTGATGACCAGGGTGAACACCCAGATCCCCACGTCAGGGAACCAGGCATGCAGGATGGTGGCGGCGGCGTTGGCCTCCAGCGGGATCACCAACACCCAGAACCACCAGTACAGCCAGCCAATGGTAAAGCCGGCCCAGTGGCCGATGGCCTTGTCGGCGTAGGTGGAGAAGGAACCGGTATCGGGTGAAGCAATGGCCATTTCGGCCAGCATGCGCATCACCAGCACCACCAGGGTGCCGGCGGCGGCGTAGGCCAGCAACACGGCAGGGCCGGCTTCGGCAATGGCGTGGCCGGAGCCGACGAACAAGCCGGCGCCAATAACGCCAGCAATAGACAGCATGGTGACATGCCGTTGTTTGAGCCCCTGAGCGAGGTCATTGGAATTGTGCGTACCGCTCATAAAACTACCTTTGAAGGAATGGCTTTCTGTCCTGCTACTGCAGATGCGCCCCTATAAAGAAGGGCAGCAACATCCTGTTACCGCTAGGGAAGGCAAATAACGCGCCAGTTCCTTGACCGTTCGTTTGAAATTCCCTACAGCCGCGTGCAACAAGGCTTACAGGCCTTTCTGCCAGATACTGGCCGAATGCCCGCCAAAAAAAAGCGCTGAATCCATTAATTACTGAAATACCCACTTACAAATAGCGAGTCGCACCAAAAACCGTCATCGGTAACACCTCGCGCACATCCCTGGCGCAAAAAGGTACAACCCAATCAGAGCAACCAATCGCCGCAATCCTTGGCCGAAGCTGTACGCAAGGTCAGAAACGGCTTCCCAGCACTGGCCAAAAATGGCACCATCGCGCCTTTTTTCATCAAGGCTCCGGCCCTGGAAACGAGGGCAGGCGGACATCCGCGCGACAGTCAGCTGCAGCGATGCGACACCCGCCCTCCCGGTAACCCGTTGCCCCTCCCGCCGTTGTTGGCTGTCATTCAGCCGCTATGCTAGCTTGGCGCTCGCCAAGAAGGCCGCCAACAGCAGGAGCGCACCAGAACACATGAGGACCGCACATGGCTGAGGCCACGCCCGCGCTGGAAATCCGCAACCTGCACAAACGCTACGGCGACCAGGAGATTCTCAAGGGCATCTCGCTGACCGCACGCGATGGTGATGTGATCTCGATCCTGGGATCCTCCGGCTCCGGCAAGTCCACTCTGCTGCGCTGCATCAACCTGCTGGAAAACCCGCACCAGGGCCAGATCCTGGTAGCCGGTGAAGAGCTGCGGCTCAAAGCTGCAAAAAACGGTGAGCTGGTGGCTGCCGACAACAAGCAGATCAATCGCATGCGCAGCGAGATCGGCTTCGTGTTCCAGAATTTCAATCTGTGGCCGCACATGAGCATCCTCGACAACATCATCGAGGCCCCTCGTCGCGTGCTCGGCCAGAGCAAGGCCGAAGCCATCGAGCATGCCGAGGCACTGCTCAACAAGGTCGGCATCCACAACAAGCGCCACAGCTACCCGGCCGAATTGTCCGGCGGCCAGCAACAACGCGCCGCCATTGCCCGCACCCTGGCCATGAAGCCCAAGGTCATCCTGTTTGACGAGCCGACCTCGGCCCTGGATCCGGAAATGGTCCAGGAAGTGCTTAACGTTATCCGCGCCCTGGCCGAAGAAGGCCGTACCATGCTACTGGTTACGCACGAAATGGGCTTTGCCCGCCAGGTGTCCAGCGAAGTCATCTTCCTGCACCAAGGGCTGGTCGAAGAGCAGGGAACGCCGCAGCAGGTTTTTGAAAACCCGAACTCGGCGCGTTGTAAACAATTCATGTCCAGCAACCGCTAACGGAGCAACACGCATGCAGACCTATAAGAAATTCCTCCTGGCCGCTGCCGCCACGCTGGTGTTCTCGGCCAATGCCATGGCTGCCGAGAAACTGAAGATGGGCATCGAGGCGGCTTACCCGCCGTTCAACAACAAGGACGCCAGTGGCCAGGTAGTGGGCTTTGACAAAGACATCGGCGACGCCCTGTGCGCCAAGATGAAAGTCGAGTGCGAAGTGGTTACCTCCGACTGGGACGGCATCATCCCGGCCCTTAACGCCAAGAAGTTCGACTTCATCGTCTCGTCGCTGTCGATCACCGACGAGCGCAAGCAAGCCGTGGACTTTACCGACCCCTACTACTCGAACAAGCAGCAGTTCATCGCGCCAAAGAACGTCGACTTCAAGACTGACCCCGCTTCGCTGCAAGGCAAAGCACTGGGCACCCAGCGCGCAACGCAGGCCGCGACCTGGCTGGACGATAACGGCGGCATGGACGGCAAGTTCAAAGTCAGCCTCTACGACACTCAGGAAAACGCCTACCTGGACCTGACCTCAGGCCGCGTCGACGCCCTGCTGGCCGACAAATACGCCAACTACGACTGGCTCAAATCCGAAGCCGGTAAAAACTACGAGTTCAAAGGCGAGCCTGTTAACGAAAGCGACAAGGTCGGCATCGCCGTGCGCAAAGGTGACGATGCACTGCGCACCAAACTGAACGCCGCTTTGAAGGAAATCGTTGCCGACGGCACCTACAAGAAGATCAACGACAAGTACTTCCCCTTCAGCATCTATTGATTCGCCCCGACCGGCATCGCCCTGGAGGTGATGCCGGTCCTTTGAACAAACCTGCCCATGAATATTGATCTCTACGGATTCGGTCCGGCCTTGTTGGCCGGGACGCTGATGACCGTCAAACTCGCGTTGTCGGCCCTGTGTCTGGGGCTGGTGCTAGGGCTGCTTGGCGCCCTGGCCAAGACCTCGCCGTACAAACCCCTGCAATGGCTGGGTGGCTTTTATTCCACCCTGGTGCGTGGCGTACCCGAACTGCTCTGGGTATTGCTGATTTACTTTGGCACCGTCAGCCTGATGAACCGGCTTGGCGAAGCCCTGAACATTCCTGGCCTGGAACTCAATGCCTTTGCTGCTGGCGTGATCGCCCTTGGCTTGTGCTTCGGCGCCTATGCCACGGAAGTATTCCGCGGCGCGATCCTGGCCATACCCAAGGGCCACCGTGAAGCCGGCCTGGCCCTGGGCCTTTCCAGAGGGCGGATTTTTTCCAAGCTGGTCCTGCCTCAAATGTGGCGCATCGCCCTTCCCGGCCTGGGCAATCTGTTCATGATCCTGATGAAAGACACTGCGCTGGTATCGGTAATCGGCCTGGAAGAGATCATGCGTCACTCGCAGATCGCCGTGACGGTGAGCAAGCAGCCCTTCACCTTCTATATGGTTGCCGCTGTTATTTACCTCGGGCTGACCGTCCTTGCCATGACTGGCATGCACTTCATGGAAAAACGTGCCGCACGCGGCTTCGCGAGGCCTAACCAATGAACTGGGAAGTCATCATCAAGTGGCTACCACGCCTGGCCCAAGGCGCCACGCTGACACTGGAACTGGTAGCCATCGCGGTCATTGCCGGCCTGATCCTCGCCATCCCGCTGGGTATCGCTCGCTCGTCACGCCATTGGTACGTGCGTGCCTTGCCGTTCAGCTACATCTTCTTCTTCCGTGGCACTCCGCTGCTGGTTCAGCTGTTTCTGGTGTACTACGGCCTTGCCCAGTTCGAGGCCGTCCGTAGCAGCGTCTTGTGGCCATACCTGCGCGATCCGTTCTGGTGCACGGTGCTGACCATGACCCTGCATACCGCCGCCTACATCGCCGAAATCCTGCGCGGCGCCCTGCAGGCCATCCCACGTGGAGAGATCGAAGCAGCGCGGGCTCTGGGCATGTCCCGGGCCAAGGCACTGTTCTACATCATGCTGCCGCGTGCCGCGCGCATAGGTTTGCCGGCCTACAGCAACGAAGTGATCCTGATGCTCAAGGCCAGCGCCCTGGCGAGCACCGTTACCTTGCTGGAACTGACCGGCATGGCGCGGACCATCATCGCGCGTACCTACTTGCCCGTAGAGATCTTCTTCGCTGCCGGCCTGTTTTACCTGGTGATCTCGTTCCTGTTGGTACAAGGCTTCAAGCAACTGGAACGCTGGCTGCGCGTCGACGCCTGCCAAGGCCGCTGAACCTGTATAACGGGGCTGATCACAGCCCCGTTTTCGTATCCGACCATGACCACTGCCCTCCCCCTCGCCGATGACCAACTGCTCAGCCGCTTCCAGGCGCTGGACAGCTTCTTGCGCGACCACCAGCACCTGTGGCGACCACGCCCCTTCACCCAGCTGCAACTGCCCTGGGAAGCCGAGCATCCGACCTTGGCTGCCTGGTTGCGACAGCGCTCGCTGGACGAGGCAGAGGCAGCCCACAACCATCCCGAGCAACTGCACGCACCGGCGCCTTTTCCACAGCTGGCCAGCCTGGCCGCGCGGCTGTCCGAGGTCGGCGAGCTGTCCACAGTCGCCCTGCCTGCGGCGAGCCATCGCCTGAACGTGGATGTACCGGGGCGCAAATGGCAACAGATCGAAGCCTTCGCCAGCCACCTGGGCTTTACCCGGACGCCACGGCACTGGCTCGACTGGTGCTCGGGCAAGGGCCACCTGGGCCGGCGCTTGCTGCAAGGCGACCACCAGCAACTGACCTGCCTGGAATACGACCCGGCGCTGGTCGACGCCGGCCGGCAACTGAGCCAGCATCACGGCTTGAGCGCCGATCACCAGTTGCAGGACGTTCTGGCCGAAGACGCCGCCCGGCACTTGAGCAACGACCACACCGCCGTCGCCCTGCACGCCTGTGGCGACCTGCATGTGCGCCTGATGCAATTGGCCAGCCGCCAGGGTTGCCGTCAGCTGGCGATTGCGCCCTGCTGCTACAACCGCATCCAGGCGGCGCAGTACCAGCCGCTCTCAAGCGCTGCGATCACCTCCGGCCTGCAGCTGTCGATCGACGACCTGGGCCTGCCCCTGAGCGAAACCGTGACCGCCGGCGCACGGGTACGCCGCCAGCGCGATGAGTCGATGGCCAGGCGCCTGGGGTTCGATTTGTTGCAGCGTGAGCTGCGGGGAATGGATGAATACCTGCCGACGCCCTCGTTGCCGGTCAGCTGGCTGCAAAAGCCTTTTGCCGACTACTGCCTTGAACTGATGGCGCTCAAAGGCCTGTCGATCGACCGCGCCCCTGACTGGAACGCGCTGCAGGCTGCCGGCTGGCAACGCCTGGCCGAAGTTCGCAATCTGGAGCTGCTGCGCAACCTGTTCCGCCGCCCGCTGGAGTTGTGGCTGGTGCTTGACCGTGCGCTCTACCTGCGCGAGCAGGGCTACCAAGTGCAGCTAGGGGTGTTCTGTGAGCAGCCCCTCACACCGCGCAACTTGATGCTCCTGGCGCAACGCCAATAACCCTGCCCCAAATGTGCGCAGCCTGTGGATAAGTCTGTGCGCAACCTTTTGAAAAAACCCTCGAAAACCTTGGATCCAAGCGCTTTCGACCGTTGGTCGTTTTTCACTCAGGGGCTTATCGCCAGCAAAAACAGCTATTTGCGCAAAGACCAGCGGCAGGCGCTGGTCCGATGAATGCGTCACAGGTCTGGCACGCACCTTGTGCATAAGCGTTTTAACCAAACGCTCTAAGCAGCAAAATCAGGCCAGTTTCAGCAGGCTCATACCGACCAGCAACAGCGCCAGGCCCAACCAGCCCCGCCCGGCGAGGCGCTGACCAAACAGCGCCCAACCCATGGCCACGGTGGCAAGGATGCCGAAGCCGCCCCAAATGGCATAAGCCAGCGACAGTTCGATATCGCGAACAGCCTGGGCCAGCGCAGTAAAGGCGGCCAGCACACACAGAATCGAGACAATGCCGTAGCCGCGCTTGCGCAAACCGTCGGAATACTTGAGCAGCAGGTTGGCGATCACCTCCAGCACAATCGCCAGGCCCAGCCAGGCGAAGGGAATCCAGTTCATGCTCAGCATGGCAGGGCCTCCATCTCGCGCTTGGCGGGTGCGGCGCGGGTACCGGCCTTGATCAGCAGGATACCGGCGATCATCACACCCAGGCCGGCGGCCTTGAGCAGACCGATGCTCTCCCCGAGCCAGGTCACACTGATCAGGGTAATCAGCACAATGCCGATGCCTTCCCACAGCGCGTAGGCAACGCCCACCGGCACACGTTTGACGGCCAGGGCGAGGAAGAAGTACGACAGGCCGATCATGGCGTACATCAGTCCATGACCCAGGATGGCGGAATGAGTGGCGGCGAATTTCATCGACGCGGTGCCGATCACCTCAGCGATAATGGCGATAAACAAATAAATCCAGGAACGCATGATGCCCTCCCACGGGCGACAACACACCGCGCGCACTAGCGGCGACGGCTACAGACAAAAAGAGAAAAAAGCTGATTGTCGGGGGAGGCGCTACAGACCGCCGGTCCAGTGATTTTCACGGGTGGCCAGACGAGGGATGAGGAGCAGAAACGCTTTAGTGTTCAACATAATGAACAACAAATTAGCTCAAGGCATTGCTTAAGTCAAATTGATAGAGAATATCTAATTAAAAATCGCGTGCTTGATAACCTATACAGGTAAAAGCCCTTAAAGCCTGCTGAAAGCTTCGTAAATTATATTCCCCACCCTGTAGGAACGGGCTTGCCCCGCGAAAGAAACCCCTCTACAACCGGAACCCCCAATTGAACCGCCTCTTCCCCCTCACCCTGCTCGCCGCCCTGATCACCCTCCCCGGCTGCAGCACCCCAAACCACCCCACCCAGTCCGCCTGGGACACCCCATTGCAACCCCTGCCCGTGCAGCCCACCACCCACTGCACCAAGCGCGGCTGCCACGAACACAAACCCATGATTTTCGACCCGACCCAACGCGAACCCGACGCCACGACATTGCACCGCGGCTGGTAAGAAAATCCCCCGCTACACACCCTGAAACCCGGTATCGCAACGAATCTTGCAGAAGTAGTTTACAGACGCAAACTGATCGCTATAATGGCGACCCTGTGCCGGTATAGCTCAGATGGTAGAGCAACTGACTTGTAATCAGTAGGTCCCGGGTTCGATTCCTGGTGCCGGCACCATATGCAGTAAAAGAAAGGCCCACCGAAAGGTGGGCCTTTTTTGTTTCCGTAGAAAAAGCCGGGTTCTCGGTGGGAGTCTGCATTGCCGGCAAAGGCTGCAAAGCAACCCTCCAACCTTGTAATCCAAATCCCCATCCGTTATAGCTAAAAAGGCATCCATAACCAAAAGAGGCAGAATCAGCCCGTCATGAACGAGACCACACGTATCTTTCGCCCCCAAGGCCCGTTTGCCGCGCTGTTCGGCAATACCTACGGGCCCAACGCTGTCACTATGCTTTCGCTGACCAGCTCTCCCCTCTCGACACTGTTCCACGCACTGTCGATTCCGCCCCGCGACGTCTTGCTCGCGCACAAACGCAAACGCCCTGTCCCTCCGCCTGCCAGCTGACGCCTGAATTTTTCGCTTTCCATCGCCCTCGGTTTTGCCGTTCAGGGCTGGAGACGCTTTGCATTTTTTTCAGTGTTTTCTGTCAGGAAGTCTTATGAGTATTCGTGTTGCCATTATCGGCGCGGGCCCGTCTGGCCTGGCGCAGCTGCGTGCCTTTCAATCCGCTCATGCCAAGGGGGCAGCCATGCCCGAGGTGGTCTGTTTCGAGAAGCAGGCTGACTGGGGCGGGATGTGGAACTACACCTGGCGCACCGGGCTGGATGAGCACGGCGAGCCGGTGCACGGGAGTATGTACCGTTACCTGTGGTCGAACGGGCCGAAGGAGTGCCTGGAGTTCGCCGACTACAGTTTTGATGAGCATTTCGGTCGGCCGATTTCGTCTTATCCACCGCGTGAGGTGTTGTGGGACTACATTCAGGGCCGGGTGAAAAAGGCCGGTGTGCGCGATTACATTCGCTTCAATACAGCGGTCAAGGCGGTGCGTTTCGATGAGGCCAGCCGCACCTTCACGGTCAGCGCCTACGACTACGCCCAAGGCGTTGGCATCGAGCAGGTGTTCGATTTTGTGGTAGTGGCCAGCGGGCATTTTTCCACGCCCCATGTGCCGGACTTCACCGGGTTCGAGCGTTTCTCCGGGCGCATTCTGCATGCCCACGATTTTCGCGATGCGCTGGAGTTCAAGGGCAAGGATGTGCTGATTGTCGGCAGCAGCTATTCGGCCGAAGACATCGGCTCACAGTGTTTCAAATACGGCGCGCGCTCCATCACCACGGCCTATCGCACCCAGCCCATGGGCTACAAGTGGCCCAAGGGCTGGGAAGAGCGCTCGCAGTTGCAGCGGGTGGACGGTGAGCTGGCGTTCTTTGCCGACGGCTCCAGCAAGCGGGTGGATGCGATCATTCTGTGCACCGGCTATCAGCATCACTTCCCGTTCCTGCCCGATGAGCTGACGCTCAAAACCGGCAACCGCCTGTGGCCGCTGGGGCTGTACCAAGGCGTGGTGTGGGAGCAGAACCCGCGGTTGATCTACCTGGGCATGCAAGACCTCTGGTACAGCTTCAATCTGTTCGACGCCCAGGCGTGGTTTGCCCGGGACTATATGCTGGGCCTTAAAACGCTGCCATCAACGGCCGAGATGCAGGCCGACAGCGCCCGCTGGCGTGCCGAGGAAGAGGCGCTGGCAACCACCGCGCAGATGTACGAGTTCCAGGGCCGCTACATCAAGCACCTGATCGAGCAAACCGACTATCCAAGCTTCGACATCGACGCGGTAAACCGGATCTTCCTCAAATGGAAGTCGGACAAGAAGCAGGACATCATGGGCTACCGCGACAAGTCCTACCGCTCGGTAATCACCGGCACCGCCGCCGTGCCGCACCACACTCGCTGGATGCAGGCGCTGGATGATTCGCTGGTGGAGTACCTGCGCGAAACCTCAGCCAAGGGCGATGTCAAAACCCTGCGCCAGCACTAAGCCACCGCCGCCTGCCTGTATTGGGCAGGCGTCGCTGTTTCGATGCCTTGCAGCCAGTCGCAATAACGCGCCACGCCCTGCTCGACCGTGAGCATGGGTTGCGTGAAGCCGGCCTCGCGCAAGCGGCTCAGGTCGGCGCAGGTGTAGCACTGGTATTTGCCGCGCAGGTGGTCGGGGAATTCGCTGTATTCCAGGATGCCTTCGAGCAAGGCCATTTCCCGTGACAGCGGGGGTTGGTCTTGCTGCTCGCGCAGGCGGTTGATCACTGCCATGGCGACATCGTTGAACGGCTGGGCGCGCCCACTGCCGACGTTGAACAGGCCGCTGAGCTGCGGCTGATCCAGAAAGTGCAGGTTGACCTTGACCACATCCTCCACCGAGACAAAGTCCCGCAGGTGGCCGCCGCTTGGGTAGTCGCCATAGCTGCCGAACAGGCTGACCTTGCCATGGGCCTGGTACTGGTTGAAGCAATGCAGGGCCACCGAGGCCATGGCACCTTTGTGCTGTTCGTGGGGGCCGTAGACGTTGAAGTAACGCAGGCCGACGATCTGGCTGCGCGCTGCAGGCAACAGCCTGCGCACGTGTTGATCGAAGAGGAATTTGGAGTAGCCGTAGACGTTCAGCGGCCGCTCGCACTCGCGCTGTTCGCGAAAGTCGCGCCCGGCGCCATACACCGCTGCCGACGAGGCATACAGCATCGGCACTTGCAGGGCCTGGGCAGCATCGAGCAGATTGCGGCTGTAGCGGTAGTTGTTGTCCATCATGAAGCGCCCGTCGCCTTCGACGGTGCTGGAGCAGGCGCCCTGGTGCAGCACGGCGCGAACCTTGCCGAACTGGCCGCGGGCAAAGCGGTCGAGAAAGTCGTCCTTGTCGAGATAATCGGCAATCTCGCAGTCGGCGAGGTTGCGGAATTTGTCGCCATCGGTCAGGTCGTCGACGGCAATGATCTCGGTTTCATTGCGTCGGTTGAGGGCCTGGACGAGGTTGCTACCGATGAAACCGGCGGCGCCGGTCACGATGATGGTCATGCCTTGTCCCCCTTTGAGGGTGCAGAGCATTCAGTGTAAAGCTGACCACTTGAACAAAAATTAACCAGGATCAATAAAACGGCGATACCTCGCGAGTACGAGCGCGCCAGCGGCCGACCAGGCGCCCGGCGCTCACCAGCCAGTTCAGCAAAGCGATGCCCAGCAGGCAAAGCATCATGGCCTCGGTGCCGCCACTGACGATCAGGTTGCCCGCCAGCCAGGGGAATCCGAACACGCCAAGAAAATAAGCCAGGCTGAACAGCAGCAACGCTTGCGGGGTGTGCCCGGCCGGCGCCTGGTTGGCCGCCAGGCCGTTGATCACCGAGTAGTTCAGGCCATAGCCGACGCCCAGCAAAGCCGCGGCCAGCAAGTAGCCCAGGTTGTTCTGCACCCACCAGCCCAGCGCCAGCACGGCCAGCACGGTGAAGGCCGAGAGCAGGCAGGAGGCGCGGTAGGCATCGCGCTTGACCACCCACCCGGCGACCAGCAATCGACAGCCGATGGCCGCACTCATAAAACCAACGAAGAACAGCGAATAGTCCAGGCCGCGCGCTGCGGCGTAGGAGGTCTGAAAACTGCCCAGGCCGCCGAAAATCGCTCCACCCAGGCCAACCATGAGAATCGGCCAGCGCGCCGCCGAACCCAGCACTTGAGCGCTGGCCCTGCGGCTGATGCCGACCGGGCTGGCGGCTTGCCTGGGCTGGCGTGCCAGATGATTGAAGATCATCAACCCCACCACCGCAGCCGCCGCCGCAGTGAAGAACGCCGTCTGCACCGGCAGGTGAAACAAGCTGGCCAGCTTGCCCACCAGCGGCCCGGAGCCGATGCCGCTCATCATGCTGCCGGAGAGCAAGGCAAAGCAGTGCGTGCGACGCGCAGGCTCGACCCGTTCGGCGACCAGGATCGGCCCCAGGGTGTAGAACGCACCCCAGCCCAGGCCCAGGGCGAGGCCGCAGAGCATCAGGCCGATACCGGTGCCCGGCATCAGGGCAAAACCCAGGCACGCGGCCACCAGGCACAGCGCCGACAGCGCAATGGCCCGCGCCGAACCCAGGCGGTCAGCCAGGTGTCCGCTGCCGAGCACGGCCACGACCGTACTGAGCATCGCCAGAGAAATGATCCGCCCCGCATCCTGCTCGTTACCGCCACGGGTGCTGACCAGCAACGACAACAAAAAGGTCGAGCCGTACGACAGCGACAACAAGTAACTGGCCAGGCAAAGCAGGCCAAAGCCCTGGTTGGCGGGTGCGGTGCGGGTAGCGGCGGTCACAGGGTTTCACTCGCAAAGAAACGGTACGAGCTTGTAGCACGGTGGTTGCGGGCGGCAGTTATGCAAGTGGCGGAGTTGGGTTCAGTCATGGGCAAACTATCGCGGCAGCTGCGGGGTCAAGCACGCCGGGGATAAAAGTCTTTTACCGAAACCACGGGTTTTCCGCGCAAGGGCTTGCCCTATCCTAGGAAGGATCTCTCACATCAGCGGAAGATCCATGAAAGCTTCGCTTCCCAGCCGTTACGCCTGTCTGGCCGGCTGCTTGCTCTTCACCTGTATCAGCCTGCCCTTCCTTGCGACTCAGCCCTGGCTCTGGCCCTTCACCCTACTCTGCGCCGCGCTCAGCCTGGTCGGCCTGAACGATCTGCGACAACGCCATCACGCCGTGCGACGCAATTACCCGATCCTGGGCAACATCCGTTACCTGATCGAAACCATCCGCCCGGAAATCCGCCAGTACCTGCTCGAAGGCGATGACGACAAGCTGCCCTTCTCCCGCGCCCAGCGCTCGCTGGTGTACGCCCGGGCCAAGAATGAAAGCGCCGAGAAGGCCTTCGGCACCCTCAACGATGTGTATCGCCCGGGCTTCGAGTTCATCAGCCATTCGATGCTGCCCAGCGACACGCCAGACCCGGCCTCGTTTCGCATCGCCATTGGTGGCCCGCAGTGTCGCCAGCCCTACTCGGCCTCGATCTTCAATATCTCCGCCATGAGTTTTGGTGCGCTCAGTGCCAATGCCATTGCAGCGTTGAACCAGGGTGCCAGGCGCGGGCGCTTTGCCCATGACACGGGTGAAGGCAGCATCAGCCCGTACCACCGCGAACACGGTGGCGACCTGATCTGGGAGATCGGCAGCGGCTATTTTGGCTGCCGTACCGCCGAGGGTCGCTTCGACCCCGATCGCTTTGCCGCCCAGGCCAGCGACCCGCAGGTGAAGATGATCGAGATCAAGCTCAGCCAGGGCGCCAAGCCGGGTCATGGCGGGATCTTGCCGGGGCACAAGGTCAGTGCCGAAATCGCTGCCACACGCGGTGTGCCGGTGGGTGAAGACTGTATTTCGCCCGCCGCCCACAGCGCCTTTCGCACGCCACTGGAGTTGCTGCGGTTCATCGCCCGACTGCGTGAGCTGTCGGGCGGCAAGCCGGTGGGCTTCAAGTTCTGCCTGGGTCACCCCTGGGAGTTCATGGGCATCGCCAAGGCCATGCTGAGCACCGGCATCGTCCCGGACTTTATCGTGGTCGATGGCAAGGAAGGCGGTACGGGCGCAGCGCCCAGGGAGTTCAGCGACAACATCGGGGTGCCGATGCGCGAAGGCCTGATGTTCGTGCACAACACCCTGGTTGGCCTGAACCTGCGCGACAAGGTGCGCATTGGTGCCGGGGGCAAGATTGTCAGTGCGTTCGATATCGCCAGCGTGTTGGCCATCGGTGCCGACTGGGTGAACTCGGCGCGTGGCTTCATGTTTGCCATTGGCTGTATCCAGTCGCAAAGCTGCCACACCAACCAGTGCCCCACCGGCGTCGCCACCCAGGACCCGTTGCGCCAACGCGCGCTGGTGGTGCCCGACAAGGCCGACCGGGTCTACAGCTTTCACCGCAATACCCTGCATGCCCTGGCCGAGATGCTGGCGGCAGCGGGCCTTGATCATCCTTCGCAGTTAAAGCCCAAGCACCTGGTGCGGCGCATCAGCGCCAGCGAGATTCGTCTGTTTTCGCAGCTGCACGTATTTCTCAAGCCTGGCGAGTTGCTCAGCGGCGAGATCAACAGCGAGTTCTATGCGCGGATGTGGCAGATGGCTCGCAGTGACAGCTTTGAGCCGCAGATGGGTGAGCCCGTGAAGGTTTCAGTGCGCAGAAAAGAAACAACCCCGGCATAAGCCGGGGTTGTTCGATCGGGAGCAAGCCCCCTGTGGGAGCGGGCTTGCCCCGCGAAACCCAATCAGAAAATGCTGATCGGGTATTCGACGAATACGCGGACTTCGTTGCCGTCGTCGTTGTAGCCGTTCTGACGAACGCTGTCAGAGGTACGCAGGAACGAGCTACGCAGTTTGACGGACAGGTCCTTGGCAGGGCCTTCCTGAACGACGTATTTGATCTGGTTGAAGATCTCGCGCTCTTTGCCTTCGCCGAAGCCGTGGGTGTTGATGTTGTCACCACGCACGTACGCCACGTTGTACTTCAGGCCCGGCACGCCGAAGCTGCTGAAGTCCAGGCCGTAGCCGATCTGCCAGGAACGCTCGTCTTCAGCGTTGAAGTCAGACCAGTAGGAGTTGGCCAGGTAGATGGTCGAGCCACCGTCACCCACGCCACCACGGTTCTGGTACCAGCCGTACTGGTAGCCGGTGTCGCCGGTGCTGCGCTGGTGAGCGATGGTCACCGAGTGCGGACCGAAGGCGTAAGTGGCTGCCAGGCTCCAGATGGTGTTGGAGTCGCCGGTCAGGCCCGCTTCTTTGACGTACTTGTTGTTGATGTCCGACTTGTAGCCGTTGAAGTCCAGGGTCAGGGACTGGTCAGCAGCGATCGGGTGAACGTAGTTCACGCCCAGGTAGTACTTCTGCAGCACGTCTTCAACGTCGGAGCCGTACACCGCAGCCGACAGGTTCTCGGTGAACTTGTAGCTACCGCCGAGCACGTTGATCGACTTCAGGCCACCGCTGTCACGGCCTTCAGCACTCTTGCGCGCTTCCTGGGTGAAACGGCCAGCGTTCAGTTCCAGGCCCTTGATCTCTTTGGAAGTGATCATGGTGCCGGTGAAGCTTTCTGGCAGCAGACGGGCATCGTCGTACTGCAGAACTGGCAGCGCAGGCATCTGGTCGCCGTACTTCAGTACGGTGTTGGAAACGCGCAGTTTTACTGCGGCGCCGCCACGGGCCAGGTTGTGAGGGGAGTTGGCCTGAGCACCATCGCTAGGCTTGAAGAAGTCGACACCGGCGCCGCCGTTGTGACCCTTGCCGCCGTCCAGACGCACGGCGTACAGACCGAATGCATCGACACCCACACCAACGGTGCCCTGGGTGAAGCCGGAGGAGAAGTTGGCGATAACGCCCTGGCCCCATTCGATCTGGTCGTCGGTGCCGTGCTTCTTGTCGCGGTTGATGTAAGCGTTGCGCAGCAGAACGTTCATGCTGCTGTCTTCTACGAAGCCCTTGGCGGCGGCCTGGTCATTGGCCATAGCCTGAGTCGCGGTCAAAAGGCTAAGCGCGATCAGACTGATCCTGGTTTTGAACATTTTATTTTCCTTATTTCTTAGTCAAAGACGCGCTGCGACCTACGCCAAAAACCACGCCCCCTGCGTGGGTTGACGCTCGCGGGTCAGAAAATAAAAAGCCCGCGTGCGAGTGATCGCAGCGGGCCTTTTATTCTGGACTCTTGGCCGGTGGGCCTACAGGCGTTGTCCGAATCCTATCCGTGTGTTCATCAATGTGTCAAAAATTCGTGAAAACACCTTCATATTCGCCGCCGATTGCTACACCAGGTGACGGATCTGCAACGGTGTTTCAGCCTTTTAACACCAGAATCACTAAGCAACATCTTGAAACAAATACTTGTAACAAAACGTTAGAAACAATTAACACTAGTAAATAGCACGCATTATCATTCGCGCCGAATTTAATCACCCCCTCCTTTCGTCTACCTCTACCCTTGCGGATGTCTTTAATGCCTGCCCCTTGCCGCCTGTCACCCTTGAGTCTGGGTGTCTCCCTGTTCCTCAGTTCCAGCATGGCCCTCGCTGCCAGCATGACGCTGCCCGAGATGTCGGTTTCTGCCCAAAGCGAACGTGATGAGGATGATCCACGGGTCAAGGAAGTGACCACCGCAACCCGCACCGCTACCCCGGCCCGCTACGTGCCCCAGGCCATCGACTCGGTGAAGACCAGCAACGTGCTGGACTACGGCAGCGATGACCTGGGCCAGGCCCTGAGTGGTATTCCCAACGTGAGCACTGGCGCCGACACCCGTTTCGACAGCGTGCGCATCCGTGGTTTCGATGCCAGCAACGACTTCTACCTGGACGGCATCCGCGACGACAGCCAGTACGTGCGCGACCTGCACAACATCGAGCGCATCGAAGTGCTCAAAGGCCCGGCTGCCGTGTTGTACGGCCGTGGCAGCCAGGGCGGTATCGTCAACCGCGTGAGCAAAACGCCGGAAGCCGGCCGACGCTCGAGCATCGAAGCCCAGGGCGGCAGCGAAGACCTGCGCAGCCTGTATGCCGACCTCAGTGCCGACCCGACCGACAACATCAGCCTGCGCCTGAACATGGGCAACCAGGACAACAACAGCTTCCGCGATGGCATCGACGGCAACCGCCAGCTGTTCGCCCCCTCGATGAACTGGCAACTGACCCCGGACCTGAACTGGCTGGTGCAGTACGAGTACAGCCGCTACAACCGCACCCCCGACCGTGGCATTCCGAGCGTCAACGGCCGACCGGCCGATGTCGGCCGCGACACCACCTACGGCGACACCCAGCGCGACTACATCGACGACAAGGCCCAATCCCTGCGTTCGCGCCTGAACTACCAGCTCAGCGACACCTGGCAGGTGCGCCATACCCTGGGCCTGTTCAAGCTCAACAGCGATTTCGACAACACCTACCAGACCGGCTACAACGCCACCACCGGCCAGGTCACCCGCCAGCGCTGGCAGCAGGACCTGAACACCCGCAACCTGTTCAACAACGTCGAGCTGGAAGGCAACTTCGACACCTACGGCCTGCAGCACACCCTGTTGACCGGTATCGAGATCGGCAATCAGCGCCGCGACCCGCTGCTCTACACCGCCGCCACCTCCGGCCCGGGTGCGAGCCCGGTGCCGAGCGTCGACCTGTACAACCCCAACCGTAACCTGCAGCACAACGGCACCATGGTTGCCTCGAGCAACAACCACACCGTGGTCGATAGCCGTGGCCTGTATATTCAGGACCAGATCCGCCTGAACGAGCAATGGCAGGTGCTGGCCGGCGTGCGCTTCGACCAGTTCGAGGTGGAGACCACCAACAAACTGCGCGGCATTTCCGAGGATCAGGACAGCGACAGCACCAGCCCGCGCCTGGGCGTGGTGTATTCGCCATGGAAGGAGCACTCCTTCTACGCCTCCTGGAGCAAGACCTTCTCGCCCGTGGGTGGCGGCTTGATCGGCATCACCCCTGGGGCAGCCGGCAACGCCAACGAGACCAGCCCGGAAGAAACCCGGCAGAAGGAAATCGGGGTCAAGAGCGACTGGCTGGATGAACGCCTGAGCACCACCCTGGCCGTGTATGAGCTGGAACTCTACAACCGTCGCACCAGCGACCCGAACAACCCGGGCATCACCCTGCTGACCGGCCTGCAACGCTCGCGCGGGGTGGAACTGACCGCCACCGGCAACATCGTTGGAAACTGGTATGTGCGCGGCGGCATCGGCCTGCAGGACGCCACCATCGTCGAAGACAACAATGGCCAGGAAGGCAACCGCGTGAGCAACGTGGCCAAGCGCAATGGCAGCCTGTTCCTGACCTGGAAACCGGAAATGGGCTGGTATGGCGAGACCGGGCTGACCCTGGTAGGTGAGCGCTATGCCGACAACCAGAACACGGCGGTGCTGCCGGGCTATGGCCGCTGGGATGCGCTGGCCGGTTTCCGCACCAAGGACTGGGACCTGCGGGCGGCGTTGAGCAACATCACCGACAAGACGTACTACAGCTCGGCTACCAGTGCCGCGCAGATCCAGTTCGGCGATCCGCGTAGCCTGGTGGTTACCGGGACGTATAGCTTCTGATTGTTGTTGGGTCGGGCTTGCCCCGCGATAGCGGTGTGTCAGTCACATCGCATCGCGGGGCAAGCCCGCTCCTACTCCAGCAGTGCCTCGAGTTCTGCCTCGGTCAACAGGCCTGCTGGATAACGATCACGCAACACACGTCGTTTATCGGTCTTCCTGACCCGGATTGCTCCATTGCGTTTCAGCCACTGCGCCACACGCTCAAGCGCTTTGTGATTCAAAGCCGATGGGGACGAAGCCGGCTCACTTGCTGCATTCATTCGACACGTACTCCCTGGGGTCGTGAACGGCTAACGTATTCCAACTTTGTGACAGAACGATGGGGTTCTATCTCGTTGAAATACAATGCAAAACAAATACAAGAGCTATGCCAGCGCAGATGCCGGTTGTCGCTTGCCCATAAAAAAACCCGTCAAGCGACGGGTTTTTTTATGGCCGGGTTTCAGCCCTTGGCCGGGGCCGGTTGCTGCTGGGTCAGGCAATGGATGTTGCCGCCACCCAGGAGCATTTCGCGTCCCGGAATCATGACCACTTCGTGATCAGGGAACACCTTGCTCAGAATCGCTCTAGCCTCGGCATCTGCCGGATCGTCGAAGCTCGGGGCGATGATGCCGCCGTTGACGATCAGGAAGTTGACGTAGGAGCCGGCCAGGCGAACCGAGGGGTTACGCTCCTGGCTGCCCGCCACCGGATCGACGCCGTCGCACTCTTCTTCAGTGGCGTACAGCGGGCCGGGGATCGGCATTTTGTGCACGGTAAAGCTGCGGCCTTTGGCGTCACGGCTGTTCTGCAACACCTCAAGGGCCGCATGGCAGCGTGCGTA